>CAZJYN010000053.1:0-11924 GCA_964550285.1 uncultured Rubrivirga sp.
TCTTCGCGGTGCGCTTGGCGGGCCGCTTGGCTGCCTTCTTCGCTGTCCGCTTGGTTGCCTTCTTCGCCGTGCGCTTGGTTGCCTTCTTGGCTGTGCGCTTGGTTGCCTTCTTGGCTGCCTTGCGAGGTGCCGCCTTCTTAGCCGGCGCCTTGCGAGCAGTCTTTCGTGCGACCGCCACGTTGCCTCCCGTGTCGTTGGCTCTGCACTTTTTGCAGAGTCACTAATGGGACTCTGACAGAGGTAGACACGAAAGGCAAAGATGTTGGCGTCAATTCGTGACCTCGTGTCGCAATTGTGGTACGCGCGCGTGGATTGATTTGAACGATGAACGCATGCGTTTCGGTGTTTGCGAACGAATGGTGCGAGTGTGTGTCTACGTTTCTTCTGGCAGGATGCGGCGTCATGACAACTGCACCCGATCCCTACGCACTTCCCGACGTTTCAGACATCACCGTGAGCGTGCTCGGTGGTACCGGAGAGCAAGGCCGCGGACTCGCTAAGCGCTTGGCGGCTGCGGGACAACGAATCATCATCGGATCCCGATCAATGGAACGTGCTGAGGAGATCGCTGCGGCGATGGCCGGGGACGTACGCGGTGCGACGAACGCACAGGCCGCTCAGGAGGGCGAGATCGTGATCGTCGCGGTGCCTTGGGATGGGCATGGCGAGTTGCTCGAATCACTCGCAGACGAACTCGCCGGTCGGATCGTCGTGGACTGCGTGAACCCGCTGGGCTTCGACAAACAGGGCGCATTCGCGCTGGATGTTCCCGAAGGCTCGGCCGCGCAGCAGGCTGCTGGCGTGTTGCCGGAGAGCAAAGTGGTTGCGGCGTTCCACCACATCTCGGCGGTTTTGTTGCTCGACGATGACGTCGACTCGATCGATACCGACGTCCTCGTGCTCGGCGATGACCGCGAAGCCACGGACATGGTTCGTGCTCTCGCCGCGCGTATCCCCGGGATTCGCGGTGTGTACGGCGGTCGCCTCCGCAACGCAGGTCAGGTGGAAGCCTTCACCGCGAACCTGATCTCGATGAATCGTCGCTACAAGGCGCACGCAGGGGTTCGGATAACCGACGTTTGAGCGCGGGGTGGCCGGCTTCAGCGATACGAGTGCTCGGCGGCGGGGTAGGTGCGGCTTTGGACGTCGTCGACCCATTGGCCGACTGCCTGGGCCATCACTTCGCGCAGGTTGGCGTAGCGCCGAACGAAGCGCGGTGCCGGATCCGGGGTGAGTCCAAGTAGGTCCTGCCAGACGATCACCTGGGCGTCGGTGCCCGGTCCAGCACCGATACCGATCGTCGGGATGGTCAATACCTCCGATACCTGGTTGGCGAGATCCTCGGGCACCACTTCCAGCACGACCGCGGTTGCTCCGGCTGCCTCGAGGGCCTTCGCATCGCGCATCAGCAACTGTCCGCTCTCGCCGCGTCCTTGCACCCGGTAGCCACCGAGCAGGTTCACCGATTGCGGGGTCAGGCCAAGATGCCCGATGACGGGGACCCCTGCCGATGCCAGCGCTTCGACCTGCGGCAGGACGGACAACCCACCTTCGAGCTTCACGGCATGCGCACCGGCTTCCTTCATGAAGCGCGTAGCGGTGGCGAGGGCTTGACCGGGGCCCTCTTGATACGAGCCGAAGGGCAGATCGGCGACGACGAGCACTTCGCGGGTTCCGCGGGCCACGGCCGAGACCATCGGCAGCATCTCCTCGACCGTGATGGGGATCGTCGAATCATGGCCGTGCACGACCATCGCCGCGGAATCACCGACGAGCAGGGCAGGAACCCCCGCCGATTCCAATATTCCAGCGGTCAGGGCGTCGTACGCGGTGACCATCGACCAGGGTTGGCCCGCATCCGTGCGCGCCTGGAGGTCCCGCATGGTGATGCGACGAACGGGCGTATGTGAAGACATGATCGAACTCCCATCTCGAGGCTCCCTGCTGGAGTCCCCGGACAAGGCCAGCATGCCACGTTCGCGCCGTCGATGGATAGTCGGACACTCAGCAGTACCCTGGGCGAGCCTCTTTGCCGCTCTCGTGCCACCGTGGCGCTGTTGCCTGGAGTGTGAATGCGAGGGGATCGATGCGGGATTCATCGAGTGCTTCCCAGCCCACGGACGACGACTGGATGACCTCAGGCGACGGCCATCCGCGCCGGTGGGCCATCTTGAGCGTTCTGGTGATCAGTTTGCTCGTCGTCGTCTTGGACAACACCATCTTGAATATCGCCCTGCCAACGATCCAACGAGATCTACAGGCCTCGCAGGGTGAACTCGTCTGGGCGGTGGATTCCTACATCCTGGTGTTCGCGGCGCTGCTGTTCACCTGGGGAGTCCTCGGCGACCGCTACGGGCGCAAGCGAGTCCTGGTCGTCGGCCTGCTCATCTTCGGTGCAGCCTCCGCGATGAGTGCCTTCGCGGTGAGCGCGCAGGTGCTCATTGGCACTCGGGCCATCATGGGCATCGGGGGAGCAGCGGTGCTGCCCACCACGTTGGCGATCATCACGGTCGTATTCCCGCCCCATGAGCGAGGTAAGGCCATCGGCCTGTGGGCCGGGGCGGTCGGGGCAGCCGTAGCGCTGGGACCGGTGCTCGGCGGCGCGTTGCTGCAGAACCCGCAGTGGTTCGAACCCTTGACCGGCAATGAGTGGGGCTCGGTCTTCTTGATCAACGTGCCGATCGTGGCCATCGGACTCTTCGCGATCTGGCGAGTCGTCCCCGAATCCCGTAACCCCGAACCGCGGCGACTGGACGTGGCGGGCTTGGTGTTGTCCGTCGTTGGCCTTACCGCGCTCATCTACGGCATCATCCACGCATCGGAGACCCGTTCGTGGATCGATGCGGGTGTGTGGATCCCGATCGTCGCGGGTATCGCGATCATCGTCGGCTTCTTGTACTTGGAGTATCGAAGCAACCACCCGAGTTTCGATGTCAGCCTCTTTCGAAATCGGGGATACGCCGTCAGTATCGCTGCGGTATCGCTCGCATTCTTCGCATTGTCGGGTGTGACTTTCACGTTGCCGTTCTATCTGCAGATACTGCGCGGTTTCGATCCGCTCTCCGCGGGTTTGTGTTTCATTCCCTTCGCGGTCGGACAACTCATCTCAGCACCGCGAAGCGCCACGACGGTTGCTCGTTTCGGGTATCGGCCCGTCATGACCACCGGGCTGGCGATCGTGGGAGCTTCGCTGATCGCCTTGACCGTGATCGACCTAAACACGCCGCTGTGGCTGTTGCTATTGGTCTTCTTCCTGTTCGGCTTGGGCATGGGCAATGTGATCGCACCGGCCTCGACCGTGATGCAGAACGTATTGCCCTTGGCTCGTGCTGGTGCCGGCTCGGCCGTGCAGAACACGGTTCGTCAGGTCGGGGGTGCACTCGGTATCGCGATCGTCGGGACGGTGCTCGCTACGCAGTACGCCCGCAATCTCGACTCCAGTGTGCGGTCCCTGCCCGAAGGCACCGTCTCGGCACTTCCGGACGGGACCATCGAATCGGCATCCGAATCGATCGTGGCGACGGCGCAGACCCTGCAAGCGGCTACCGACTCCGGTGTCCCTGCCACCGTGCTCGATCCGCTGCGCGCCGCTGCCTTCGCGGACTTCCTCGCCGCATCGCATCTCGCGGCCGGGCTATCTGCGGCGATCGTCATCATCGCGGCGCTCATAGTCGGCTTCGGGTTGCCGCACATCACACCGCCCCAGGCCCCGGGTGCCCGAGCCGCGAGCGCAAATGGAACCACCGAAGACGACGAAAGCCCGATTGACCGGCGCATCACCATGCAAAGCGAGCACTATCGCGAGGAGTTGGCCGAGGAACTCGACCTCGATCCGGCACCTGCCGCTGGTTTGGATTCCAGCGCCGAAACCGACGAGCGGGCCGAACCCGACCTAGGGCACCGGAACTAGCGCGGGACCCGTTCGCGCCAGCGGTTCGTGATGGGTTGGCGTCGGTCACGCCCGAAGGCGCGCGCCCCGATCTTGGTACCCGGTGGGTATTGCCGCCGCTTGTACTCGGCTGCGTCCGTCATCGTGAGCACCCGTTCGATGAGTTCGGCGGCGAAGCCCTGGTTGTGTAACTCCGCGGCTCCGGTGTCCGCATCGACGTAGCTTTCCAAGAGTTCGTCTAGCAGTGCGTAGTCCGGCAGTGAATCGGAGTCGCGTTGGTCGGGGCGCAACTCCGCTGACGGTTCCTTGGTGATCGAGCGGGGCGGGATAGGGGGTGTTTGCCCTCGGCGCTCCGCCTGTTCGTTGCGCCATCGCGCCAGATCCCAGACCAGGGTCTTGGGCACGTCCTTTATCGGGGCGAACCCACCGACGGCATCTCCGTAGATCGTGGAGTAGCCAACGGATAGTTCGCTCTTGTTGCCCGTTGCGAGAACTAGGTGACCCTCGGAGTTCGATAGCGACATCAAGATCATGCCGCGGATCCGCGCCTGCAAGTTCTCTTCCGCCAGCCCCGTGAGGTGCAAGGAGTCTTGGAACGCGGCGAAGATGTCGGTGATCGGGACATCGCGAATGTGCAACCCGGTGCGATCGGCCAACTCGTGGGCGTCTTCGACCGAATGCCCCGAGGAGTACTCGCTGGGCATGGCCGCCCCGAAGACGCGATCGCTGCCGAGGGCATCGACCGCGAGTGCTGCCACGAAAGCCGAATCGATGCCGCCGCTGAGTCCGAGCAGGACGCTGGCGAAGCCGTTCTTGTCGACGTAGTCGGCCAATCCCATCCGTAGGGCCGCGTAGAGCTCCTCGTGGTCGTCCAAGCGCGGGGCCAAGACGGAGGGAATGGGGGTTCGGTGCGCTCCGGTGCTCGATCGAGTCGCGACGGTGAGATTGGCGGGGGAGAGATCAGCCGGTGCATCCCGACGGCTCGGCTCGGCCGCGGGCAGGTCCACGACGAGCAGATCGGGGCCGAACTGACAGGCGCGCTCTAGGAGTTGGCCGTCGCGGTCTAGTACCAGGGAGTCGCCGTCGAAGACGAGTTCGTCTTGACCGCCGAACATATTGGCGTAGGCAATGGCCGCCTTGCTGTCGCGGGCACGATCGACGCACAGTTGCAAACGGACGTCGTCCTTCATCCGCTCGTAGGGGGATGCATTCAACACGGCGATCACATCGGCGTGGGCCTCTCGCGCCCACTCGACCGGGCCTCCGGTGCGCCACAGGTCCTCGCAGATCGCAACGCAAACGCGGGTGTCGCCGATGTCCACGATGAGCGGCTGCGTGCCGGGGACGAAGTAGCGGGCTTCGTCGAACACGCCGTAGTTGGGCAGGAAGTGCTTGTCGTATCGAGCGAGGATCCGACCGTCATGCACCAGGGCTGCTGAGTTCACCGGTCCGCCTCGCGGTCGCCCGATCTCCCGATCGCTTTCATCGCTGTGGTCGAGATAGCCGACGAGGCACAGCAGGTCCCCTTGTCCTGCGGCACGCAACTCCTCGGCGAGTGCCGCCATCGCCGCTCGCGAGGCGTCCTGGAAGGAAGGCCGAAGACTCAGATCCTCGACGGGATAGCCGGTGAGGACCATTTCGGGCAGGACCAGCAGATCCGCGCCGGCCTCGTGCGCACGGCCGGCGACCTCACAGATGAGGGCGGCGTTGCCCTCGAGGTCCCCGACAGTGGGGTTCACCTGTGCGAGGGCGATGCGCAGGGAGGTCACCTCTGGAGGGTACCTAGGCGAAATAGTGGGCGCAGTTAACCCACTCGTAACATGAAACCAGGGACGATAGGCCCGTGGAGAAGCAAGCGGAATTCGTCCTGCGCACTATCGAAGAACGCGACATCAGGTTCGTGCGATTGTGGTTTACCGACGTGCTCGGCACCTTGAAGTCGGTCTCGATCGCTCCCGCCGAACTCGAGGGGGCGTTCAGCGAGGGCATCGGTTTCGATGGCTCGGCGATCGAGGGTTTCGCTCGGGTCCACGAATCGGACATGCTTGCGCGACCGGACGCCAGTACCTTCACCACGTTGCCTTGGCGCAGCGAGGCCCCCGGAGTGGCCCGTTTGTTCTGTGACATCTTGATGCCGGACGGCTCACCGTCTTACGCCGACCCGCGGCACGTCTTGAAGCGCACATTGACCCGCGCCGCCGATCAGGGCTTTAGCTTCTACACCCACCCGGAGGTGGAGTTCTATCTCTTCCGGGACCGCCCTAGGCCCGGCGAGCAACCTGAACCCATCGACAGGTACGGCTACTTCGACAACGCACCCCACGGGGCGGCGCATGACTTCCGTCGCCAAGCGATCACCACGCTGGAGGCTATGGGCATCTCGGTCGAGTACAGCCACCATGAAGGTGGGCCCGGGCAGCAGGAGATCGATCTGCGCTACGCCGATGCGCTGTCCACTGCGGACAATCTGATGACCTTCCGCCTGGTGGTGCAAGAGGTAGCGATGGAGCAGGGTCTTTATGCGACCTTCATGCCCAAGCCGTTCCGGGATCACCCGGGCAGCGGCATGCACACGCACCTGTCCTTGTTCGAAGGCGACCGCAACGCGTTCTACGAGGCCGGCGCCGATTACCAACTGTCCAAGGTGGCACGTTCGTTCATCGCCGGTTTGCTCGTGCATGCTCCGGAGATCACCGCCGTCACCAACCAGTGGGTGAACTCCTATAAGCGTCTCGCCGGTGGAGGGGAGGCACCCGCCTGGATCTGTTGGGGTCACAACAATCGCTCGGCGCTCATCCGGGTACCGATGTACAAGCCGTCGAAGGGCAACAGCACGCGCATCGAGTATCGGGCCATGGACAGCGGTGTGAACCCGTACTTGGCCTTCTCCGTGCTGCTCGCCGCCGGCCTGAAGGGCATCGAGGAAGGTTACGAATTGCCCCCGGGCTCAGAGGACGACGTCTGGTCGTTGACCGCCGCGGAACGAAAGGCGCTGGGGATGGACCCGCTGCCGGAATCGCTGAACCAAGCCATCGCTGCGATGGAGAAGTCCGAGCTGATCGCCGAGACGCTCGGTGAGCACGTGTTCGACTTCTTCTTACGCAACAAGCGCGCCGAGTGGGAGGACTACCGACGCCAGGTCACCCCCTGGGAGTTGGACAGGTACCTGCCATCGCTCTAGACGCCTAGGCTCAGGCAGCGTGAGCGATCGAGCGGGCACCGAACGCGGGCAACTCGCGCGTGCCGGGTTTACCGACCCCGATCGCGCGCATCTAGCCCTGGACTCGCTCGTTGGGATCGAGGCCTTCGAGATAGCTCAGCCCGACGGACTCGTCGAACTCGCCGAGGAGTTCGGGGCGGCAGCCGATCCCGACCTCGCGTTGACCCAGTTCCTGCGGCTGGTCGAGATGTGCGGGGCCAAGGAGCGCTCCGGTCTAGCGGCCGATGAAGGCTTCCGGGGTCGGGTCATCGACATCCTGGGCACGTCCGAGGCGCTGGGCGACCACTTGATCCGCATGCCCGATGATCTCGGTGTCCTCGCCGATGCCGACGCGCTCGCCCAAGCGCCGTCGGCGCGGAGCGTGCGGCACGATCTGCTCGCCGCGGTGGGTGCCGATGCCGAGTTGCTCGAGCCGGCGGCAGCCGATGTCACAGCAGCGACCGACGCCTTGCGGTTGGCCTATCGCAAGCAGCTGCTCGGCATCGCAACCCGCGATCTGAGCGGCCTAGTCGAGATGGAGGCGGTGGCCACCTGGCTCAGCGACTTGGCCGACGCCACGCTGGAAGCTGCGTTGGCGATCGCACGAACCGAGGTGGGGGAGAGCGCCTTCACGTGCCGGTTGGCCGTCATCGGAATGGGTAAGTGTGGTGGCCGCGAACTGAACTACATAAGCGATGTCGATGTCATCTTCGTCGCCGAAGCGGTCGAGGGCTTCGATGAGGCCGACGCGCTGCGCGCGGCCACACGATTGGCGAGTTCCCTGATGCGCGCGTGTTCCGCCGTCACCACGGAGGGGTCGATTTGGGAGGTCGACGCCGCGCTGCGACCAGAGGGTAAGCAAGGTGCGCTGGTGCGGACCCTGCCTTCCCATGTGGGCTATTACGAGCGGTGGGCTAGCACCTGGGAATTCCAGGCATTGTTGAAGGCCCGCTTCGCGGCGGGCGATGCCGATCTCGGCAATCGGTACGTGGACCGCATCTTCGAATTCGTGTGGGCTGCCGCCGAGCGTCCGGACTTCGTCTCCGACGTGCAGGCGATGCGACGCCGGGTAGAAGATCACCTGCCCGCAGCATCCGCTGACCGCGAGATCAAGCTCGGACCCGGTGGACTGCGCGACGTCGAGTTCTCCGTTCAACTGCTGCAACTCGTCCACGGTCGTAGCGATGTCATGTTGCGCAGCCCCACCACGATGGTGGCACTGGAGGCACTTGCTACCTGGGGATACGTGGGTCGCGGGGATGCCGCGGCGCTGACCGAGGCCTATCGGTTCCTGCGCACGTTGGAACATCGCCTGCAACTGCGGCGGCTGCGTCGCACGCACACCCTGCCCGAGGACGAGAGCGAACTGCGGGTCCTGGCGCGGTCGATCGGTCTGCGCACCGATCCGGTGACGGAACTGACCAAGGAGTGGAAGCGGCACCAACGTCAGGTTCGCCGATTGCACGAGAAACTCTTCTATCGGCCATTGCTGCAGTCGGTAGCTCGACTGGAAGCCGGTGAGGCTCGATTGTCCTTGCAGGCAGCCGAGGAACGCCTCGAAGCGTTGGGCTACAGCGATCCTGCAGGGGCTATTCGTCACCTGCAGGCACTGACCACCGGAGTGTCGCGACGGGCGGCAATCCAACGGACCTTGTTGCCCGTCATGCTCGGCTGGTTCGCCGACGGCCCGAATCCCGACGCCGGACTCCTTGGTTTCCGACAGGTGAGCGATGAGCTCGGCGCTACCCCCTGGTATCTGCGGTTGCTGCGTGATGAATCGGTGGCAGCGCAACGGCTTGCCTTCTTGCTTTCGGCGAGCAGGTACGCGACAGACTTGCTGTTGCAGGCGCCGGAGTCGGTGAAGATGCTCGCCGAGGACGCCGAACTGATGCCTCGGGACAAGCACACGCTCGCTGGTGAGGCGGCGGCCCTGATCCAGCGTCAAGAAGAGCCCCGCGCTGCGGTAGGGGCCCTTCGCAGCATGCGCCGGCGCGAACTCTTCCGATTGGCCGTCTCGGATCTCCTCGACCGGATCGACGTCGCACGCTTGGGTCCGGCGTTGTCTGACCTTGCTGAGGTGATCGTTGCAGCCGCCCATGATGTCGCCGAGCGCAGCGTCGTGGACGACGGCGAACAACTCACCGATCTTGCTGTGATCGCGATGGGCAGGTTCGGTGGACGTGAGTTGGGATTCGCGAGCGATCTGGATGTCATGTTCGTGCATGAACCGCGAGCCGGAGCCGACGACACTGCCGCGGGCCGTCAAGCGATGGCGATAGCCGAGGAGTTGCGCTCGCTGCTGATGGCGCCTTCCACCGACCCGCCAGTGGATCTCGACGCCGATCTGCGACCAGAGGGCAAGGCCGGTCCGCTCGCGCGATCCTTGGCGTCCTTCGCGGCGTACTACGAGCGCTGGTCCTCGCCGTGGGAGGCGCAGGCGCTGCTTCGGGCGATGCCCGTGGCGGGTTCGGAGCATGTCGGTCGCGCGTTCATGGATCTGATCGATCCGCTGCGCTGGCCGGTGGATGGCATGGACGAAGCGGCTGTTCGTGAGGCACGTAGGTTGAAGGCGCGGATGGAATCCGAACGCCTGCCACGCGGGGCCGATCCGACCATGCACACCAAACTCGGCCGTGGGGGTCTATCCGACGTCGAATGGAGCGTGCAACTGCTGCAGATGGAGCATGCCGCCCATCACGCGACCTTGCGCACGACGAACACCCTGGAAGCCCTCGAAGGATGCGTGGACGTGGGTGTCCTCGAAGCGAAGGACGCGCAGACTTTGCGAGCCGCGTGGTTGATGGCCTCGTCGGTACGCGATGCCATCGTGCTGGTAAAGGCACGGCCGGGTGACATGGTGCCCAGTGACGTCAATGAACTCGCGGCCATCGCGGCGGTGCTCGGCCGGCGCGGAGCCTCGGTCGATCAGTTGCGCGATGACTATCTGCGTCTTACCCGACGGGCTCGCGCGGTCATGGAGCGGATCTTCTACGGCGAGGAATGAGCGCACCTGTGGTGCGAGCCCACGCTTGCCACTGCTCGCCGTATTCCTCGGCGAGCAAGCGATCCTCCCACCGTGACTTGGCCCAAAAGAACGCGAGGATGACAGCGCCCCACGCCCAACTCCACCACGTGCCGGCGAGAATCAGCGCCGCCAAGGTCAGGCTCAAAACGGCGGTGTAGATCGGATGACGCACCCACGCGTAGGGACCGTTCGTGCGCAGTCCCGCTCCGGCGATCGGCACCGGTGTGGGCGTCAGTGCGCCACCGAGTGCGCCGAAGGCCGCCAGACCCATCCAGCCACCGACGACGACGAACGGAATCGCCAAGGCGATCGAAAGTGCACTCGGCGAGCGCCAGGGCAGTAGCGCGAGGACGACGAACACCGCGACCTGTAACGCAACGAGCAGCCATCCCACGATCCGCTTGTCCGTGAGTCGCCTGTCCATGAGCCGGACGCTACCGCTAGTCACGCACATCTGTGACGGTTGTGAGATCCGCGGATACGGTTGGGGACCGATCGAATCGAGGGAATGTGGCCATGGTGCACCGATTAGTCCTACCTATCGTGCTCGCGTTAGTCGCCTTACTCCTGGGCCCGGGTTCGGTGGCAGCGAAATCCTCTGGACCCTCGTGCATTTCAACGCCGGAGGAATTCGTCGCGGCGTGGGATTCGCGCAGTACCGGTTGCGTTTCCCGGGACCTGATGGGGACCGTTCACGTGCGTGGCGCACAACGGCCGTATCCCAAGGGCTTTTGGCGGGCATGGGCGGTGGGCAACTCCGGGTTGGAGAACTTCTTGACCTTGAATGCCCGCGAAGTCTCCGACCGGGGTCGGGTGGGTGTTGGGGTGCTCTCCCTGGTTGGTTTCCCGAACCTAGATCAGTGGGATTCGCCGGTCGATCTCGCTGTCTACCGACTTCCCCGTGGGGCCCAAGTACGCACTCCGACTTTCGCAACGTGGTTCTCCCTGCTCGAAGGGCGTTGGCCTTCCTCGGCCGAATTCCCCACGAAGGCCCAGCGCGACCTGATTCGGGCCTACTCCACCCTCGATTCGGATGCCGTTGCAGCATTCGAATCTGTCACTGGGTGCTCTGGAGTTCGTCTACTCGCTGGTAGCGAGTTCAGTCGCGATATCGGGTGTAGCGAGTCATTCATGGAAACGATGCAAGCACTCGGTCCCTCTCCCTATGGCCGGGGGACCACCCGTGATTGCCTCCGGCGCTACCAATCCCACTACGGCGGTGACCGGGATGCGGCTTCATTGCGGGCAGTACTGCTCCAATGTCAAGACGCTGGATTCTTGTTCACCGGAGTGGGATGGACCTACAACACGTACGCGAATCCACTGCGCTGCGGTACCGCGGCTGAGCAGTCGGTACGGCAGAGATATACCGAACCCGAATTCATCGTGCCGAACTTGCGATTCACGAGGATGCAAGCGGTGGCACAAGTGCCGCTGGAACTGAGCGCGGACCGGGGGTTCTTGCGCAGTGGTTACTGCTGATCCGAGCAATAAGCAACGGCCCTTCGGACACATGGTCCGAAGGGCCGTTGCATTCCCAGGCGCGCGAGGCGAATCGACGCGAAGGGAGATCGATTTCCTTAGATGTCGTAGTACATCTCGAACTCGTGCGGATGCGGACGTAGGCGGATCGGATCGATTTCGTTGGCTCGCTTGTAGTCGATCCACGTCTCGATGAGGTCGGCTGGGAAGACCCCTCCGGCCTGGAGGAACTCGTTGTCGCTCTCCAGCGAATCGAGGACGCCACCGAGGGAGTCCGGCACGGTCGGGATGTTCGCCAATTCATCCGGCGGCAACTCGTAGAGATCCTT
>CAZJYN010000054.1:0-11856 GCA_964550285.1 uncultured Rubrivirga sp.
CGAGATACCGACAGTGATCGCATACCCCCGACATTACCGCGTGCCCTAGGCGGTGCTCGGTGCCCCAGAGCAGCCCCAGAGCAGCCCAAGAACAGCCCAAGAACAGCCCTGGAATGGCCCTGGAATGACCCGTGGGCCACAATCGACCCGTGGCTGCATCGACGAGCACCGGCACCAATTCCGCGCGCATGGACGCGGTACTGCGAGATTCCCGCGAACTCGCTCACGATGCTGTGGTCGACGAAGTCGGTGCCGCGCTCGTCGGGGATTACGTCGACTTCGCGATGGATTCCGAGCGATTGGGCACCCACACGTTCCGATGCGCCGACCCGGCGTACGTCGGTTGGCGCTGGGCGGTTTCGGTCGCTCGGGCACCGCGGGCGAAGGTAGCGACCGTTTGCGAGGTCGTATTGCTACCGGGCCCGGAGTCGATGCTCGCCCCCGAGTGGGTGCCGTGGAGTGAACGAATTCGTCCCGGCGATCTAGGTGTGGGTGACGTGCTACTCACGCCGGCGGAGGATGAGCGCCTCACGGCAGGACTCACCGGCGAGGACGAGATCGACGCGATCGTGGATCGTGATGAGCCGCGCGGCATGACGGGTTGGGAGGCTGGTCTCGGCCGGGAGCGTGTGCTCTCCGTCTTCGGACGAGACGACGCAGCCGAACGCTGGGACGGCGGGGAGTTCGGACCCCACTCGGCGATGGCGGAAGCGTCTGCGAAGGCGTGTGCCACCTGCGGCTTCCTCGTCCATGTGGCCGGACCTTTCTCGCGCGAGTTCGGCGTATGCGCCAACCAGTTCTCCCCGGCCGACGGAAGGTTGGTCTCCTTGGCCTACGGCTGTGGTGCGCACTCCGAGATCGCCGAGCCAACGCCCTCCGAAGGTCGCTAGCCGCAGGCGCATCAACGGCCGGTCGTTCCCATCTTCGACCGGCGGCGTAGCAGGAACGGAATCCCGATCCCACCGCTGAGCGCACCGATCGCTGCAACTCCCCACCACCAGGTGCCATCGGCGGGCGGTACTACGGGAGCTTGGAAGCTCAGCACGATGAGCACGACGAGCCATCCGGTGGTGCCGATGAGCACCGCGGGCAAGGCCGTGCGATCGCCCGATGGCTTGGATGAGGTCACCACCTCAGCGTACGTTCCCTGCCGGCGTTCACTTATCTCGATCGCTGGTTGTCGGCTTCGGTCAGGAGTTTCGCTCGTCTACGCTGCCAGGTATGGATGCTCGCTCGCGGCGGCTGATCACTTTGCTGGTGCTCGCCGTGGCGGTCGGCGCGGTCATCGTCGCGACCGTGGTGTCCGGTTCCTAGTCGAATGCAGCGTCGTATTCGGGCCTTGATCGTTGCAGCGGTCGTGGGTCTGCTCGGATCCCTTGCTTCGTGGTGGACTGCTCCCGCGGTAGTAGCCGAAGCGAGCGTGGAATGCGAACTAGATGATCCACGCCTTGTCGAGATCAGCGGGATCGCTGCATCCATCAGGCACGCGAACGTGGTGTGGGTGCATAACGACTCCTCGGATGCCGCGCGCATCTACGGAGTCGATCTTGCTTCGTGTGCGGTGGTGGCCGAAGTGACCCTGCGCGGTGTGGATGCTCGTGACATCGAAGGCATCGCCGCCTCAAGGGATGCGCGCGGCCGACCGGTGCTGTGGGTAGCCGATATCGGTGACAACCGGGACTCCTGGCCGAATGTCGGCCTCTACCGCATTCGCGAACCGGCCACGTTGGGACGCACCTCGCGCAAAGTACGCGAATTCCGATTCACCTACGAAGATCGTCCGCATAACGCCGAGACGCTGCTCGTCGATGGTGGGCGCGTATGGGTCGCGACCTGGCAACTTGCTCGCGGTGGCTTGTATGAGTTGCTCGAACTCCGCCGCAATCGCGATCGTGCGGCTGGCTTGGTTGCGATCGCCGAGCGAGTAGGCGACGTAGGGCCGCTGATCACCGACGGTGCGATCGCACCGGACGGCTCGGGTTACGTACTGCGGGACTACCTCGACGTGCACTTCTTCCACGGACTACCGCCAGGGCGAAAGGTCGCCTCCTTGCCGTTGCCGACGCAGCCACAGGGCGAGGCGATCACTTGGGCTGCCGACGGAACCGCCCTGCTGACCGCCAGCGAGGACGATGAGCGTATCCAGCGTGTGGAGATCCCGTGGTGGGTGCGCGCGGGGCTGCATCCGCCCGATCACCTAGTGGGGGACTTCAGCCGGTAATCGGCTCGGTAGAGCGAACGGGCTTGGCGAGGATCACGGCCAGCGCGGTAATGAGCAACAGCGGCACGATGAGGAAGGCGCGATGGAAGCCGATGGTGTCGGACATAGCTCCGAGGATGAACGGCGCTATCCCGCTCGCCGCACCTGCGGCCACGGACGACAAACCCGATGCCCGGTCGATTAGCCCGCCCGAACTAGCGACCGCCCGTGAGACGCCGATAGGCCAGTGCACTGCGATACCCAAACCGACGATGAACAAGCCGGCCAGGATCGCAACGGGAGCCGTGGACAACCACGCCACGGCGAAGCCACCTAGGGCGAGCAGGATCGAGGAGATCAGCAGCCGATCGATCGACCAGGTTTGCGCGAGACGACTGCCGAACAAGCGTCCGATGAACATGCCTCCCGTAACCGCGGCCAGGGATGCGGCGGCAGCGGCAGCCCCGAGGCCGGCGCGTTCGCGCAGCAGGTCCGCGCTCCACAACGTCAGGGTGAACTCCGTTGCCAGCAACAGCGCCACGACGGATAGCGACCACCAGAACCGGCGCGGCAATTGAACCGGTTCCGAACGCACCGGAACGACGACGGACGGCGCTTCGGCCTGCTGGACCTGCGGATCACCTTCGTCCTTCCTGCGGACGAGTTCGGAAACCAGCAGGGCAACGATCAGCGCCCACAGCCCGGTGCGCCAACCCAACGCGATCGCCGTGGTGATGCCGATCACTAGCGGAACCACGAAGCCGAATAATGCGGCGAGTGCATTCGCCTGGGTGAGGGATGCCGGTCCGGCGCCACCTTGGTAATCGAGCACGAACGCGTTGATGGTGACGATCATGGAGACCCCACCGCAGGCCACGATCGCGGTTCCCAGCAAGGTCACCGGCAGCCCGCCGGGGGCGGTATAGACCGCTACTCCCACAACCATCGTGAGTACCGAATAGCGGATCACGCGGCCTCGACCCCATCTAGCGATCAGTCGGGGAACGAGCAGGCCGGTTGCGACGTTCGCCAGCGCGAAGACGATGGCGTGCAAGGACGCGATCGTGCGCGAGGTGCCCTGCTCGTCGCGCAGTAGTGCCTGCGTTGCACCGAAGCCGTACAGGAAGAAGGCGAACAGCGAGATCTGGACGTAGGAGATCCAGGTGATGCGATCCAAGACGGGACGACGCCCAGGGAAGGGCGACGTGCCACTCACGTCAACTGCGCGATGACATAGTCCAGGCAGCCGGTGAGTGCACGGACATCATCCGGTTCGACTGCAGGGAACGTTCCGATGCGCAGTTGGTTTCGCCCGAGCTTGCGGTACGGCTCGGTGTCGACGATGCCGTTGGCCCGCAAGGTCGAGGTGATCGCCGTAGCGTCGATCGAATCATCGATGTCGATTGTCACAATGACGCTCGAGCGCGCCGCCGGATCGGTGACGAAGGGCGTCGCGATCGGGTTGGCTTCGGCCCAGTCGTAGAGGATCGAGGACGATTCGCCGGTGCGGGAAGTGCACCAGTCCAGGCCGCCGTTTGCGTTGAACCAATCGACCTGCTCGGCCATCAAGAAGACAGTGGCAAGCGCCGGAGTGTTGTACGTCTGATCCTTCACCGAGTTGTCGATGGCGGTCTTCAGGTCCAAGAAGTCCGGTATCCATCGACCCGCCGACTTGATCCGCTCGGCGCGTTCCAAGGCCGCGGGCGACATCAAGGCGATCCACAGCCCACCATCGGATCCGAAGGACTTCTGGGGTGCGAAGTAGTAGGTATCGACCTCGGATGGATCGACGGCCAGCCCACCGGCACCGGAGGTGGCATCGACGAGCATGAGCGCATCGGAATCCGCACCCGGGACGCGTTCGGGCGAAACGATCACGCCGGTGGAGGTCTCGTTGTGCGGTGAGCAGTAGGCGTCGATGCCCGTTTCGGCGGCGAAGGCTGGAGCCGAGCCGGGTTCTGCGGTGATAATCGTCGGATCGCCGAGGTGTGGGGCCTTCGCCACCCCCGAGGCGAACTTCGCGCCGAATTCCCCGAAGGACAAGAATTGGGCTCGATCCTCGATCAAGCCGAAGGTCGCGACATCCCAGAACGCAGTGGATCCGCCGTTGCCTAAGACGACCTCATAGCCGTCGGGCAGGGCGAACAGATCCCGCAACCCGGCGCGAAGCCGACCCACCTGGGACTTGACCGGCTTTTGCCGGTGCGAGGTACCTAGATAGGACTGCCAGACCCCGTCGAGTGCGTCTACCTGGGCCTTACGGACCTTCGAAGGTCCGGCTCCAAAGCGCCCATCGGCGGGAAGCAGTTCAGCGGGAATACGGATGTCCTCGGACACGGGGGACCTTCCTGGTCGACGAGCGGTGAAGGCCTTCAGTATTCCGGGCGGCCTGTCACTCGGTGTCGTCGGGGAGCCGCCAGGACGGGCGCACCATGTCGATGTCCCAGCCCGGCACTTGCTCCGGGCGCCGAGGTCGCGGTCCCACGTAGCGCGCCGACGGGCGGATCAGGCGGCCGGTGCGCTTTTGCTCGAGGATGTGCGCGCTCCATCCGGCGATTCGGGCGCAGGTGAACATCGACGTGAACATCGTGGAGGGCACCTCGGCGTAGTCCAAGATGACGGCCGACCAGAACTCGATGTTGGTCTGCAAACTGCGATCCGGGCGCCGTTCGCGCAGTTGGCTCAAGGCCTCTTGTTCCAAAGCGGCGGCCACTTCGTAGCGGGGCGCTCCCAGATCGCGCGCCACATCGCGCAAGACCCGCGCGCGCGGATCCTCAGCCCGGTAGACCCGGTGGCCGAAGCCCATAAGCCGTTCACCGCGATCGAGCGCGGAGCGGATGTAGCCGGATGCGTCGCCGGTGCGCTCGACCTCCTCGATCATCGACAGCACGCGAGCGGGCGCTCCGCCGTGCAGGGGACCGCTGAGCGTTCCGATCGCGCCGGAGATTGCCGCGGCGACGTCCGTCCCGGTCGAAGCGCTCACCCGAGCGGTGAGGGTCGAGGCATTGAGTCCATGCTCGGCTGCGGACACGAAGTAGGAGTCGACCGCCTGCACGTGCTTGGGGTCGGGTTCGCCTCGCCAGCGGATCATGAAGCGCTCGACGATGGTGTTGGCCTGGTCGATCTCGGCCTGCGGCACCATCGGCAGTCCCAGGCCGCGGGCGGACTGCGCCACGAAGGACAACGCCATGACGGACACATGTGCCAGGTTCTCCCGCGCTGTGGCGTCGTCGATGTCCAGCAGTGGTTCCAGCCCCCAAGCAGGGGCGAGCATGGCGATAGCCGATTGCACGTCCACCCTGATGTCCCCGGAGTGGATCGGGATAGGGAACGGCTCGGCCGGCGGGATACCGGGGTTGAACTCCCCGTCCACGAGCAGTCCCCAAACGTTGCCGAACGAGACCCGGCCGACCAATTCCTCGATGTCGACCCCTCGGTAGCGCAGGGCGCCACCGTCTCGATCCGGCTCGGCAATCTGTGTTTCGAAGGCGACGACGCCCTCGAGACCCGGCACGAACTCGCGCATCTCGACCTCCCCGATCAGGGGCAACATTCAACACCGCGCATTCCATGGTGGGATCAGGGCATGGCGAAGCGTGCGGATTCCCCCGGAATCGAGGGTGTGGCCGATCTCCGGGTCACCTACGACGAAGGCACTTTCGAGGTGGGTGACCTCGCCACCGATCCGCTCGGGCAGTTCCGCGCCTGGTTCGACGATGCGCTCGCCCACGAGGCGATCGTCGAGCCGAACGCGATGGTGCTCGCCACTGCCGATGCCAGCGGTGCGCCGAGTTCGCGCACCGTCCTACTGAAAGGTGTCGATGACCGCGGCTTGACCTTCTTCACCAACCTGACCTCTCGTAAGTCCCGCGAATTGCGTGACAACCCGCGGGCTTCGGTCACCTTCCCTTGGTTCGCGATGCATCGGCAGGTCGTCGTCGTCGGTCAGGTCGAGGAACTCGGTAGGGACGAAGTGTTGGCCTACTTCCGTAGCCGTCCGCACGAATCGCAGCTAGGTGCGTGGGTGAGCGAGCAGTCCACGGTTATCGATTCGCGCGACGTCCTAGACCGCAGTTGGCAGGAACTGCACGATCGCTATCCAGCGGGCAGCGACGTTCCGCTACCCGAGCATTGGGGTGGTTGGCTGATCCGGCCGGCAACGATCGAGTTCTGGCAAGGTCGACCCTCGCGGCTGCACGATCGACTTCGCTATCAAGGTGCGGCGAGCCTCGCCGATTCCTCGAATTGGCACGTGGAGCGGTTGGCCCCCTAGCCGACCCTTCAGCGGGTGTTCGCCCCCTGATCAACGCGAACGACGACGCACCTCCGCAGCGAGCGCGCTGGCAACCAACTCGTCCACACTGATTCCCTCGGCGCTGGCCAGCTCGCGGGCGCGCTTGCGCAGTTTCTTGGGAACCCGCACCACCAGTGGCACCCTCTTGCCTTCGAGAACGGCATCGGCGGTTGCCGACGGCAGACCGGTAGTCGGGTGCACGTCGGAATCCGTGGCCTTACGCAGTTGCGGCTGCAGTGCCGGTTGCAGTGCCGGTCGTGGTGTGGGATCGAACTCGGTACTCATCGCAAACCTCCGGGGACGAGACGGTCGAGAAGGGAATCGAACAAGGTGGACAGTTCGCGACCGGCGGGGGAGTCCCACGCATGGATGGGCATGCCCGCGGCTTCGGCCTGGCCGATGGCGTTTCTTTCGGGAATCTCGATTTCGCTGACCTGGCTTCCGAAAGCCTCGCGCAGTTCGGCGATCCGTTGCCGGTGCTCGGCGACGGTGCCACGGACCCGATTCAGCACCAGGGCCGGTCGCTGCAGTGTCCGGTTGCCTTCGGTGCGCACTAGGTCGATCGCCTCGATCGCCTGCTGCGCTCCGCGTAGTGCGAAGTAGCCCGGCTCGGTGACCACCGCTGCCTGCGACGCGGCGTGCAGTGCATTGCGGCTCATCTCCCCCAGCGAGGGCGGACAGTCCACCACCACCAGGTCGTAGCGATGCCCGATTCCAGCGAGGACCGTGCGCAAGCGTTGCTCAGAACCCGGTGCCGCTTCGCTGACCCGGTGTTCGAGGGCCGGCTCGGCCGGCAGCACATCCGTCTGGCGCCCCCATGCGGACGGGACCACCGCTTCGGCGGCCACGCCGGGGCGGCCGTCGGCGAGCGCATCTCCCACGGTGAGCGCGGGGTCGAGGATGCCCATTCCCATGGAGGCGTTCGCCTGCGGATCGAGGTCGATGACCAACGTGCGCCAGTGTCGGTTCCACGCCGCGCTCGCTAGCCCGAGGGCGACGGTCGTCTTGCCGACCCCGCCCTTCATGGACAGCACGGCCAAGGTGGGCATGGGGCGCACCCTACGGCGCGCGAGTGAACGCGGCCTCAGCTTGCGCTGCGCTTGATGGCGGCGAAGTCCGCGAGCGCGGCCTCCCGCTCCGCCTTGTGGTCCACGATCCGCTCGGGGTAGCCGTGGTCGTAGCCCCCGAGGACGTCCCAGGGCTCGTGGGCGGTCTTGCCCGGTAGGTGCGAGAGCTCGGGGATGTAGCGGCGTACGTAATCGCCATCGGGATCGAACTTCAGGCCCTGGGTGATCGGGTTGAAGACCCGGTAGAACGGGGAAGCGTCGGTGCCGCATCCGGCTGTCCACTGCCAGCCCTGCGAATTGCTGGCCAGATCGCCGTCGCGCAGCCAGTGCATGAACTCCGCAGCCCCGCGTTGCCAAGGCTGGTGCAGGTCCTTGATCAAGAAGCTCGCGACCACCATCCGCACCCGGTTGTGCATCCAGCCCTCGGCCCGCAGTTGCCGCATTCCGGCGTCGACGAATGGGAACCCGGTACGGCCCTGCGCCCATGCGGCGAAGGCGTCGTCGTCGTTGTCCCAACGCATGATGGTGTCGTAGCGATCGTCCAGCGAAGCCGATGTCGACTTCGGGTTGTGGTGCAGCACATCGGCGTAGAAGTCCCGGAAGCAAATCTCGCGGCGAAAGCCGTCGTCGCCGTCGGTGAGATCGGCCAGGATCGTGCGGGAGTGGATCTCGCCGTACTTCAGGTGGTGGCTGAGCGCGGAGGTGCCGGCCAGATCGGCGCGGTTGCGAAGTTCGTCGTAGTCGGCCAGGCCCCCCGCGCGGAAGGCGTCCCACCGTTCGAGGGCAGCCTGCTCGCCGGCGGGAGGAAGTTCGATATCGGCACCATCAGCACTCTTAGCGGTATCGATAACCGGCCGACCTTCGCACTCGATCGGCATCCACCAGTCGATATCCGCGGGGGGATCCGCCGCGGGAGCCCGCCAACCGTGGGCCAGCCATGCTCGATAGAACGGGGTGTAGACCCGATAGGGGGTTCCGTCGCCCTTGGTGATGCGTCCGGGTGCGATCGCGTACGACGAACCGGTGCGCACCAGCGGCACATTGATCGCCTCCTCGACCGCCCGATCCCGACGGCTGCCGTAGGGGCCGTAGTCCGCTGCGACGTGCACGCTGCTCGCTGCGCTGGCTTGCACCACGTGCGGCACGACCTCGAGTGGATCACCGTGTCGGATCAACAGATTGCGCCCGAGGGAAGCGCCGAGCGCGTCGAGCGATTCGACCAGGTAGCGCTGACGCACCGGCCCCGCGGGCTCCCACAGTTCGGGATCGACCACGAACAGCGGCACCACCTGGCCGTCACCTTCCTCGCGCGCGGCCTCGACGGCGGCGAGCAGGGCGGGATTGTCATGCTGCCGCAGGTCGCGGCGGAACCACAGCACGGAAGCCATGGCCGCACCGTAGGTGGTGTCGGCCCGGATCGCATGCCTAGTGGGCTACCTCACTAGCCTGCTGGTATGTCGGCCGAACTGCTCACCACGAGTATCGCTTCGGTCCCCGTCCTGGCCTTCGTCCTCGGTGTGGTGGGGGCGCTTTTGCGGGCGGATCTGCGGTTGCCCGATGCCGTCTACCAGGCCACGTCCATCTACCTGCTGCTGGCTATCGGCATCAAGGGCGGGGTGGCGCTGCGCGAGTCCGATGTCGCCTCGGTGGCGGCACCAGCTTTGATGACCATCGCGCTGGGCGTCGTCATTCCGGTGCTCGCGTTCTTCCTGCTGCGGGTGATGACCCGCTTGGATGTAACCGACCGAGGCGCCATGGCCGCCCACTACGGCTCGACCTCGTTGGTCACGTTCACCGCGGCATTGGTGTTCCTAGACGCCCTGGGCGTGTCCTACGAAGGCTTCGTCTCCACGCTGCTGGCCATCATGGAGATCCCGGGCATCCTCGTTGGACTACTGCTCGCCGGGTCGGCGGCGCGCCACGCGGGTCGCCTCAGCGAGACCGTCCGCGAGATCCTCACCAGCCGGTCCATCCTGCTGCTCGCCGGCGGTCTGGTGATCGGCTTCATCACCGGCCCGGAGGGCTTTGCTCGGGTCGAGCCGTTCTTCGGCGCCCCCTTCACCGGCGTGCTCGCACTGTTCTTGTTGGAGATGGGTGTACTCGCCGGGCGGCGCCTGGGCGATGTGCGCCGCGCCGGCATCGGTCTCGTCGTTTTCGCCATCGGCTTCCCGGTTCTCGCCGGTGCGATGGGCGTACTCGGCGGGACGGTCGTCGGGCTCAGCGCCGGTGGGGCGATGGTGCTCGGCGTGCTGTCGGCTAGCGCGTCCTACATCGCTGCGCCCGCGGCCGTGCGTCTAGCGCTCCCGCAGGCGAACCCGGGCCTGACGCTCACCAGCAGCCTAGGCATCACGTTCCCGTTCAACCTGATCGTGGGCATCCCGCTTTATTGGTTGATGGCCGATTCGCTGTCCAGCATGATCGGAGGGTGAGGGTCGGATGAACGAGCAGAGTGGCGAGGACTCCGGAAGCGTCGTGTGTGTCTCGATCGTCGCGGAATCCATCCTGGAGGGCCGGTTGGTCGAGGACCTCAAGCGCGCCGGTGCGCTGGGCTGGACCATCACCCCGGCGCGCGGTCAGGGACCGAGGGAACGACGAGTCAGCGAGATCGAGGGCGGCAACGTGAAGGTGGAGACCCTCGTCTCCCCAGCGGTCGCCGAGCGGATCTGGGAATTGCTCACCGCGGACTACTTCACCGATTACGCAATAGCCGCCTGGACCAGCGAAGTACGCGTGGCCAGGCCGCAGCGCTATGTCGGTCCGTCTGCGCCGGAAACCCCATCCCGGTAGCGTTCGGCTCAGCCCTTGCCCCCTAGGAACAGGGGCGCGGGCGGTGAAGGAGCGGCGTGAGTGATCTGATCGACACCACCGAGATGTACCTACGCACCATCTACGAGTTGCGCGAGGAGGGCATCACCCCACTGCGCGCCCGAATCGCCGAGCGGCTCAGCCAAAGCGGACCGACCGTCTCGCAGACCGTCGCACGGATGGAGCGCGATGGTCTGTTGCACGTCGAGCGGGATCGGCACTTGGAGTTGACCGAGCGCGGTGAGCGCGAAGCTGTGCGGGTCATGCGCAAGCATCGACTCGCCGAATGCATGCTGGTCGATGTCTTGAAGCTTCCCTGGGAGGACGTGCACGCCGAGGCCTGCCGGTGGGAGCACGTCATGAGCGATGCCGTCGAGCGTCGGATCCTGGAACTGTTGGATCACCCGACGGTAAGCCCCTACGGCAACCCCATCCCCGGGCTAGCTGAATTGGATCCCACCGCTAGTGATGTCCAAGCCGGTCTCGATGGGCTGGTCGCGCTGCCCGACGTAGTCGGCGCCGATCCGAAGCGGATCCGCATCCGGCGGCTCGCCGAGACGATCCAGACCGATGAGTCCGCGATGATGAAGTTGCGTCGCGTCGGCTCCACACCGGGAGCGGACGTCAAGGCCTACCTCACCAGCGAAGGTGTGATGATCGGCAGCGGTGGGGAGTACGTCGAGATCCCCACCGAGGAAGCCCGGCACATCCTCGTCGAAGCCGATGGCTGACCAGCAGGCCGTTTCCAACGCGCTACCCGCGGCGTTGTCGCTGGCCGGACGCACTGCCCTGGTAACCGGCGGTGGAACCGGAATCGGGCGAGCCTGCGCGGTGCTGCTCGCCGAGCGCGGCGCGCAGGTCTTCGTCCTCGGCAGGACCGCCGAAACCCTCGAGGGGACGCGGGAACGAGCACCGTCGGGCTCCGTGGAGACGATCGTGGCCGACGTCCGCGAAAGCGAGCAGGTTGATGCCGCATTGGATCGCATCTTGGAAGGTGGTCCGCTCGATGTCTTGATCAACAACGCCGGCGGGCAGTTCATCGCCGCCGCCGAACAGATCCCGACTAAAGGCTTCCGCGCGGTCATGCGCTTGAACCTCGATGCCACCTGGTACCTGACCACCCAGGCAGCCGAGCGGTCGATGCTGCCTGCCGGGTACGGCAAAGTCGCCTGCATCACCATGACCCCCAGCCGGGGAATGCCCGGCATGAGCCACTCGAGTGCTTCGCGCGCAGCAGTGGAATCACTCGTACGCACCTGGGGAGCGGAGTGGGCCTCACGCGGGGTGCGCACAGTCGCCATCGCCCCCGGCATCGTGCATACCGAGGCGATGGAGAGGTACGGCATCGATCCGGCGCAGGTAGCCACGGTCGTGCCGGCGGGTCGGTTGCAGCGGCCCGAGGAAGTGGCCGAGTTGGTGGCTTTCGCCGTTTCACCCGCCGGCGACTACATCACCGGCACCACGTTGGTCGCCGACGGCGGGTTGAACGT
>CAZJYN010000055.1:0-11617 GCA_964550285.1 uncultured Rubrivirga sp.
TTCGTGCTCGATGCAACCATCGGAGCTACCGACGCCGACGAGGAAGTGGCGAAGGTCCTGCAACGCGCGGATGTTCCCGTGGCGGTCGTGGCGAACAAGGCAGATGATTCCGATACCGAACTAGCCGCAACGGCGCTGTGGTCCCTGGGCCTGGGCGAACCCTTTCCAACCTCGGCTCTGCACGGTCGGCGGGCAGGGGACTTGCTCGATCAGATCGTCGCCATGCTGCCGGAGAAAGGCAAGGGCCTCGGGCGCGAAGGCGGACCGCGGCGCATCGCCCTGCTCGGGCGGCCGAACGTGGGCAAGAGTTCGCTGCTGAACCAACTCGCCGGAAGCGAGCGGGTGGTGGTGGATGACGTCGCCGGCACCACGGTGGATCCGGTCGACGAATTGGTCGACATCAAGGGAACCTGGTGGTGGTTCGTCGATACCGCCGGCGTGCGGCGCAAGGCCAAGCAGTCCTCCGGGCACGAGTACTACGCCACCTTGCGCACCCAGGCCGCCTTGGAGCGCTGCGAAGTGGCCATCGTGCTGCTGGATGCATCCGAGCCGATCAGCGAGCAGGACATCCGCATCCTCGCGATGGTCGTGGATACCGGACGGGCTCTGGTGCTCGCCTTCAATAAGTGGGATTTGGTCGATGAGGAGCGCAGGCGCTACCTCGAACGCGAGATCGACCGGGATCTGACGATGGTCACGTGGGCTCCACGGGTGAACGTCTCGGCGATGACCGGTCGACACATGGACAAGCTCACCGCCGCCTTGGATCAAGCACTCGAGGGCTGGGAGACCCGCATCTCGACGGGCCGGTTGAACAAGTTCATCGCTGACTTAGCTGCCGCCCACCCGCACCCGGTACGTGGTGGCAAGCAGCCCAAGATCTTGTTCGGCACCCAGGTAGGCGTAGGCCCACCGTCCTTCGCGCTGTTCACCACCGGGTTCTTGGAAGCGGGCTATCGGCGCTTCATCGAACGGCGCCTGCGTGAGGAATTCGGCTTCACCGGCTCACCGATCCGATTGATGATGCGCGTGCGCGAGAAGCGCCGCCGGAGCTAGGACCCCGGCCGTGTAGTGTCTGTCTGCCCCGCACGCGTGGGGCAGCGGGCTGTGGCGCAGCTTGGTAGCGCACTTGACTGGGGGTCAAGGGGTCGCAGGTTCAAATCCTGTCAGCCCGACCACGATTTCCCTCACGAAACGGGGTCTCGCAGGGCCTTGCCCTCACGATCTTGCCTGAATAGTGTTCATCACTACTCGAAGGCATTCGGAGGATCGATGGCTGCTGCAGTTTCCACGCTCAATGAACTCATGGCGGCTCTCGATGCCGGCGAGCGCGATATCCAAGTAACCACCACCGTGGTCAGCCCGCACGCCATCTCGTTGCCGGCCGGAACGCGATTGTCCGGGGGCGGTCCGAGCGTTGTGTTGTCCTTCGCCAGCGGAGGCTTGTGCCTTGGCCCGGACACCACGGTCGAAGGACTGACGGTGGTGGCACCGGCAGCCGATCGAGCGATCCAACTTCTTGCCGGCTATCGGGACCTGGGCACGATCGTGTTGCGGGATCTGATCGTCAGCGGTCAGGTGGCCATGATCGCGCGGCTGGGAACGATGTCCGGGCGTATCGAGGCCGACAACGTGCACGTGGCCACCTGCGATGCCCGGGCGCACAACGAGCAGCCGCAGAAGTACGGCGTGAACGTGCTGCAAGGTGCGTTCACTGTCTACAACTTCAACAGCGATCCAAACTCGCGGCTCACCGCGACGCTGACCGGGATATCCGTCGGACGGCCGCAGGCCCCGGTCCTGGGCTCGGGTGTGTTCGTCTCCGGTTTCAGCGATACAGGTGGGCGGATCGACGTTGACACGTTGACCTGCGGTTCCGTGCATTCCACCGGAGTGCTGACCTTCGGTACGGCCGACTTCATCACCGGGGGAGTCTTCGTGCTCGCGGGAGCCCACGTCGCCGAGTTGGAGTGCACGGCCGAGTGCGAGACCTACGGCGTGAACGACATGGTGCTCGATAACTGGGGAACCGTGGACTCCTGGATCTGTCGGGGCCCGATCAGGTCGTGGGGACCATCGGGAATCGGCTTCGTCAACTTCGGCACCGTCGACACCTTCGTGGCACAAGACGTCGTGGAGACCCACGGGCTCGGCGCGCGTGGGTTCAATCAGTACGACGGCACGGTCTCGGATATCCGTTTTCGATCCATCACGACCTTCGGGGACGGCTCGATCGGCATCCAGGTCTCCAAGCCGGTGGGACGCATAGCCATCGATACCGATCTGGTGACCCATGGCGGACAAGGACCGAGCCTGGTGAAGGGCGTGATCATGGACCTTCCTGCCATCGGTTTCAGCGTCAAGCCTGGCGGTTCGGTGGAAAAACTCGAGGTCGCCGGAAGCATCGTCACCCATGGAGAGCAGATCACTGCTTTCTCGGTCGAGGCAGGCGCGGTCGAGGAGATGAACATCGGGGGATCCGTGCGCGCGGAGGGCGCGAACGCTCGATCGGTCGAAAAGCTCGAGGGGGGACGCGCCCCGATCGACTGATTCCAGCGAGCGGGATTGTGATCTAGGTCATATCCTCAGGCTATGTTCAACTGGCTGGGCAATTTCCTCGAGACGCTGGCTCATCGCGCGCCGGATATCCCTCGGCCCTTCAACGGGCTGTGGCAGGCGTTGGGGCGCGAGGGGAAGCCACCGTTCGACGAGGATCCGCCCCGATAGTCAGCGGCGGTAGGGTCAGGGCGCATCATGTCCGTCCCTCGACGCAGTTGGTTCACGGCGGCGGATTGCAGCGTCGCTGATTTCGCCTCGATCGTCGAGGAATCGGTCCAACCATCGAACTACCCGTTGGCAAAACGCATCGACAGCGGGATCGTGGTCTACGACTGCACGGGGCTTCGTCCACGGCTTGCCAACTCGCAGTTCCGCTTCGAGGTGCTCGCCGAGTGGGCCTTCGTGCTCGACTCCGGTCCCGGAGTGCTGCTGCTTACCGGCGCTTACGACGAGCCCGTGATCGATGCCGCTACGACGGCATTTCGATCGATGATCGAGCAGGAGAAGCAAGCTGGTGTGGCCGCGGGCGATCACTTCGCCACAGCGGGTGTGAACGACCGGGTTTGGAATGCGCTGGAAAAGCTCGCGATCGTCGACCCTGAAGTGTTCGTCGACTACTACTCCAATGACATGCTCGCCCTAGCGTGCGAGGCGTGGCTGGGTCCGCGCTACCAGGTGACGTCGCAGTTGAACCAAGTCAACCCCGGTGGTGAGGCGCAAAGTCCGCATCGTGACTATCACCTCGGATTCCTCAGCCAGCAGGACGCACAGTGCTATCCGGCGCATACCCACCGGTTGTCTCCGGCGCTAACGCTGCAGGGGGCGATCGCGCATTGCGACATGCCCATCGAAAGCGGACCTACGTTCCTGGTGCCCAACTCCCACAAATACGAGCCCGGCTATATCGCCTGGCATTTGCCGGAATTCCGGGAATACGCCGAGCAGCACAGTGTCCAGATCCCGCTTCGCAAGGGCGATGCGCTGTTCTTCAATCCGGCGCTGTTCCACGGGGCTGGAGCCAACCGTTCGCAGGACATCGAACGGTTGGGCAACCTGCTGCAGATCTCCAGTCCTTTCGGTCGGGCGATGGAGATCGTGGATCGTCGCCGCATCATCGATGCGATCTATCCGCTGCTGCTGGCGCGCAAGCGAGCAGGAGCAAGCCCGCGTGCCCTGCGCGATGTCGTGGCGGCCAGCGCTGAGGGCTACGCCTTTCCCGACGATCTAGACATCCATCCCCCTGGTGGCAGCGAGCCCCCGATGGCCCAACTAGATACCGTCCTGCTCGCCCTGGACGAGGAATGGTCCCCCGAGGAACTCCAGGATCGGCTTTAGCCGCGATGGCGCACGTAATCTCGTGTCCATGTGGTGAGGTCTTCGACCATAAGACCTTCGAATCGTGCCCGGCCTGCGGGCGGCCGGTGCGCCCTATGCGCGGGCAACGCTAGGTGCGTTTGCGCAGGATCGAAACGGCGAACTCCTCATTCGGTGTCCACGGCCGCAGATCCCAGGTAGCGAAGCGTGACTCCAGCACGAAGCCGGCCTGCTCCAGATCGCGATCGAAGTCGGTGAGTGCATAACGATCTATGTGGAAGCCGGTGACGTACGGGGCATCGGGGGCTAGTTGGCGCCAGATGTTGCTCAGCACCTGCTGTTCGGTCCCGGAGGCCACGAAGCCCAGGACGTTGCCCGCACTCACGGCCGCATCGAAGGGCTTCATCGCCGGGAAATCGCCCAGCAGATCCATGGTGGCCAGATCGGTTCGGATGTAGGTCGGGCCGGGATTGTCAGCGCTGGCGGCCTCGATGAGTACCGGATCGATGTCCACGGCGAAGACCCGATGCCCGCGGCGAAAGAGCGCTCCGGCGGTTCGGCCCTGTCCGCAGCCCGCATCCAAGATGGTGCTGGCGGGCGGGGTGATCGCATCGAGTAGGCGGGCCTCGCCTTCGAGATCCTCGCCATCGCTCGCCAGTTGCCGGAAGTGCTCGGCGTACCACTGCGAGTGCTCGTCATCGGTCTCGGTGAACCAACGCGGCTCCATGCGCGAATGGTGTCAGCGCTCGGCGAGGTGGTGTCAATCGGGTTGCTGCTCGGCCAGCAGGATGGAGGTCTCCGGTCCCGTCGGACCCCAGGTCAATGCGGCTGGCACTTCCAGCGATGCCGCCCGGTGCTCGCCGAGCAACGCGATGGCCTGATCTAGGGCCGGGGGTCGCAGGTAGCCCACAACGTGGGCGTCGATCGAAATGGTGACATCGGCGATGGTCTTCATCCGCGGATCGACAACCGGGGTCAAGGTGGCCCAGGTGAACAATGGCGGTGACTGCTTCGTGAATTCCAGGGCGGCGAAGGAGTCCTGGAGTCGAGATTGGCCGACGCTGAGGACGGGGTAGTCGCCCGCCTCGGTGGAAAGTGCACCAAGGCGCACGACCTCCACCTTCGGGGCCTTGCGGCGCCGGAAGGGCCACACCATGGCTAGGCCCCGAACAGCAGCGCCGCGATCGCGCACAGGGCTGCGAGGTACCACATGAGCACTCCGATAGCGGCAATGCGCAGTGGAGCCCGGTACTCGCCGGCGGCGTACTTGAAGGCGTTGGCCATCACCTTCGATAGTGGAGTGGCCGCGTGCCGAGGATCGCCTGAGGGATCGCGCTGGGACCAGTAGCCCCGCTCGCTGGACATACCCAAGGTGACGAAGGTGCCACCGAAAGCCAGCAGCGCGAACGCGAAGATCAAGAAGGTCTCAGCGGGTATTCCCATGTGCCGGAGCGTAGTGGCGGGCTGTCAGCGGGCCGGAGTGCGGGATCGGCAAGTGTCGTGCTTCGTTCCGCCTTTTATCTCAGGTATGTCGCAGAAAAGTGGGATATAGGTCACATCCTAAATGTCCGATTAGCCAGGAAACACCGGGAGTGGATGTCACCGGGGCGTGGTGAACTACCCGCCGAACTCACAGCACTCCCGCTGGCCACCCACGCCATCGGGAAGGGCTGCGTCCAACACCCCGGACGACGTGAGAGCCGTCGCCGGTGGATGCCTGCCCTGGGGAGTTCCGCCGGAAGGACCGATTTCCGGCGGCGCGCTGACCTGTGCTGTGGCCCCGGCGCCGCGAGGGCGACCGGGCCGATCCAGAAGGTCGAATGCCCGCACGTCTTGCCACGATCCGCTTGTCCCGTCGAACGATCGCGTTCATCTCCGGGGCGCTGGTAGTCATCACGACTATCACCATCCCGACCCTGGTCGTCGGGGCGAACGCAGTAGGCCGCGGCCCATCGGGCGTAGCGCTGCTACCGGCCGCGCAGGCACCTAGCCAAGTAGCCGCAGTGGCGAACAAGCGGGTCGGTGCCCGCGACTCCTTGACCGTTGCCGCCAGTGCGGCTGCGGTGCGCCACCAGCGGGCAGTAATGCAAGCCGAGATGCTGGCTCGCACGACCACATCGAAGGCCACGCTGGACATGCGCGGCATCGAGCCGAGCCTGTACCAAGGCGAGTTCTTCGATCCGGCATCGGAGGAAGTGCGCAAGTGCATCGTCAAGCGGGAAAGCGAAGGCCAGTACGACGTCCGCGGTGGCGGTGGGAACAACTACTTCGGCGCCTACCAGATGTCCGATGCTCTCGGCGATGGTGCGACCCACATGATGCTCAAGGAACACAAGAGCATCTTGGGCGTGGAGCAGGCCAAGGAACTCATGGCCGAGTTGCGCGAAACCCCGGTCAATCAGTGGCCCCGTTACTGGCAGGACGCCGCCTTCAGCACCGTCTACAACTGGGAGGGTCCAGGCTCGGGTGCCCCGCACTGGGCCGGTGGGCGCTGGTATTGCTGAGGTGATCGCCACGGGGGACACGGGTAAGTGGGCATAGGCTCCGCTGCGTGACGGCGACCGGTGGCTCCACGCTGGTCGGTCGGCGCCCGGAGGTCGGCACGGACCAGATCCTCGCCGATCTGGTGCCGCCGCCGCACTTTCGCGGAGTCTCCTTCGATTCCTACATCCCCGGGGACCCCACGCAAGAAGCCGCGGTCGCGGCGCTGCGCGTGTTCGCGGACCGGATCGAGGCACCAGCAAGCAAGCGGCGCGGTCTGTTCCGTCGGGCGGCGCCCCCCGAAGGGCGCGCCGGTGTGTACCTCGATGGCGGATTCGGGGTGGGCAAGACCCACCTGCTGGCTTCGCTGTGGCAGTCGGTGACCGGGCCGAAGACCTACGGCACCTTCGTGGAGTACACGAACCTCGTCGGACTCCTCGGATTCCGGCAAGCGGTCGAGGCGCTGAAGGTCAACCGGCTGTTGTGCATCGACGAATTCGAGCTCGACGATCCCGGCGACACCGTGCTGATGTCCACCCTCCTCGGGGAGTTGGTCGAAGCGGGCACCTACCTCGCCGCCACCTCGAACACGCTGCCGGAGAAGCTCGGGGAGGGTCGCTTCGCCGCCGAGGACTTCATGAGGGAAATTCAAGGCCTATCCGCCCACTTCGACATCATCCGCATCGACGGTGAGGACTACCGGCACCGCGGTGCGCCGGATGCCCCGGCGCCATGGAGCGAAGAGCAGGTCGAACGCGCGATCGCCGAGGTGCCGGGGGCCAGCCTGGATGGCTTCCGCGACATCATCGAGTTCTTGCCCGAGGTGCATCCCTCCCGCTACGGAGCACTCGTGGACGGCATCCCGCTCGTGGGCTTGACCGGTGTGCGCACCCTGGGCGACCAAGCCCAAGCACTGCGCCTGGTGGTCCTCATCGACCGGCTCTATGACCGGGATGTGCCGATCGTGGCTAGCGGCGTGCCCCTGGACTCGCTGTTCTCCGAGCAACTCCTGCGCAGCGGATACCGCAAGAAGTACTACCGGGCCATCTCCCGAGCCGTCGCTTTGGCGCGAGAAGGCCAAAGTCCTTCCTTTCAGTGATTGGATACAGGCGTGGAAATCGAGAGCATCTGGTCCGGCCTCGGCGCCGGCATCGTCATCGGCCTCATCGCCCGGATCCTGGTCCCCAGCATGCAGCCCATCGGTTGCCTGATGACGATCCTCATCGGGGTGGTCGGCGGCGCCGGTGGTGCGCTCATCGGTTCGTCCGCCGGATGGGGTTTCCCGCTCACCTTCGCCACCCAGATCGTCATCGCGGCGATCCTCGTGGCGATTATGGCGGCGCTGTTCCGCAAAGGCACTTAGGGGTACTAGCACCCCACTTGGTGCCTTTCAGGCTGGTGTTCTCGTCCACCCCTGCTACACACGGCCCATGATTCGAACCTCGCACACCATTTCCAAGAAGCTCTTGGCGATGACCGCCAGCGCTGCGTTGCTCGCCGGCGGAGTCATCGCGACCGCCCCGGTGGCATCAGCGGCACCCGGTGACCGAGCGACCTTCGCCACCGGCGCGCAGGCACGCGGCATCGCGGAGGACTCCTCAGGCGCCTTGTGGATCACCAACACCAGCTCGAATTCCATCTCCAAGGTTCAGCTCGACGGCACCACGATCACGTACGCCAGCGCGATCGCCTCACCCTTCGAGATCGCGGCGGGCTCGGACGGGAATATGTGGTTCACGAGCTCGGTGAATCTGGTCGGTCTGATCACCCCGGAGGGCGCAATTCAAGCGTTCGATGCTGGGAATCCAACTTGGAGCATCGCTCTGGGCCCAGACGGCAACATGTGGTTCACGATGCGTAATGCGAACCCTGCGCGGGTTGGCAAGATCACTCCTAGCGGTGCGATCACGACATATGAAACCGGTGGCGAGCAATTCGACTTCATCACTGCTGGCCCCGAAGGCAGCAATCGGATGTACGTCGCCTCGGCAACAACCGGCGACCTCGGGATTATCCAAATGAACGGACAATTCAGTGCCATTACCGGTCCGCCTGGATCCACGCGATCTACCGACATCGCGCTGATCAACGATCAAATCTGGTTCGTCCCGGTGCAGGCCAACGGAACCGCCAAGCTCACCCGGCTCATCAACGACTCGGGATTCGTCCAGGTTGAGAACGCAGCCTTGTCATCGCCTTTCTACATCGGTGAAGGGTTTGACGGCACCATGTGGGTCGTCAACTCCAACCAGACGATCTCCCACGTCACGACTGGGGGCGCAGTGGTCGCCACCTACGGCACGGGTGCGCAGGCTCAACAGGCACTGCAGGCCATGGATGGGAACGTGTGGGCGACCGTTGGCAACGGTGTTACTCGCATCCTCACCGGTGTGGTTCCCACATCCTCCGCTGCTCCGACACTTGAGCCGACGACGGGCTTGTCCGCTGGTGCCACGGTTGCAGCGTCCAATGGTTCGTGGAATTACGCACCTACGAACTACGCCTATCAGTGGCAGGTGTGTGCGACCTCGGAGGCTACGTCCTGCACGGATGTCCCGGGAGCGACCGGCCAGAGCTACACCGTCGCTACGACTGATGTCGGCAAGTCCATCCGCGTGGGGGTCACGGCAAGCAACTTGAACGGCGCCTCGCAGCCGGCGTACAGCGCGCTCGTGGCTACTGGTGCTGCTCCTGCTCCTGCGCCTGCGCCGAGTCCGACTCCTGCTCCGGCGACCGGTGCATTCGCATCGATCGGTAATGGGGTGACGATGGAACTGGATGCGCCGCTGCGGCAAAAGCGCAAGCAACGCAAGACCTACGACGTCGTCTTCACGGCGGATGACGTGCAGGGCACGGTGACGTTCGAGTTCCGCAAGAACCGTAAGAACGACTCCGATCGGGTGACGACCCGCACGGTGGTGGTCGAGGACGGGGTTGCCGAATACCGCTGGCGGGTGCCGAAGAACTGGCCACGCAAGGGCCGCACCACGGTTACCGCCACCTTCATCCCGGCGGCCGGCTCGCCTTACCAAGCAGCCGAGACGCGCGACCGCGTGCGAATCCGCAAGTAATTCGAGCGCCTACCGATGTGGGGTCCGGGGTTTTCCTGGGCCCCACATCGTTTTGGGCCTAGCGTGGGCCCATGACCACGGTGAATCATCAAATCGTCCTCGCCGAGCGTCCCAACGGACCGCTGGCACCCGAATGCTTCGCGCATGCCGAATCGGGCGTTCCCCAGCCCGGTGATGGGGAGGTGCTCGTGCGGGTGGACTATCTCTCGATCGACCCGACCATCCGGATGTGGATGGCGATGGATACCTACCTTCCCGCCATCGAGTTGGGCGCGCCCATTCGCAGCGCCGGGCTCGGCACGGTGGTCGAATCCAACAACGACGACATCCCCGTGGGAACGGTGCTGTTCGGCACCCCCGGCTGGCAGGAGTACGCGGTGATGGGCCCCAGGGACCAGGTTGTTCCCGAGGGCGTCGATCCCACCGCAGCGCTCAGCGTGTTCGGCATCACCGGCTTGACTGCCTACTTCGGCCTGCTCGAGGTCGGGCAACCCAAGGAGGGCGAGACCGTGGTCGTCTCCGGTGCCGCCGGCGCTACCGGGTCGGTGGCCGGGCAGATCGCCAAACTGCAGGGCTGCCGGGTAGTAGGCATCGCCGGCAGCGAGGAGAAGTGCAAGTGGCTGACCGAGGAACTCGGCTTCGACGCCGCGATCAACTACCGGGCCGAAAACGTCGGTAAGGCCCTCGCCGAAGCATGCCCCGAAGGCATCGATGTCTACTTCGACAACGTCGGGGGAGAGATCCTGGAAGCGGTGATCGCCAACCTGGCGCTACGGGGGCGGATCGTGATGTGCGGGGCGATCAGCCAATACAACGAGTCGCTGCCCGAACCCGGGCCGCGGAACCTATCGGCACTGATCTCCAAGCGTGGGCGCATGGAGGGTTTCATCATCTTGGACTTCCTGCCGCGCGCGGGGGAGGCCATCGCCAAGCTCGCCACCTGGGTGATGGGCGGGGAACTGGCGTTCAAGGTCGACGTCATGGAAGGCCTGGACTCGGCTCCCGCGGCACTGGAGAAACTCTTCACGGGCGCGAACACCGGAAAGATGCTGGTGCACCTAACGTAGATCAGCGGACGCGTTGCTCGAGGTAGTAGCGCAATTGCAGACTCACCGCTGCGCCTTCACCCACGGCGGAGGCAAGTTGCTTGGTGGATCCGGATCGGACATCCCCAGCAGCGAAGACGCCCGGTACGGAGGTGGCCATCGTGCGGTCGGTGGCGATGAAGCCGCGCTCATCGAGATCGAGCATTCCGTCGAGCCATCCGGTGTTGGGATCTAGGCCGATGAAGACGAAGACCGCAGCGGTCTCGTGCTCGTACTCCACGCCATCTGGACCGGCTAGCGTTATCGAGGTGAGCCGGCCGTCTTCGCCGGCATTGAATCGAATCAGCGAAGTATCCAAATTCAGGTCCATCGCAGCATGGTCGGTGACTTTGGTTTGCAAGATCTTGGACGCGGCGAGTTTGTCCCCACGTTCGATCACCGTGACGTGCTCGGCGAACTTGGTAAGGAACAGGCCTTCCTCGAGTCCGGAGTTGCCACCACCGAGCACTGTCACGTCGCGGGCTCCCTTGTAGAACGGGCCATCGCACGTAGCGCAGAAGTGGACCCCGGCACCGATCAGATCGCTTTCCCCAGGAGCGTTGGTGCGCCGGTACTGCGAACCAGTGGCGATCACTACGGCGCCGGCGCTGACCTCCTGCCCGGTGGACAGGACAACGGTTGCGGCGCCGTCTCGGGGCGTTATCCGTGACACCGCTACCGCCGAGAGCAACTCCACCCCGTACCTCGCAGCCTGGCGCGCAATGCGGTCGGCGAGTTCGGCTCCTTCGATTCCCTCGGGAAACCCGGGGTAGTTGTCGAGGCGTTCGGTGATTCCAGCCTGGCCCCCGAGCGCCGATTTCTCTACGACGAGAGTCGATAAATCCTCGCGGGCGGCGTAGATGGCGGTGGTCAAGCCCGTTGGCCCGCCACCGACGATGACTACGTCGTAGGTGTTGCCTGCCGCCTCCCGGGTGAGCCCGAGCTTTTCGGCGAGTTCCTCGTTGCTCGGTTCTGCTAGGTGCGAGCCGTCGGGGAAAACGATCGTGGGGATGATCTGCTTGCCGTCGTTGTACTCCAAGACGCTCGCTACTTCATCGGGGCGGGCCTCTAGATCGACGTAGGTGTACTCGATGCGCTGGTCGCGTA
>CAZJYN010000056.1:0-10802 GCA_964550285.1 uncultured Rubrivirga sp.
GATCACATCGGAGGTGTAGCCCGATCCGAAGCAATCGAGGACCCGTACCCCGACGATCTCCACCTGTTTGGCGACGCCGTAGGTGAATCCACCGATAGTTCCCGCTACGTGGGTGCCGTGGCCGTTGCAGTCGGCAGGGTCATTGTCGTTGTTCACGGTGTCGATGCCCTTGACCGCTTCGTTCTTGCGTGCCCGGGCGCCGAACTCCTGGTGGGTGTAGCGAACGCCGGTATCCACTACGTAGGCAACGACACCCCGACCATAGTTATCTGACGCCGTACCTGACACCGGGGTCACGTATGTGTTGTCGAGCGATCCTGATGCTTGATCGATTCGATCGAGGCCCCAGGTAGCTGGAGATTGCGTTGGGGAAGGCGTTGGGTCGGGGCTTGGCGCAGTGGTCGGGCTTGGGCCCGGATTGGGTGTCCCCGAGTAACGAATCTCGTAGATGTAGCGCCCGGGCACCGTGCAGGTCGACGGGTACTTTCCACTGAGCAGTTGGCTTGCAACGGTAGACGGAACGTCGGTGCTGTCTGCGAGAACCTGGTAATTGGTGCCGTCGCCGGCGGTGTAGCCAACCTCGAAGGTGTCGTTGAAGTTGTTCGTGGGGACAGAGATTCGGTCGTAGTTGAACTCGAGGTCGACATCACCGGAGCCCTGGTTGGTGATGATGACCTGGAAGGAGTAGTCCTCTTCCGATCCGCCGTACTCGCCAACGTCCACCCAATTGATGCAGTAGCCGGCGCTCGGGTTCGAGTTATCGAGCGGACCGAAGGTCACGGCACCATCGGTGTAACGAGTGTCGATGTCGGTGAACAGGGGCAACACGAACGGACGTGGTGCCGTCTGCAGATCAATTCCGTTAAACGCAGTGAATGATCCACCGCCATCGTTGAAGACGAATCCACCGTTGTTATTGATGTAAATGGAGGAATAGGTCGTGCCGAACCAGTCGACGTCGAAGCCTAGATTGACGGGACCTACGCTGCCGTCGTCGCGCGCACCCATCGTCGAGGCATCGCAGTCCACATAGCCGGAAACAGCCCCGTTGAGCCGGATGATCTCGTCCTTTTCCACGTACTTGACGTTGGGATCGGCTTCGAGTTCCTCGACATCCTTCTCGGTGAGTTTGGCGGTGAAGCCGTCGACGGCGCCGCGCAATTCCTTGTCCGAGCGGCCGCCGATCTCCTCAGCCTTGCTCTTGATCGAGTCGATGTAGGCGCCGTTGCGAACGACCACGATGTAGTCGTCTTCAGCGCCTTCGTCTGAATCTGCCGTGACGGTCGGTGAGGGGGTCTCGGTGGGGGATGCGCTGGCCGACTCAGACGGGGATTCGGACGGATCGATGGGGGTCTCGGTCGGTTCGGGGTCCGTCTCATCCGGGCCTGGGCTCAGGGACGGGGAGGGCGCCGGAGCGGGATCAGGGGAAGGAGATAGCTCCGGGCTCGGTGTGGGCGTGGGTTCGTCGCTCGGGGCTGGGTCGGCGGGCGATTCAGGTGGGCTGGTCTCGCTGGAGGTCGGAGTGGATCCGGGCTCGGGGTCGTCAGCGGCCCCAACCGCAGGCACGGATAGAAGGGAGGCGGCCACCAGGGAAGCGGCAGCAAACCCGACGACGGATGCGCGCCTCCCACCTCGGGTCATCTGGCTCCTCCTGGCTGACTTCTCGCTGAATTGACGGGTCATGACCGGTCAAGGTTCCCGGATTAAGGATCCCATCAGACCTGGTTTACCGCCCTGGCAGCCCATGATTCGGGGGGTAAACAGGACAAGGTCCCCGTTCCGGCCGCGGAATGTAAGAGGTTCGTTAGGACTCAGGTCGCGGGGAAACCAGGCGGGGTGCCCGGTGGTCAAAGCATGTGAACGAGGAAAACAAGCACTGCCCACCACGAGGGCGCCTGGAACAGGAGGAACCATGTCCGTCCCCATCTACCCACCGAGCTCACCGAACTCACCGAGCCCGTCCCCGCAGCCGAATCCGGCCGGGGCTTCGAACCCGTACGTCGGGTACCCCTACGGCCCGCCGAGCGCGCCGGGTCAGCAGCACCCTGGCCAAAAGCCCCGCAAGGGCCGAGCCGGCTTGGTCACCGGGGTGATCGCCGGCGCTGCCGCGATCAGCTTGGTGGCTGGCGGGATCGGCGGGGCTATCGGCTACTTGGTGGCCGATAGTCAAGCCGGTGCTGAGAACGCGGTGGCTGCGGCCCCCGTGGCGGTGACTTCCGAGGACTCCGGAACCGCGGCTGCGGCGATCGACCCGGTTCCCGCACTCACCGGCATCGCCGATCTCGCTGCAACCGTGCAACCGGCGGTCGTGCAGATCAATGTCGGTTCCGAGGGCCAAGGCGGTAGCGGCTCGGGCTTCATCATCAGCGAGGACGGCTACATCGTGACGAACAACCACGTTGCCGGTCCCGCGGGTGAAGACGGAACCGTCGAGGTGGTCTTCTCCGACGGTGCGACAGCGACGGGCACCCTCGTCGGTGCCGACGCCGGCTACGACCTCGCCGTGGTGAAGGTCGAGCGCGAAGGCTTGCCCACTCTCGAGCTCGGCTCCTCCGATGCGGTGCGCGTCGGGGACCTGGCCGTGGCGATCGGCTCGCCCCTGGGACTGCAGGGCACGGTGACCTCCGGCATCGTCAGCGCGCTGGAGCGTCCGGTGACCGCCGGTGGCGCAGGTGCTACCTCCTTCATCAACGCCATCCAGACCGATGCGGCGATCAACCCCGGCAACTCCGGCGGCCCGCTGGTCAACGGCTCCGGTGATGTGATCGGTGTGAACACCGCGATCGCTTCCCTGAGCGCGGTTGGCGGTGCCGCGGGCAGCATCGGGCTCGGTTTTGCGATCCCGATCGATACCGTCGAGCGAGTGGTCAACGAACTGATCGAGACCGGTTCGTCTTCCACGCCGGTGATCGGTGTCCAACTCGACACCACCTTCACCGGACCGGGCGCTCGCATTGCGCAGGTGACACCAGGTTCGGGTGCCGATCAGGCCGGCATCCAAGACGGCGACGTCATCACGGCGATCAATGGCGACGTCATCGAGGAATCGACCGAACTGATCGTCTCGATCCGTTCGAATGCGCCCGGCGACAGTGTGGAACTGACGATCCTGCGCGATGGCCGCACGCAGGACTTGACGGTCACCTTGGCCGCGGCCGAATAGCCAACCAGCGGTGATGCCCGAGGTGTCAGCCGGGAACTGACGCAACGACTCGCGCTGACACCCTCAACCGGCGGCGCCGGGTGCTCGAACTCCTCCACGAGCCCCGGCGCCGTCGTTCGTGTGCGTCAGGTATCCGTAAGCCCCGGTGATGCGAAAACGTCCGCCACTTGGCACTCTTGTGGCATGCCCGCACTCTCCGGCGCTGTCGACCTCGCGCGAGACCGAATCGCGCAAGGCTTCCGCAGCATCGTGTCCGGTGATCCAGACGGCACCCCGGACTGGGTGCGTCAGCTCGCAGACGGCATCGACGACGGCTATTTCGGACCTGGGTCGGCCGCCTGGACGGTGCATGGCTCGTTGCCGACCCTGGTGGGCGGGGTCCGCGCACTACTGATGCAAGCCCTGCACCCCGGGGCGCTTGCCGGCGTCAGCGAGCACTCGCGCTACGAGGCCGATCCGTTGGGCCGGCTGTCCGGCACCACGCAATGGCTGACGGTCGTGACCTTCGGGGACACCGTCATGGCCGATCGGGAATGCGCGCGGGTGCGCGGCATGCACCGCAAGGTGAAGGGGACCTACCCCGTCGGTGGTGAGCAGCGCCCCTACTCCGCCAACGATCCCGATCTACTGCGATGGGTGCACGTGGCATTCACCGATTCCTTCCTCGCCACGCATCGGGTGTGGGGTGGCCCAATTCCGGGCGGTGAGGATGCCTACGTGCGTGAATGGGCGAAGGCCGGTGAATTAGTCGGCGTGGACGATCCACCGCGATCGGTTGCCGAACTCGACGAGCAGATCCGCGATTTCGGACCGGAACTTCGCGGTGACGACACCGCGTGGAAGACCGTCGACTTCATCCGTTCAGCCCCGGTGCCGCTTCCCGCACGCGGCCCGTACAGCATTTTGTTCGCGGGGGCCGTCGCAACCATCCCGGATTCGCACCGCAAGCTCTTGCGGTTGCCGCGGGTTCCGCTCACTGTCGCGAAGCCGGCGGTCTCGACGATGCTCGGCGCTTTGTCCCTTGCCTTGGGTCCGGCGTCGCCGTCGATGCGTAACGCCAACGATCGAGTCGAGCGTCTCGCGCAGACCGAAGCCGTTTAGGGCTGCTCGCGCCTCAGCGTTCGAGCAGTTCGGTCACCATCGCCAGGGGCGGTAGCGAGGGCACCGCACCCTTGCCGGTTGCCGCGAGCGCACCCGCCGCCGACGCCCAGCGCAAGGACTCGGCCATCGACAGTCCACGTGCCATCCCGGCGGACAACGCTCCACAGAAGGCGTCCCCGGCCGCGACGGTATCTACAGCGGACACCCTGAAGGCAGCGGTCTGACCGGAGCCGTCGGGTGAGGTCCACACCGCGCCTTTGTCTCCTCGGGTGATGATCACGCAAGTGGGTCCGCGGTCTTGGAGTTGCTGCGCTGCCTCGACGGCATCGACCATGTTGTCGACCGACATGCCCGTCAACTCGTGCGCTTCGTGCTCGTTGGGCACCAAGACATCGACGTTCTTCAGCAGTTCCTTCGGGTACTCGCGAACCGGAGCCGGATTTACGACGACCTGCGCGCCGATCTTCTTGCCGGTCTGCGCAGCGGCCATCATCACATCTACCGGAACCTCACCTTGCGTCAAAACGACATCGACAGCGGCCAGGGAGGTCAAGTGCTCAGCGACGTCCGCTGGCTTCACGAGATCGTTGGCGCCGGGGATGACGATGATGCGGTTCTGGCCGGAGCTGTCCACCTCGATCAACGCGGTTCCTGACGTGCCATTCGCCGTGGCGATGCCCTCGGAGTGGATACCTTCCCGCCGCACGACGTCCAGCAGCCAGTCCCCCGAGCCGTCATCGCCTACTGCGCCGATCATGTGGACCTCGGACTCCAGCCGGGCGGCAGCCACTGCTTGGTTCAAGCCCTTCCCGCCGGGATGACGCTCCAAGGTGGTGCCGAACACGGTCTCCCCTGCCGCGGGCATCCGGTCGAGTTGGACGACGAGATCGATGTTCAAACTGCCGACGACGGCAATGCGATTGTGCATATGGGCGATACTTCCACGCGTGACGGACGATGGTGCGACTCTGGGTGTGGACTTGGGCACAGGATCGGTCAAGGTGGCCGTGGTATCCCCGGACGGGACAGTGCAGGCGAAGGCTTCCCGCAGTTACTCGCTCTCCTCTCCGCATCCGGGGTGGGCGGAGGCCGACCCCCGCGAATGGCTCAGCGCCACGCAGGAAGCCGTCGCCGAACTTGGCGATGCGATCACTGGAGCTGCCAGCGTCGGGTTCAGTGGTCAGATGCACGGACTCGTGCTGTGCGATGAGCACTTGGAGCCGGTTCGACCGGCGATCACCTGGGCCGACACCCGCGCCGGCGCCGAAGCGGCGCAGATGCAGGCCGAACTCGGCGGCGAGGTCCTCGCCCGATTGGGATCGCCTGCGGTTTCGGGTTTCGCCGCCACGTCCTTGCGCTGGGTAGGCAGCCATGAGCCGGCCGCGCTGAAGGAGGCGGCGCATGCATTGCAGCCGAAGGATTGGCTGCGTGCACGGCTCGGGGGAGAGGTCGTCACCGAACCCAGCGATGCCAGTGGCACCTTGTTGGCAGACGTCGCCACCGGTACTTGGGACGAACGCGCCGTGTCCTGGACGGGGATCGATGCTCGACTGCTTCCGCAGATCGTCGACTCCCGCTCGGCAACAGGTGTGATCGGGCTCGCTGGGCGCGAGTTGCCATCCGTTGCGGGGGCAGCCGACACCGCCGCCGCCATCGTTGGGTTCGGACTGTCCGTCGACGACGGCTTCACCGCTGTTGGCTCCGGTTCGCAATCGGTGTCCGTCGTATCCGAACCCGGAGGCGGAATAGCGCTGGGAACACACCTGTTCGCGACGGCCGGGGCTCCCGGTAGCGGCTGGTATCGAATCGGTGCGGTGCAAAACGCGGGCATCGCCTTGCGTAAGGCGCTGCAGTGGCTCGGCGCGACTCCCGACCAGGCCAATGCAGCCCTCGAGGGCGGAGTTCGGGCCAGCGATCCGATCTTCGTTCCCTATGTAGCCGGTGAACGCACGCCCTTCGTCGATGCGTCGCTTCGTGGTGCCTGGCTCGGTCTCGGGCTGGACACCGATCGGCAAGCGATGTTGCGCAGCGTGATCGAGGGAGTGGCGCACGCGGTCGCCCTTGGCATGCAGGCGGTCAGCGATGCGGGTGCGCATCTTCCCGAGCCGTTGCCGCTGATCGGGGGCGGAACCGTCGACCCGCGGTTCCGTCAGCTCATCGCCGATATCTCCGGGCGGGCCCTGCTGCCGATGGAGGAGCCCGACGCCGCCGTGATCGGTGCGGCCTTGCTTGCGATGCCGGGGCACGTCGCTGGGTCGATGGCTGGGTCTAGTGGCCAGGTTGTCGAACCTTCGTCGGCCAATACCGAGATCCTCACCGAGCGCCGAGGTCGCCTCGTCGAGTACGTCACCTCCCGCGGGTCTAACCCCCGGTAGGAGTGGGGTGGGGGAGGATCGTGCCCATGGCGCAGAAGGTGGCGATCGGATCGGACCACGCGGGGTTTCACCTCAAGACGGCGTTGGCCCACTGGCTCGAGGCGCAGGGCTACGAGGTTGTCGACGTCGGCACGGATTCCGAAGAGCGCGTGGACTACCCGCACTTCGGTGCGGCGGTGGCTCGACTAGTCGCGGCCGGGGAAGTGGTTCGCGGTGTGGCGGTCTGCGGCAGTGGCCAAGGCATCTGCATGGCGGCCAACAAGGTGCCCGGGGTTAGGGCGGGAGTCGTCCGCGATGATCTCGACGCCGAGATGATCCGACGCCACAACGACGCCAACATGGCCTGTTTCGGTGAACGCGTCACCGACGCCGCGACCGCGGTTTCCGCGCTCGGCGTCTTCATGGCAACCGATTTCGAGGCCGGGCGGCATACGCCCCGAGTGGAACAACTCGGCGCCCTTGATCACGGTGACGAGATCTAACCGTTACGAGACCTAGACCACATCCGAAGGCTGGATGTTTAACCCGTGCGTCGAACGGGTATAACCACCTCGTCTGAACGAACAGACGGGGACGAAGGGATGAGAAAATGCGCACCATGCGAAACCCCATGAAGAGAAACTCCGTAGGCAAGACCACCGCCATCGGCGCCAGCGCGCTGCTCGGCGTCACCTTGCTCGCGGGTTGCTCGTCATCGTCCGATGAGCCGGCCGCTGAGGAGACCACGAGCCAGGAGGCCACCGATGAGTCGATGGAGCAAGAATCCACCCAGATGCTGCCGCCGGTGATCGTCGAGCCCGGTCAGACCGAGGCCACTGCGAAGGTCGGTGACTTCATCGACGTCGTCGTCGACGAAGTGATCGGCACCACGATCGCCACCGACAACCCGGAGGTGCTGGAGATCTCGCAAGCTCGCCAGGACGGAGATGCCCTCTTCAACCCGGGAGCCCAGGCGTTGGCGCCAGGTGAGGCGACGATCACGGTCACGACACCGGACAACACGAGCTACGACATCGCGATCACCGTCACGGAGTGACGACGTCAAACGGACACGGAGCCGCGCGGGTGGGACTAGCCACCTGCGCGGCCCTTCCGGGTGGCGACAAGGACGATGCATATCTCACGCAGGCGCTCGATCGCATGGGTCTTGCGTACGCATGGGTGGAATGGAATAGCGCCGATCCGGCAACGCTGCACGAGGACGTAGATCTGCTGATCCTGCGATCCCCGTGGGACTACCCCGAGCATCACGCGCGCTTCCTCCAATGGCTGGAAGCGCTCCAGATGCCGGTCCACAACACGCCGCAGGTTGTTCGCTGGAACAGCAACAAGAGCTATCTGCTCGATCTCGCGAGCGCCGGTGTCCCGGCCGTTCCCACGCAGATCATTGAGGACCCGACCCGCGATTGGCCGATGCCCGAAGGGTTCGCCGAAGTAGTCGTCAAGCCCGCCATCGGTGTCGGATCCATGGGCGCGCGTCGATTTCGCTCGGCGGATCTCGATGCAGCGCGAGCGCACGCCGCGGAACTCATCGATTCCGGCCGCCCCGCCATGGTCCAGCCCTACCTGCCGAGCGTCGATGCGGGATCGGAGACCGCGCTAATTCACTTCGATGGCGTTTTCTCCCACTCGATCACCAAGGGCCCGATGCTCACCGATGAAGGTCAGCGTCCGTTGGTAGACGACCTCTACGTCATGGAGAACATCGACCACCGCGAGGCGAGCGATACGCAGCGCGAGGTTGCGCAGCGAGCGCTCGCCGCGGTTCCCGGAGGGATCCCCCTGTATGCCCGGGTGGATCTGATCGACGACGACGAAGGCAACCCGATCGTGCTCGAACTAGAACTGATCGAACCCTCGCTGTTCTTCGCGTTCGCCCCGGCAGCAGCGGACCGCTTCGTCGAGGCGATTCGCACCCGCCTGTGACCCCCGAGATGCGCCTTCCATAACGGAACGGTAACGTCGCGCCCCATGCGCAGAAATGTCGCAAGTCGTGTCGGAGGCCTTGTGGCCATGGTCGCGGCTGGAGCACTGGCTCTCGGCTTCGCGCCCGCAGCGAGTGCCGACCACCCCACCGAGGGCGGCGGATTCCTCGGCGCCCCGGAGACGTTGGACGGCCGTTGGGCGGCCCCCAAGCCGGTAGGAGCGAAGGTCTGCCCGACCAAAAATTTCTGGATCGGTGACGGCTGGGGCGCCGATCGCGGAAGCCGCAAGCACAAGGGCATCGACTTTGCAGCCGACCGCGGCACCCCGATCTTCGCGGTCGAGGACGGCCGCATCGACCGCACCAAGTTGCAGGCCAACGGCGCACTGCAGATCGTCCTGCAGGGCCAAAGCGGCAGCAAGTACTACTACGGCCACATGGACGAGGTCTTCGTCTCCGGTGGCGACAAGGTGATCGCCGGCCAGGTCATCGCGACCATGGGCGACACCGGTTCCCCCGGCGCGGTCCACCTGCATTTCGAGTTTTGGAGAAGTGGCGGAGAGTCGGCTGCGGTGAACCCCAAGAAGCTCATCAACCGCATCTGCCGTTAGCCCTTCGCCAACGGGGAACGCGGGAAAGCCGTGATCCGTACCACTCGCCTTTAGTTTCGGCTGAAATGCGCCCGCCTGCTAGTTAGCATCGGCCGGCGTGCTTCCCGCGAAACCTGACCGGCGATAACAAGGTGATGATTCACGATGGCTGATCGAGCCGAAGCAGTCGACGCAACCACAGCCGCGGAAGAGTCGCTCGATCGCGAGCAAAAGGCCAGAGCCCGCAACAGCGTCATCTACGGATCTTCGGGAACCGTCATCGAATGGTTCGACTACGGCCTTTATCTCTACCTTGTTCCGGTTGTCTCACCCCTGTTCTTCCCGTCCAGCGATCCGATCTTCTCGGTGCTCGCGACGCTGGGTGTCTTCGCCGCTGGATCCGTCCTGCGGGTAGCCGGAGGTGCCTTCTACGGCAGCATCGGTGACCGCCTGGGTCGTAAACGTGCGCTAGTCCTGTCGATCGTGTTGATGACAGTGCCCATGGTGTTGATGGCGGTGCTGCCGACCTACGCCGCCATCGGTATCGCGGCGCCGATCCTGTTCACCGTGATGCGGATGGTCCAAGGCTTCTCGGCTGGCGGTGAGTATTCCGGCGCGATGGTGCAACTCGTCGAGCAGGCACCGGCCAAACGACGAGGCTTCGTTACGGGGTCGGTAGTCCTGACCTCTGGAATCGGCATCCTTCTCGCGTCGGTGTCCGTGCTGATCATGCGAAATGTGCTGGATCCGGCGCAAATCAGCGACTGGGGTTGGCGAGTCCTGTACCTCTTCGGTGGAGTGCTCGGGCTTTTCGCACTCCTCATGCGCCGCCGGATGATGGAATCGGAGGCCTTCGAGAAGGAGCAGGAAGAGGGCAGCGCCCCGAAGCAACCACTGCGCTATGCCTTCCGCTACCTCGCGAAGCCCATCGCCATCACCGCGATCATCGCCGGCTACGGCAACTTGCTGTACTTCGTGATCGTCGGCTTCGTTCCGGACATCCTCGAGGAATACTCGCCGATCGATGACAGGGAGACCTTCCTGGTCGTCACCTTGATGACGGCGCTGTTCGCTTTCGCGACCCCGTTCTTCGGATTGTGGTCGGACAAGGTCGGCCGAAAACCCCTGATGATCACGGGCATCATCGGCTACATCCTCCTCGCCATCCCGCTGCTATGGGTATTCAGCTTCGACCCGCTGATCTGGGCGGTATTCGCAGGCATCGTGGCCCTGTTTTTCCTGATGCTCTTCTACGGACCGTTGATGGCGGTGGTGGGTGAACAGTTCCCATCCCGTGCCCGCTATTCGGCTTTGGCCACGGGATACAACATCGGATCGGGCATCATCGGTGGCACCGCACCGCTCGTGGCCGCGTGGACGATCACTGCTTTCGGCACCCCGGTAGCCCCTGCCTACTTCCTCATCGTTGCTTCGATCGTGACACTCCCGTTCGTTATTCGCCTGAAGGAGACGAAGGGAATATCGCTCGAGGAACTGGATGCGGCAGCGCCGAAAGCCGAATGGGATTCGGCTACACGCTGATCGAGGATGGCCTCCCGGTAGCCTGTCTCGTCCGGGTCGCTAGCTCAATGGGTAGAGCTGCGGACTTTTAATCCGTAGGTTCGGGGTTCGAGTCCCCGGCGACCCAC
>CAZJYN010000057.1:0-10447 GCA_964550285.1 uncultured Rubrivirga sp.
TGTATCCAATTGGGATCGGTCCCATGCTGACGGGTCGTCGCCGACAAGACCGCAAACATTGGCAGCGTGGAGCAATCCGTCACCGAGATTGAGACCGCTCTCGATGGTTGCCGTCTTCAAAGTCGTGTTTGCGGGAAGAATCCCGGCGACGACAGTCAAATCCAACGTAGCCTCCCCAGACAGGGGTGGACTACTTGCTCCCGGCTCCAAGACATCGGTCCAAGAAGCCGGATTCAAGCCGCAGTTCTGAAGGAACGTCCGAACGACGGACTGATCGACAGAGCCCCCGAGTTCGGCAACTACCAGTGTCTGGGCGGCGGGTGTCCCTTCGGTGGACACGGGCACACCTACGACCTCCGCGATCATGTCCGGAGTTAGCCCTGCCTTGGCAGTTCCACCAGGGAAATTCAGATCTATCTCCCTGCAGACTGGACTCGTCCACTCGGGTGCCGTGAAAGTGTCCGTGGCGAAGGCTGAGTGAGCGGTGAGGATGGACGCGCACATCGCGGCACCGACCAGGCCGACCCTCCAAAGGCGGCCTACACCACCGGTGGACGACCTGCTTTCGTCATGCGCCACGCCGTCCTCCAGGCCATTGGTCGCCGATCGTTCGGCGTTACGCGGATACCTTCGCGAAGCCCGTCGAGCCAGACTCTTCTTGCTCGCTGGTTCGGCAACCTAGCAAGGGAAAGTAATGACCACGTTGCGACATACAGGGGTTCGAGCGGCGCAGGAAGATTCCGCTTCGCCAACCAAACGCGGTTTCGGGCGTTCATCCGATAGAACTCTTCGTGGCGCGCCGGATCGATCACCGGGTGGTGCACCACGAGGTCACCGGCGTACCAGCAGGTGTAGCCGGCATCCCACACGCGCCAGACCAGGTCGATGCCTTCGTGGGCGTAGAAGAACTCCTCGGGCCAGCCTCCGGCCGCATCCAAGGCCGCGCGGCGGATGGCGGTCGCGCCCTCCCACAAGGTGGTCGCCGGCCCCGAGCGCGTGCGATCACCCACCCGCAACCGCGGCACCCAGCGGCCCGGCGGCTCCAGGCCGGTCGGGTCCTCCACGCGCGGTTGGATCAATCCGAGCTGCGGATCGGAATCGAACCGGCCCTTGATGGAGGCCAGGAAGTACGGATCGGGCAAGGAGGCGTCGTCGTCGAGGAAGAACAGCAGATCACCACCCACGTATGGCACCCCGGCGTTGCGTCCGGCGGGGATGCCGACGTTCTCCGGCAAACCGAGCGCTTGGATGCCGGCTGGCAGGTCGGTCGGCTCCCAGCCGTTGCCAACCACGATCGCTTCGACCTCGACGTCTTGTTGGACGAGGACCGAATCGATGGCACGGCGCAGGTCCTCCGGGCGCTTGCCCATGGTCAAGATCACGACACCGATGTCGGTGCTCATGCGCGCAACTTGCTCGAGGAGACGATCGTCAGGAAATGGCCGATCACGGTGATCACACCGAAGATGGCGAGCGCGGCGACGAGGAACTGTGTGCCGGCGAGATCACCGATGAAGGCGTCGGCGATCCCGGCGATGAGCGCCAGCAGCGTGAGCTCCACGGAGTGATACGCGCGATAGAACGGGAAGAAGCGAGCCAGGCTGCGCAAGCGCCGCACACCCGAGGCTTGCGGTGTGCCCACTCCTTTGGCGTCGGCGAGTTTGGGCAGATCGTTGTAGGCGCGCGAGACGTGCACCATGTCGTTCAGCGCCTTGTTGAGCAAGACCAGCACAGCGAGTAGCGCACCGATAAGCGGCCAGGGGGTGTCCAGCCAGCCGGATTCGGGGAAGCCGGCGGCGCGCAGACCGAGGGCGATGGGAATCAGGCTCTCGGTCAGGTAGTGGCCCACGCGATCGAGGAACACTCCCTTCGGCGAGGAGGTCCCTCGCCAGCGAGCGACCTCGCCGTCGCAGCAATCCCAGAGCATCTGCAGTTGCCCCAGGATCGCCGCGAGGAAGACACCGGGAAGTCCGGGAATCAACAGTGCAGCAGCGGCACCGACACCGGTGAGGATCATCAAGGCGGTTACGCCGTTGGCGGAGATCGAGGTTCGCAGCAGGATCCGCGTCAGGTAGGGGGAGATGTCACGCAGGTAGACGTCAGCCACCCAGTGTTCGGAGTTCGCGCGCATGCGAACGGCGTCGGGCTGACAGACCTCGCGCACCTGCGCGAGCGTCGGGCGATCTGGACGCTCGTCGGGCCCGCGGTCCTGCTCGCTCATCGACTGCTCCGCAACCATTGGATAGACGCCACGCCCGCGAACCATATTGCCAACCAGGCCAGCAGGACGGCCAGGCTCGCGTTCGATGCAGCAGCGCCGAGTTGCAGACCGAGCACCAGCGTGATGACGCCGACGATGATCATCCGGCCGTCCCACCCGAAGCCGAACCAGGTGAGCCAGCGAGGTGGCGTGGCTCCCTGCAGTGATCGGTAGAGGGTGTCGTAGTGGTGGTAGGCGATGACGAACAGCAGCCAGAAGGCAAGCGGTTGGAGGTCGGCGGATCCACGGGTGATCAGTAAGGCGATCGCGCCGAGTTCGATAGCACGCAGCAGCGCCGGCCCGCTCCAGGCGAAGCGACCTTGCATGCCGGGCCGCAGTGCGGGGATGGCGCGAGCGAGACCCGCGGCCAGTGGTCCGGCATCGAGTTGGGTACGCAAAACCCACGCTCCACCACCGGGAGTGGCGCCGGACCAGGTGAGCGTGCGCGCGATGCGACCGGCGAGCACGTAGGTCAATGCGATGACACCCGCGATGAGCAAACCGCCGAGCGCCCATGCCGGTCCCACCGACACGGCGAGCACGCTGAGCAATAGCCACCGCTCCCCGATCGGCATATGCACGACCTTCTTGATCCAACGCACCGCCGAACGTCGATTGATCCGCGCCGATGCCTGCATGGCACCGGCAAGCCCGCCGCGCGCGGCTTGGCGGTCATCGCCTTGTTGCCGGATGTCCACTCGGAGGAGTTCGGCTTCGCGGAGGCGCTGAATCCTGGCGAAGTCGTAGTCGGTGACGTGCCGCGTGGTTTGCAACGCGATCAAGGTGATGGCCAGCCACCACACGTTCGCACCCATGGCCGATGCGCCGATCGCCAGGCCGCCGTAGACCGCGAACTCCTTCACCCGATCGGTGGCCGCATCCAGCCACGCACCCAGAGCTGTGAACCTGCGGGTGGCGCGAGCAACTTCCCCGTCGACACAGTCGATGATCAAGCTGACCTGCAGTGCGATGGCGCCGATAAGGATCCAGCCCCATTGGCCGGTGGCGAAGCAAGCAGCCGCCGCCAGGCCGATGGCGAAGGAGATACCGGTGATGGTGTTGGGGCTGAGCCCTGACCGCAGGGCCAATCTGGTCAAGGGCTTGGAGGCCTTGCGTACGACGAACGTGGAGTAAAAGCCGTCGTCCACCCGGTTGGCGAGCAACCCGCGCACGCGCGCCTCGGAGATCGCCGAGGTGGCCTTCCTCGCCTGCGCTGGATCCGCCGGGGATCGAAACCAGGGCACGTCCACGATCTCGATGGCGCGAAGGGAGATCTGGCTGCGCACCAGCGCGATCACGAGTGCTTCGACGATCTCGGTATCGGTAACGCGCACGAACCCGCCGTCGACGCCTTGGCGCAGTTCGGCGATTGCCGTGCCTGCTGCGTTCGCATCGACGGGCGCGATTACGAGTGCACCGACGCTGCGGTGGGTGGGGTCGGCGGTCTCGTAGAAGGAGGTTGCGCCTGAAAGGACGGTGTGATGGCGCACCACGAGATCGCCCTGGGAATCGGCGGCGACGAGGACACTGGAAGGTGCGAATGGATCATCGTCGATAGGTGCCAATGCGCTTTTCGCGGTGATGAGATCCGCCGCGATGATCACGACACGATCCCCGGACTCCGCCGCGGTTTCCAGGGCCGCCTCCACAGCCTGCAGTTGCGGCACGACACCTTCGGTGACGTCCAGCGAGCCGGCGCCCACCTCGATGACGGACGTCCCGCCGGTCACGAGTCGGTTTTCCGCAGCAATGAGGCGAACCCGTCCTTGCGGGCTTGACGCCATGTCCGGCCGGCGAGTTCACGCGCGGTCGGTTCTTCCTTGCTGGCTTCGATGACAGCAGCAACGGCGGCCACTGCTGCATCGATCGGCAAGTCGGTGACCGGGGTGTCCTGGTCCTTCGAAGAAGGCACGCGCACCGCGAGGGCATCCAGATCGCCGTACACGTTCACGCCGAGTTCCTTGATCGTCTGCACCGACTTGGCGCCCTCGAGCGCGGCGGCATCCAGCGCCCAGTCGGGAGTGACCAAGGTGGGTTCACCGGGATCCGGTTCGCGGCCTTCGACCATGCGAAGTGCCACACCTCGTCGGACCAACCGCACGTAGTCCGTCCACTGCATCTGCTTCTTCACGCGCTTGTTCAACCGCACGAGCAACTCGGCTTCGGCAGCTGTCATCGAGCGATTGCTGGTCAGGTCCTTGCGCGAGACGAGGACCTCCTCGGGAACACCCAACAACTGCGCGAAGGTGTGAAATTGCGCGCTGCGGTCGACTCCCTCGAGGACGAGGACGTTGACGTTCTGCGCACCGACCGCGCCCGCCCACCTGGTCAGTACCTCACCGTGATCGTGGCGTCGCCAGAAAGTCGGTGAGATCTTCGAGGAGCCGGGGGTGGCGAATACATCCTCGAGCCACTTCTCGTAGGGGGTGGTCAGGCCGTACTTCAGGTACTGCTGCCAGGAGGAGGGGAGCAGCTTGCCGAGGTTACGCAGCGTGACGAGCACCGTCACTTTCTGCGCACCGCCGAGGGCTTCGACGGTCTCCTTCGCCTTGTCCTCCGGCGCTTCGCAGAAGAACTCGCTACTGATCACCACCCGGCCGTCGTGCTTGGCCGATCGTCGAACCAGCGCATCGAAGTGGCGGCGATCCATCACAGATCCGCCGCGGGAGTTCCATCCCCAGGGTCGGCCGAGGAGGGCAAGGGCCGCGCGGTGCTGCGCCTGGAGCTTCCCCGGGTAACGGACGCCGTGGGTGAGCAAATCGGGTCGGGCATCGGCGAGCGCTGCCTGGATGGCCGTGGTTCCGGTCTTGTGAACCCCAACATGCAACAGCACGCCGTCGCTCGGGATAGCCGATGCCCGTGGAAGCAGGGGTGTAGGCACCGCCTCGGACATGGCCGACAGCCTATTGCGAGCCGCCCGCCTCATCGGACTCTCGCGCGGCCTGTCGGGCCGCGCGCATCGCGGAAAGCGCTTCCGGCACGGTGGTGTCGGAGATCACCCGACCGTCGGCGATGTACAGCGCGCGATCGCAGAAACGGCGGAACTGCTTGGGGCTATCGGAGGAGATGATGAATGTCGCGCCCTGCTTGCGCAGGTTGTCCACGTGCGTCCAGGCTTCCTGCCGGAACGCCTTGTCACCAACCACCAGGGTCTGATCGATCGCATAGGCGTTCGCATCGACGGACATCGCGATGCTCCAGGCCAGCTTCTGTCGGACGATCGGCGGCGCCACGTTCATGTACCGGCCGAGCATGTTGCTCACGCCGGAGCGTTCGGCGATGGCGGGCAGGTGTTGCTCGATGTCCTGTGGTGTCATCCCCAGTAAGCCGCCGACGATATAGATGTTCTGACGGATCGTGTACATGCGAGCGAACGCGCGAGCCACCTCGATCATCGGGACGATGGGTTCACTGCGGCGCACCGTTCCCGAGTCCGGACGCAACGTCCCTGACACCAAGCGCAACAGCGCCTGACGAGCCGGACCCTTCGGCCCGACGATCGCCACCGACTCCCCGGGTTCGATCCGAAAAGAGATATCGCTGAGGAGCTCGATCTCCTCGCGCCGGACTTCACCGGCGATCCGACGCAGGCGTTGACGGCGACCACTACCCCGCCGCCGCCGACGACGCGGCATCCGCATCGTGACGTTGTCGAACTCCACGACGCAATCGAGGTCCGGGTCTATCCGTACCAGTGCCACCTCACACCTCCTTCAGGATGCGAGGTTCGAGCTTTTTGAAGGTGAGTAGCCCGGCAACGAAGATCACTAGGCATAGACCCAGGGAGATGCCGTAGCCGACCACCGAGGATGCCTCCTCGGGCCACCAACCGATTCGGTACAAACCGAGCACACCGACGAGTGGGTTGAACGACGCGATGAACTGCGCTCCGGCGGGGATGTTCGACACCGAGTACAGCACCGGTGAGAGGTAGAACATGGCCCGCAGCACGATACGCACCAAACGGGCGACGTCCGGGAATGCCACCGACGCCGAAGCGATGAGTAGCGCCAGCCCGTACATGAGCAGGAACTGCACGAGGATCCCCACTGGGAACAGCACGATCAGTGCACCTGGCAGGAAACCTGTCAGCGCGATGCCGAGCAAGATCACCGGCAGTGAGAACACGAACTCGACCAAGGACACGAGCATCGTGCGCATGACCCATAGTTGGGTCGGCAACGTGCTGATCCGAAGCTGCCCGCCCGTTCGCCGCCAGATGCGGGTGGATGCGCCGATACCGGTCGAGAACCACCACCAAGGCAAGATCGCGACGGACAAGAACAGCAGGTAGGGCTGCAGGCCCAGCGCGCGCGCACCGAGCAGTACCGAGAACACCAGCCACAACACCAGGCTCATGCCCAGTGGCTCGAGCAGCGTCCATAAGTAGCCCAGTCGGAACCGGGTGTACTTCTTTTGCAGGTCCCGCAAGACCAACATGCGGAGCACCTGACGGTGCTCCCAGAGGGAGCGCACGACCTTTACGATAGGCCAACTGTGCCTGCTACCCCCGCGACCGACTCCTGGCTGAGCCGCCAAGGTAAGCGCGCGGCCCGCTCCGTGGCCCGACGCATGCGCGAATTCGGGCAGGTGGAACCCGAGGGCTTCACCCTCGAGGACATACCCAATGCGGACATCGCCTTGTACTTCCCCGATGGGCCGCCCAAGTTGTACCAACTCACCCAATGGCTGCCGGTCTTCGAGCAGAACACCAGCGTGCGCACACTCGTCATCGTGCGCCAGGTCGATGCCTACAACGCCCTGAAGTCACGCACCAGCCTGCGAGTGGTCCTCGTGCCCCGCTACGAGAACCTGATGGCGCTGTTGGACCGCGCCGACTTCCGGGCGGTGGTGTACGTCAACAACGGTTGGACGAACTTCCAGGCGCTGTCCTTCCAGCGGGCGGTGCACATCCATGTCAACCACGGGGAAAGCGACAAGATCTGCATGGTCAGCAACCAAGCGAAGGCTTACGACAAAGTGTTCGTCGCCGGACAGGCAGCGATCGATCGCCATCGTGCGGCCATCGCCTGGTTCGATTCCTCCCACCTAGTACGGGTTGGTCGCCCGCAACTCGACCTCGAGGTACGACCTGCCCTACCGGAGTCGACCCGCACTACCTACACCTACGCCCCTACCTGGGAGGGTGAGGACGACGCGAACAACTACTCCTCGGTGGATCGCTACGGACCGCAGATCATCCAGGCGCTCCTCGCGCAGCCGAATGCCCGGGTGGTCTACAAGCCGCATCCACGCGTGATCACTTCCGATGACCCGGGTATCCGCACCGGACACCAGACGATCGTCCATGCGATGGAGGCAGCCGCGAGAGCCGAGCCGGGTGCCGGTCACGTGGTCTTGGTGGAGGCGGACATGCTCGGCGTCATCCGCAGCACCGACATCCTGGTAGCCGACGTCTCATCGGTAACCCTCGACTTCTTGTACCTGCGCCCCGGGGCACCGATCATCCTCACCGACCGTCGATCGGATCACGATGCGCTTCGCGCGGAATCACCGCTCGCGGAAGCGGCCTACGTGGTGGATTCCACGAACATCGGTGATTTGGCCAGCGAACTATCGGTGGTGACCACCGGTGATCATCAACAGCAAGCCAGGATCGCGATGCGCCATCACTACTTCGACGATCTAGCACCCGGTGAGAGCACCGAGCGCTTCTGGACCCAGATGCAACGTGCGATGGACGAGCACGACACCGCCCTGCGCGCACTCACCCGCGTGCGCGTCGTCAGTGAGGGGACGTCATGAACACTCAGGCAGTCATCCTCGCGGCCGGGATGGGGACCCGCCTCGGGCGCCCGTTCCCCAAGCCCCTCACCCCGCTGAGCGATGGGCGCACGATCATGCAACAGCAGATCGAGAACCTGCATTCGGTTTTCCCCGAGGACCTAAGGATCACCACCGTGGTCGGCTTCAAACTCGATCTGATCTTGGAGGCCTTCCCTGATGTCCTGTACATCTACAACGAGGCCTACGACCAAACGAACACCAACCGCAGCCTGCTGAAGGCCCTACGCCTATCCGCCGAGGGCGGTGTGTTGTGGATGAACGGTGATGTGGTCTTCGATCCAGCCGTCCTGCAATCGGTGCGTCACCTGATGGAGGAGGACCGCAGTTTCATCTGCGTCAACACCGCAGCCGTAGCCGAGGAAGAGGTCAAGTACACCGTCAACGACGACGGCTTCGTTGCACAGTTGTCCAAGCAGGTGATCGACGCCCGCGGGGAGGCAGTGGGGATCAACTTCGTCGCTTCGACCGACAAGCCGGCGTTGATCGCGCGATTGGCCGACTGTGCCGAGTCGGACTACTTCGAGCGCGGCATCGAGTTGGCCATCGAACACGATGACATGCAGGTGACCCCGGTCGATATCGGTGAGATGTTCGCGGTGGAGGTCGATTTCGAGGAGGACCTCACCCGCGCCAACGAGCATCTGTAGCGGCTACTGCAACACCCGCGCTATCAAGGCCTCCCAGGAATCCAGGACGACATCCAGCCGGTAGCGATGCATCTCCTCGCGGGCGCGCGCACCGGCTTCACGTCGCCACGCGGGCTCGCTCATGGCCACATCCAAGACGCTGGCCAGCGCCCGTGAATCCTCCCTAGGCGCGAGCCGACCCCAGGTGCCCACCAGTTGCCGCACTCCGCTTGAGCAGTCGGTCGCGACGACGGGCACACCGCACGCACCGGCTTCGGCGATCACGAGCGGCAATCCTTCGGTGCGCGAGGGCACCGCCACCAACTCGCTGTCCATTAGCACCGATGCAGGATCGGCCGTCGGCTGCAACCAATCGATCCGCTCGGCCCCAGCTAGCAACGAGGCCTGGTCGCGCAACTGCGCAGCCTGCGGCCCATCACCCACGATGCGAAGACGCCAGTTCGGATGCCGGTCGGCCAGCAGGCTCCACGCATCGATCAACAGATCGACGCCCTTCTCCTGCGATAGGCGGCCTAGGTAGGTAAGCGTTGGTTCGTCCGAGGAAAGCTCTGCCGGCTGTGCCGGCCAGAAAGCCAGTGGGTTCGGCATCGAGCGCATGTTGCGCAGGCCCGCTGCAGTGAAGGCAACCGCATCTTCGACGCTGAGAGCGGTGAAGATCGAGACGTCCTGGTAGGAGCGTTGCACGCGAGCGAGGTCGCGTCCGCTGGCTGCTGCCGCGAAGGAGCCGTGGTACTGACCGATGACCTTCCAGCGAGCGCGGGCCGCCGGATTCAACACCGCCAGTGCGTCGGCGAGGATCTCCATCGACCAGACCTGGGCGGTGATGATCACGCCCGGCTCGTGCCCTTTCGTGCGCAGCAGTTCGACTAGCTGGGAAACGGCCGTAGCTCGCAGATTGGCGCGGATCCGCTCGGTCTGCGCGCTCTTCTTGGGCCACACATCGGGCATCAGCACCCGCCGGTCGAACCCACCGGGCATCGGGTGGGCTGGTTCGTACGGAGTGACGCCGACCGCCGTGACCTCGTGACCTCGTCGGTGGAAGCCATCTGCCAGCAGGTGCACCACCCGTTGGGCGCCGCCGAGTTCGTCGATGTTGTTCGCGCAGATGACGATCTGGGTCATCGCGGTGCCTTCTCATCAAGTGCATCGCGCACCGCCGCGACGAGTGACCCCGTGCTCTCGATCACCGGGTAGCCCGCTGGCAGTGGCGGCAGCAGATACCGGGCGGCACCTTCGTCGGGGCGGAACACCAGCGATTGTCCGGCGGTGTCGATAAGTGCTGGATCATCGGTGATGACCAGTTGCGCCCTATCCAAGATCGTGGCCAGTGGGACGGCGCGGGTGTCGCGGATGGATCCCCACAACCTGGTGGGGATGGACTCCTGGATATCGCCTCCGGCTAGTAGGTAGCAGGTTTCGGCTAGCGCCTCGTCCCAGGCCGTCAAGTCCAGCGGCCACGCCCGAGGTCCACCGGCGGATGCCACGGGCAGATAGGCGACCACGGGGCGCCGAGCAGGTAGATCGAAGTCCCCGGGCAGCAACGCACCGCCGATATCGATGAGCGTGGCCGGTGGGCCTCCCACCCGCCGCCGCGCTGCATTACCCAAGCGCCGCGACCACGCCACGGGGCCACCGGCCATTCCGGCCGGGCGCCAATTCACACTGGACCGCTCACCGGCATAGAACTCCGCACCCGCCGGCCGGTCGGCGAAAGCGATCGACGGGAAGGCCA
>CAZJYN010000058.1:0-10413 GCA_964550285.1 uncultured Rubrivirga sp.
TCGGCAACGGCGAGCGCACCGGCAACGTGTGCCTGGTGACCCTCGGCCTGAACGTCTTCAGCCAGGGCATGGATCCGCAGATCGACTTCTCCGATATCGATCACATCCGCCGCACGGTCGAGTACTGCAATCAGATCCCCGTCCACGAGCGCCACCCCTACGGCGGTGATCTCGTCTACACGGCGTTCTCCGGCTCCCACCAAGACGCCATCAACAAGGGCCTGAACGCGATGGCTTCGGATGCGCAGGCTGCCGGCGCCGAGGTGGACTCCTTCCGCTGGGCGGTCCCGTACCTGCCGATCGATCCCAAGGATGTCGGCCGGACCTACGAAGCCGTGATCCGCGTGAACTCCCAATCGGGCAAGGGTGGTGTCGCCTACGTGATGCGCACCGAGCACAACCTCGACCTGCCCCGCCGGCTGCAAATCGAGTTCTCCCAGGTCGTGCAACACATCACCGACTCCGAGGGTGGCGAAGTGTCACCGGAGGAGATGTGGTCCTGCTTCTACGACGAGTACCTGCCCAACCCGGATGCTCCCTGGGGACGCTTCGCACTCACGTCCGTGCAACAAGATTCCGCGGTCGACGGTGAAACGACCGTGGCCGTCACCATGACCGACGACGGCAACGACATCTCCCTCACCGGTGCGGGCAACGGACCGGTCGCTGCCTTCTGCCAGGCCCTGGCCAGCCATGGGATCGACGTTCGAGTCCTGGACTACGCCGAGCACGCCATGAGCGCGGGCGGGGATGCCCGCGCCGCGGCGTATCTGGAATGCGCGGTAGCCGACCAGGTGCTCTGGGGTGTCGGTATCGATCCCTCCATTACGACCGCTTCCTTGAAGGGCATTATCAGCGCCGTGAATAGGGCTCAACGGGAGCGTTGATGCACATCCTGGGCACCCACGCACATCCCGCGGCATCGACCGCGGTGGCGGTGCCGAGTTCCGCTGAACCCCAAGGGGGCCGGAGCAGCAAGGGCGCCGCACTCGTCGTCATCGCCGTCGCCGGCTTCTTCGTAGCCACTGACATCACGATCACCAACGTCGCGCTGCCGAGCATCGGCACCGAACTCGGCGCGTCCACCTCCGCCCTGCAATGGGTGATGGACGCCTACAACATCGCACTCGCCGGACTACTGCTCCTCGGCGGTGCACTCGGTGAACGGTTCGGTCGAAAGTTGGTGTTCCTTAGCGGGCTCAGCGCATTCGGCATCGGCTCGTTGCTGGCCGGGCTTTCCCCCAACATCGGCACGCTCATCGGAGCCCGTGTGGTGATGGGGATCGGTGCCGCCATGCTGCTGACCCCGGCCCTGTCTCTCATCTCCGGACTCTTCGCACCCGCCGAACGGGCCAAGGCGATCGGCGTCTGGGCCACCGCCGGCGCCGCAGGACTGGCCGCCGGGCCGATCCTGGGTGGCACCTTGATCCAGTTCTTGGACTGGCACTGGATCTTTCTGGTGAACGTGCCGTTCATGGCCGTCGTCGTTCTCATCGGCATCCGCACGATCCCCGATGTACGCGGCAACGCTCAGGAGAAACTCGATATCCCCGGGGCCGTGTTGTCCGTCATCGGATTCACGATGCTCCTCGGGGCGATCATCGAAGCTCCGCGCTACGGCTGGACGAACCCTGTCGTTCTCGCTGTCGGAGCCGTCGGCTTGTTGATCCTCGCGCTGTTCGCCCTGTGGGAGATGCACACTCCCAGCCCGATGTTCCATTTCGACGTGCTGCGCTACCCCGCGGTGGCAGGTGCAGCCCTCGCATTGTTCGTCACCTATGTCTCCTTCACTGGAACACTGTTCTTGGTCCCGCAGCACCTCGATGCGATCGAACGCTTGGACGCCCTCTCGGTCGGGCTCGCGTTAATCCCCTTCGCCTTGGTCTTCTGGGTGACTTCGCGCCTGAGCCCGAAACTCGCGAAGCGTTGGGGTACCGCACGAGCGCTCGATGTCGGCTTGCTGTTCATGTTGGCCGGCTTCCTCATCCTGGCGATCACCAGCAGCCAACGATCGGTTGGCCTAGTCATCCTGGCGACCTGCGTCAGCGGTATCGGCTGGGGCTTCAGCGTGCCCCTGGGATCGGTCGTCATCTTGAATGCGCTGCCGGAGAAGCTGACCGGAACGGCCTCGGGCACGAGCATGCTCTCGCGCTTCCTCGGAGCCTCCTTCGGTGTCGCTATCTTGGGTACGGTCCTTTCCTCCACCTTCAGCGGTCGCGAACAGGCCGTGAACGGTGCGGATAGCGGCTCGGTGCAATCCGCGCTCGCGGCAGCGGCGAGCGAACCGGCAAGCCAACGAGAGAGCATCGAATCGGGTATCCGATCGGCCTTCGAACTCGCAGCAGCCGAAACCTACTTCGCCGGCGCAGCGATCGTGTTCGTTCTAGGCCTGCTAGCCGCAGTGCTCATGTCCCGATGGCACGAACAATCACCTTGATTATTCCTCGGGCGCGACGATCGGGTTCTTCCCGCGCGATAGTTGCGCCCAGGCCACCGCACCGACGACCACCACGGCGGCGAGGATGGTCACCCAGGTAACGGCCTCACCCAGCAACAACGCCGACCACAGCAAACTCAACAAGACCTGCAGTTGCTGAACCTGACCGCCGTAGGCGGTTCCGGCCTGCGATAACCCGCGGTACCACGCAAAGAAGCCCAGGTACATCGATGAAAGACCCAGGACGACCAGGGCCGACCATTGCGTACCGTCGGGTGAACGCACACCGTCCGCGAACAGCCACAGGTAGGCACTCACCGGGATAGTGATCGGCAGTGCGGCCACCACCACCCACGAGACCACCTGCCAACCGGGCAACGAACGCGTGGCATCGACCCCGAACACGTAACCCAAGCTCGCCGCCACCACTCCGAGGATCAACAGCACGTCGGCCAGCAAGGAACCGGGCCCCACCCCACCCCGGCTCAGCGAAAAGCCGATCACGGCGATGGTTCCGACGCTGGCCGCGAGCCAGAAAGTGCGCGTCACTCGCTCGTGGGCGATAGCCACGGCGAAGATAGCCGTGGCCAGTGGCAAGAAGGCCGCGATGACCGAGGCGTGCGCAGCCGTAGTCGAGTTCAACGCGATGGCCATCAAGATCGGCCAGCCGAAGACCGTCCCGAGCATCACGTACGCCAGCGGGCGCCACAGGTGCCTCGGCGGTGGCGGCACCCGCCGGACCCAAAGCACGATCGCGGCGATGACCCCGGCGATAACGGCGCGTCCTGTTGCCGTGAATACCGCCGAGAACCCTTCGACGGCGACCTTCGTCAAGGGCACCGTGAAGGACCACAGGAAGACGGCGACGAACGCCCATGCCAATCCCGAGCGAACTCGGGATTCGATCACGCGGAAAGGGCTACGAAGCGCCCGGAGTGGGCGCCGATCTGCTCGGTGATGGTGTCGACGATGTCACCGGGAATCGGCGAGTCGACGCTGAGCACAATGAGAGCGTGATCGGTGTCATCCCGGCTGACCTGCATGCCACCGATGTTGATTCCGGCATCTCCGAGCAGCCGCCCGACGATGCCCACAACGCCTGGCTTGTCGTGGTAGCGGAAGAAAGCCAGGTATTCGGTGAGCGGCACGTCGACATCGAATCCGTCGACCTCCACGATCTTGCCCTGATGCCGCGGGCCGGCGACGGTTCCGCCGACGCACACCTTGGATCCGTCGGTCAGCGTAAGCATCACCCGCAGCAGTGAGCGGTGATCGCCGCTTGTCGCGTCGGTGGTCAGCGCCACCTCCACGCCCCGCTGTTCGGCCAAGACCGGCGCATTGACGTAGGACACCGGATCGTGCACGAGCATCTGGAATACGCCCTTCAGTGCGGACAGCTCCAGCACCCGAACGTCATGTTCGACGATGTCTCCGAGCACCTCGATGTCTACCCGCTCGACCGCGGCACTCGCCAAGCCGCAGGCGACGGCTCCGATTTGCTCGGCCAGCGGCAAGAGGGCCTTGACGTCCTCATCTATCTGACCGCCCTGCACGTTGACGGCATCAGGTACGAGTTCACCGGCAAGCGCGAGGCGAACGGACTTGGCAACTGCGATGCCGGCCTTTTCCTGTGCTTCATCGGTGGAGGCACCCAAGTGGGGGGTGGCAACGACGTTTTCCAGGGTGAACAAGGGCGAATCGGTGCACGGTTCGGAGGCGTAGACATCCAACCCGGCACCGGCAACCCGGCCCTCGGACATCGCCGTGAACAAGGCCGCTTCGTCGATGATGCCGCCGCGGGCGGCGTTGACGATGTGGACGGTCGGCTTCACCTTCGACAGTGCATCCTCACCGATGAGGCCGACGGTCTCGGGGGTCTTGGGCAGATGGACGGTGATGAAGTCCGATTCGGCGAGCAACTCATCGAGCGTCACCATCCGCACGCCCAACTGGGCCGCGCGGGCCGGCTGGACGTACGGGTCGTAGGCGATGAGGTTGACGCCGAAGGCCGCGAGCCGCTGCGCCACCAGGATGCCGATCCGGCCGAGTCCGACGATGCCGACGGTCTTGTCCGCGACCTCGACACCGGTGTACTTGGATCGCTTCCACTCACCACGATGGAGTGCGGAGTTCGCCGGGACGATGTTGCGCGCGCTGGCCAGCAGCAGCCCGACCGCGAGTTCCGCGGCGCTGACGATGTTGGAGGTGGGTGCATTGACCACCATGACCCCGGCCTGGGTGGCTGCCTTCACATCGACGTTGTCGAGTCCCACGCCCGCCCGCGCGATCACCTTCAGGTTCTGCGCAGCCCCGATGGCCTCGGCGTCGACCTTCGTGGCCGAGCGCACCAAGATCGCATCGACATCGGTGATGGCCGGCAGCAACTCCTCACGGTTCGCTCCATCGCATCGCACGATCTCGAAGTCGGGCCCGAGAGCCTCGACGGTTGCAGGGGACAGCTCTTCGGCGATCAACACGCGGGTTTTAGGCACCGCGCGATCCTACCGGCGCGCGCGTGGTTCGCATTCAGCGGCGATTGCCTCGTGACTTGGACCACGCCGTGAAGGACGTCACGGATCCACCGTGCGGGCGCCGCAGCCACGGCCACGGGTGGATTTCCGCCGGTGGTCGACGCGCAGTGATGCGGTGCCAGCCGGGCACCGGTGCGAAGGTCGCAGCCGGCGAGTAGTCCGCCAGGACGTCCACGGGATCACCACGAACCAGCCGCAGATCACGCTGCTCACCGATCTCGGCGAGCGTCTCGGCCAAGAACACCAGCCGCGGGAACGCTAGGCGAAGCCGGCGCAGGAGTGCGTCGTCGAAGACGAATACCACGGGAAGATCCGGGTGCGCCGTCAGCGCTGGGTCCTCAAGACCCAGGCTCTCGGCCGTCAACCAGACCGAATCAGGTGTCTCGGTCCGTTGCACCGCACTCGGTCCTCCGGTCGCCTCGGGATCCTCATCTCGCCGCATCCGCGAATCGGTCATCGCCCGCTGCTCCGGAGGCAGGTCCTCGGGCCAGTCCTCGATCGGACAGGCGCTATTGAGCGGACACCGCTCGCACAACTGCGGTGCACGCTTGTTGACCTGCCAACGTGAGAAGCCGTAGGGCTTGCCGGTCAATGCACCACTGGTCCATTGCCAACCAGCTCGATTAGCCGCGCGCGAACCATCCAACAGGTGACGGAAGAACAGATCCTCCCCATCACGCCACCCCCACCGGTGCCGCACGGCCCAATGCGAGGACAGCCACATCCGCGCCTGATTGGTCAAGTAGCCGGTATCGACCAACTCACGCCATGACTCTTGCAGGCAGGCGGCTTGCACGTCCCACGGGTTGTGCTCTGGTCGAGCGGCGTCCTCGTCCACCACGAACCGCAGGGAGCGTCGCGTGGCCGTACCGAGTCGGGCGTACAGGTGGCGGGCATATTCCTGCCATAGCAACTCATCGCGGAACTTCTCGGCATCGTCCCGGGGTCCATCGGCCACATGGGCCCAAACCCGCGGAAGCGGCAGCAAGCCGTGACGGATGTAGGCGGACAACCGCGAAGCACCGCGGCGCGATTGCGGCAGCACGTTGTTGCGTCGGCGCGCATATCCGGAGACATCGAAGGCCTGCAGGGCCGTATCGGCCGCTGTTTGCCCACCGCGGGTGGGTGCAGCTTGCGCATCTCCTGCAGCGAGGTCTCCAAGGTGCGTGCTCACCCATTCGATGACGCCCGCAGGATCCGATTGCTCCACGCTCGGCGGATTCGGCAGCAGCACGGCCATCGTTACGCCTTCCTGATGCGGATAGGTCCCTTGGCCGTGGATGGATCCACAACCTTGCCCTTTTGGGTGATCTCGACGTTACCCGCCTCCACGAGTCGACGCGCCGCCCGACGTGCTGGCTCCATCAAGGAACGCCACTCATCATCGCCGACTTCCTTGGCCGCTTCACTCGGACAGATGCTCGCCCCACGACTACGACGATCGAGCAGCGCCAGGATCGACTTCTCCAGGTCGCGGTCTACCGCGGTCACCTTGCGCTTGCGACAAGCATCCGAGCAGTACCTGACCTCGTCCCAGTTTCGTTCCCAGGATTTACGCCAGGCCATCTCCCGGCCGCAGGAAACACAGGTCTTGGTGTCCCCGGCTTTGCCCGGCATCTGCGTTGTCGAGCGCCCTAGCGCGCGGCCGTGCCTTCGACGTAGTCGTCGTCGTTCTTCACCCAACTCATCAACTTGCGCAGTTGACGACCGACCGCCTCGATGGGGTGCTTTTCACCCTTCTCCCGCAACGCCTTGAACTCAGGGCCACCGGCTTCCTGATCGTCCATGAAGCGCTGGGCGAACGCACCGTTCTTGATGTCCGCGAGTACGGCCTGCATGTTCTCCTTCACACGCGGATCCACAACCCGCGGACCGGAGACATAGTCGCCGTACTCCGCGGTGTCCGAGACGCTCCAACGCTGCTTGGCGATACCGCCCTCGTACATCAGGTCCACGATCAGCTTCAGCTCGTGCAGGCATTCGAAGTACGCGACCTCGGGCTGGTAGCCGGCCTCGACGAGAGTCTCGTACCCGTACATGACCAGTTGGCTCGCCCCACCGCACAGCACCGCCTGCTCACCGAAGAGGTCCGTCTCAGTCTCCTCGGTGAAGGTGGTCTTGATGCCACCTGCTCGCAGTCCGCCGATGGCGCGCGCGTAGGACAGGGCCAGCGGCCAAGCATTGCCTGTGGCGTCCTGCTCGACCGCGACCAAAACGGGCACGCCGCGGCCTGCGACGTACTCCCGGCGCACCAAGTGACCGGGGCCCTTCGGTGCCACCATGCACACATCCACGTTGGCCGGGGGCTTGACGAAGCCGAAACGGATGTTGAACCCGTGGGCGAAGAACAGCGCATCGCCGTCCTTCAAGTTCGGTTCGATTGCCTCGGCGTACAGCTTCTTTTGCGCCGGATCAGGCACGAGCACCATGATGACGTCCGCTTCCGCAGCGGCCGTGGCTGGATCGACGACCCGTAGGCCATCCTCCTCCGCCTTGGCGCGCGAACGTGAACCCTCTTGCAGACCAACCCGTACGTCGACCCCGGAATCGCGCAGCGACAACGCATGCGCGTGGCCCTGGCTGCCGAAGCCCATGACGGCTACTTTCCGGTTTTGGATGATCGACAGGTCTGCATCGTCGTCGTAGAACATTTCAGCCACGGTGGCTCACTCCTTGGTGGATGGGTGGTCGGAAGGTTATCGGTGGCCCTCGATGGTCACGCTGAGCGGTCTACGGGACGCAACGAGCGCTCGCTGATCGACCGCGAACCGCGGCCCACTGCAACCAGCCCGGACTTCACTAATTCCGTCACACCGAAGGGCTCGAGAACGCGCAGCAGGGCTTCGAGTTTGTCGTGCGCACCGGTGGCCTCGATGGTGACCGCGTCATTACTGACGTCGACCACCTTCGCGCGGAACAACTGGACCGTCTCGAGAATGTGAGAGCGGGTGTCGAGATTGGCTTTGACCTTGACCAGCATGATCTCGCGTTGGACGGAGGTGTCTTCCTCGAGTTCCACGATCTTCAAGACGTTGATCAACTTGTTCAACTGCTTGGTCACCTGCTCGAGCGGAAGCCGATCCACGTTGACGACGATGGTCATGCGCGAGACTTCGGGCAACTCCGTTGGGCCGACAGCCAGGGATTCGATATTGAACCCTCGGCGAGAGAACAGGCTCGCTACGCGCGCCAGCACGCCGGGCTTGTCCTCGACCAGTACGGACAGCGTATGTCGGGACATCAGTCGTCACTTCCCCACTCAGGAGCCATGGCGCGGGCCACCATGATGTCGTCGTTGCTCGTTCCCGCCGCGACCATCGGCCACACCATGGCGTCCTTATGGACACGAAAATCGATGACTACGGGGGCGTCGTTCATTCCTAGCGCCTTCTCGATGACCGAGTCGACATCGTCTGCACTGGTGGCTTGCAGACCATGGCAGCCGTAGGCCTCCGCCAACTTCACGAAATCCGGGAAAGAGTGCGAGTGCAGATCGGTGTTGGAGTAACGCTCGTTGTAGAACAGCGTCTGCCATTGTCGAACCATGCCCAGGCTCGAGTTGTTGATGAGCGCAACCTTGATCGGAATGTTGTTGATGGCACAGGTGGCTAGTTCCTGATTGGTCATCTGGAAGCAACCGTCGCCATCGACCGCCCACACGGTGGTGTCCGGCCGCCCGACCTTGGCACCCATCGCCGCCGGAACGGCGTACCCCATCGTGCCCAGACCCCCGGAGTTGAGCCAGGTCCCTGGGTGCTCGTATCCGATGAACTGCGCAGCCCACATCTGATGCTGTCCCACTCCGGCGGCGTAGATCGAGTCGGGGCCGGAGATCTTGCCGAGCCGCTCGATCACGTACTGGGGGGACAGGCTTCCGTCGTCGGGGAGGTCGTAGCCCAACGGATATGTCTCACGCAGACGATTCAACTGACCCCACCAGTCGGCGTAGTCGGGCGCGGCACCCTCACCGAGTTCGGCCTCCACTGCAGTCACGAGCTCGGGAATGACTTCGGCAAGATCGCCGACGATCGGGATATCGGCGTGCCTGTTCTTGCCGATCTCCGCAGGATCGATATCGGCGTGGATAACCGACGCGCGCGGCGCGAAGGTGGAGAGCTTCCCGGTCACGCGATCATCGAATCGAGCGCCGAGCGTGATGAGCAGATCGGACTTTTGCAGCGCGCCCACCGCAGCGACCGTCCCGTGCATGCCGGGCATCCCGAGGTGCTGCGGATGGGAGTCGGGGAAGGCGCCGCGAGCCATGAGCGTGGTGACCACGGGGATACCCGTCAGTTCCGCGAATCGACGTAGCGACTGGGTGGCACCGGCCCGGATCACCCCGCCACCGACATAAAGCACCGGCTGCCGGCTAGCAAGGATGGCGCGAGCCGCCTCGCGGATTTGCTTGGAATGCGGACGGGTAGTGGGGTGGTATCCGGGCATATTGACTTCGGTCGGCCAATGGAACTCGGTGGTGGCTTGCAGTGCGTCCTTGGACACATCGACCAGCACTGGACCGGGTCGGCCGGATGCGGCGAGGTGGAAGGCCTCCGCGACCGCCTGCGGGATCTCGTCGGGGTTCGTCACCAGGTAGTTGTGCTTGGTGATGGGCATGGTGATGCCGCGGATGTCGGCCTCTTGGAATGCGTCGGTTCCGATGGCCGCGCTGGGCACCTGGCCGGTGATGGCAACCATCGGCACCGAGTCCATGTGGGCATCGGCGATGGGGGTCACCAGGTTCGTGGCACCCGGGCCGCTGGTGGCCATGCACACGCCTACCCGGCCGGTGGCCGCTGCGTACCCTTCCGCCGCGTGTCCGCCTGCTTGCTCGTGGCGAACCAGGATGTGTCGGACCTTCGTGGAGTCCATCAGCGGGTCGTAGGCCGGCAGGATGGCGCCGCCGGGGATACCGAAGACCACATCCGCCTCGGCCGCCTCGAGGGACTTGACCAGGCTCTCGGCTCCGGTGATCTGCTCACCCATCTGTTGTTCCCTGCCTTCGGATCGGTTCTTGCGCTTCCCAATGAAAAACCCTCCACACCCGGGTGGGTAGGAGGGAGCGCGCCGGTGACGGTGTGCGTCAGCGAGCGCGCTTTCGTACTACGAGAATTCGTGCCGTGTTCGTTGCCACGAGAGAACTGTAGCCCCTGGCGCACCTCCTGTCACCCCCCGACCTCCCCCGCACGCGTTTCCCCCGGATTCCGGGGGATTCGTGTCACTTCCCCCGGAATCGCTCCGAATTCGGCCAGATCCCCCGGAATCCGGGGGAAACGCGTGTGGGGGGAGGGGCTCTAGCCGGTGACGGCGCCCTTCGAGGCGCTGCCCACGAGCTTGACGTACTTCGAGAGCACGCCCTTGTCATACCGCGGCGGCAAGGGCTCGAAAGTAGTCCGGCGAGCCTGGAGTTCGGCCTCATCCACCAGGACATCGAGCGTGCGGTTCGGG
>CAZJYN010000059.1:0-5277 GCA_964550285.1 uncultured Rubrivirga sp.
CGATCGGACCGGCGGTGACATCGACGAGTTGCATGCGTCCGTAGGGAACGATCACCAGGCGCCGGAACAAGATGCCGCTGGAGACCAGGAGATCGTCGTCGCGCTCGCAGTACGCGTAGGAACGAACCCGGCGCCCGATCAACCACCACGCCCATACGAAGAACACCACACCTAGGGCCGCACCGATGAATGCGATGAAGGTGGGAAGGGGGACCAAGAACAAAACGACGACGACGGCGATGATCGGCAACATCGTCATCCCCAGCACGATGCGTCGGGCGGTTACCAACTTGGGGGAGACGCGCACCCAGTCGTCCGCGGAGGTGAAAGCCTCCTCGGTGTTCGTTGCCATCATGTCCTCATTCAACCAGGGCTTCGCTAGGTGCCCACGAGTTCGATCGCTTGCCGGGCCATCTCGCTGCTGGCCTGCACGTCGGTCATGAACAGCGGGACCGCTTTGCACGCGATGCCCGAAGCGGTGATCGCATCGACGCTGTCCGCGTCGGAGGTGTCCACCAACCAGGCATCCAACAGCCCGCCGGAAGAGCGTGATCCGTAGTGCGCGGCGACGGCCTGCGCGGTGGTCTCGATGCCTTCGGCTTGCAAGCAGGCGTCGGCCATCCCGCGCACTGGTGCCCCGGAGATGATCGGGCTGATCCCGACGACCGGCGCCGGGCTCGCCTGGATCGCCTCGCGGATGCCGGGAACCGAGAGGATCGAACCGATCGAGACGATGGGGTTGCTCGGTGGAAGCACGATCACATCGGCGCCCTCGATGGCTTCGAGCACTCCCGGTGCCGGTTTGGCCTCCTCGATGCCCACCATGACGAAACCGCGAGCCGGAATGCGGGCACGGTGCTTGATCCACCACTCCTGGAAGTGCAGCGCGACCTCGTGCCCGGGAGCATCTGGATCGTCCACCACGACATGCGTCTCGGCGCGATCGTCGCTCATCGGTAGCAAGCGCACGCCCGGCTGCCAGCGTTCGCACAGCGCTGCGGTGATCGCGGAGAGTGGATAGCCGGCGTTCAGGCTCGTGGTGCGCACCAGGTGGGTACCGATGTCGCGATCACCTAGGCCGAACCAGGTCGGTTCGACGCCGTAGGCCGCGAGTTCCTCCTTCGCGTGGAAGGTCTCTTCTTTCCGGCCCCAGCCACGTTCGGTGTCGATGCCTTCGCCCAACGTGTACATGACGGTGTCGAGATCAGGGCACACGCGCAGCCCGTGGACCCAGATGTCATCGCCGGTGTTGCCGATGACGGTGATCTCGCAGTCGCCTTGGTCTCCACGCTCGGCGAGATAGGCACGCAACCCGAGCAGGAAGCGTGCGCCACCGATGCCGCCGGCGAGGGCTGTCACGCGCATCCGCGCATCCAATCAGCATCTATCCGAAGGCGGGTTGGCAGTCCCCGGCATGAGTCCCCCGTGAAGGGGACGATCAGGGGTCGCTACGTGGGGCTACCCGCACTGTGTGGTGCATTGCACACCGCGACGCGCCGGTTTAACCACATCGGATGTCCGATATGACCATCTCGGGCTTGACGAAAACGAATCACACCCCTGTAATACACCGGTACAAGCATTCGCGGATCGCGCGCGAGTGCGCACTGGGGTCGAGAAGGAGTCTGGCGTGTCCGACCGAGGAACGATCGCAGAGCTCGCGCTACTGCCCATGTCCGATGTCGAGGAGCTCGCCTGGCAGGAGAAGGCGCTGTGCGCCCAGACCGACCCGGAAGCGTTCTTCCCCGAGAAGGGCGGCAGCACGCGTGAGGCCAAGCGGGTCTGCCTGTCCTGCGAGGTTCGCGACGATTGCCTGGAGTACGCCCTGGCCAACGATGAGCGGTTCGGCATCTGGGGCGGACTCTCCGAGCGGGAACGGCGCCGGCTGAAGAAGCGCGCTGTCTCGTAATCGCGCAAGCATGCAAGCGCGCGATCACTGGATACCGCGCTCATCCCACTGTCCCCTCGATAGGGGCCGTACCCTGACCCGGTGACCGAGTCCACTTCCCCCGGCGGCACGGAAATCGCCGACGACGGCACCGGGCTCGCCGATGGCTCCGCGGATTCGGTCGCTGAATTCGAGTTCGAGGCGGACCCGTTCTTCGACGCCGACGACGACACCCCCCTCCTGCCGCGCCGCCGCCACCACGTGACCACGGTGGTCGTCGCCCACGACGGAGCCGTGTGGTTGCCGGCGGTGCTGACAACCTTGGCCCAGCAAACGCGACAGACCAATGCCGTGGTCGGCGTCGACAACGCCTCCGACGATGCCAGCGCTGCGGTGCTGACCGAATCGCTCGGCGAACAGCGCGTAGTCCTTCGCGATGCCAATGATGGTTTCGGCGCTGCAGTGGATGCCGGGTTGGCCGCCGTGCCCGCGGTCGAACCCCCGCTGCCTTCCGATGTGGTCTCGTGGGTGTGGCTGCTGCACGATGACAGCGCCGCCGATCCAACGTGCCTGGAACGCCTGCTCGATACCGCCGACAACCATCCCTCGGTCATGGTCCTCGGCCCGAAAGTGCTCGGCTGGCATGACCGCAGGTTGCTGCTCGAAGTCGGTGTCAGCGTCAACGCCGACGGGCGGCGCGTGACCGGTCTGGAAAGACGCGAACACGATCAAGGCCAGCACGACGGCGACCGTGACGTGCTCGCGGTCAGCACCGCGGGAATGCTGGTGCGTCGGGACGTGTGGGATGAACTAAGCGGCTTCGATCCCACGTTGCCGCTGTTTCGCGATGACCTTGACTTCTGCTGGCGGGTGCACCGCGCCGGTGGTCGGGTGATGGTGGCGACCGATGCGATCGTCCATCACCGCGAAGCATCCGCGCACGGCAGACGCGACACCTCGATCCGACCCCACCGCGCTGATCGGGAAGCGGCTGTTCGGGTGTTGCTCGCGCACGCCCCCGCCCCCGTTGCACCATTCGTCGCTTTGCGGTTGTTCATCGGTTCGTTGGTACGAGCCATCGTGTACGTCATCGGAAAGGACTTGCGGGCTGCTCGGGAGGAAGTCGGTGCGGTGGTCGCGGTTGCCATTCACCCGCGGCGCCTGGCCGCGGCGCGCGCCTCGATCGCCCGAACCAGCACCGAACCGGCCTCCATCACCCGCAGTTTGCGACCGACCACCGTCGATCAGATCCGAGAGGCCGCCGAAGCCGTCGGCGGGCTCGCCACCACCAGTTCCACCGCCGCACCCACCTCGCTCAGCGCGTTGGAGACCGGACCCATCGACGAGGACGCCGCCTACTTGCCCGACGAATCCGCCGGTGTGGTGCGGCGCCTGCTCGCCAAGCCCAGCGTGCTGCTCACGCTGCTGTTGCTCGTGGTGGCAATCGTCGCCACCCGCGCACTGTGGTGGGGAGAAGGAGTGCTGCAAGGCGGGGCGTTGCTGCCCACCCCCTCGGGTGCCAGCGATGTCTGGAGCACTTACCTGCGAGCTTGGCACGACGTCGGCCCGGGTTCCACCGCCCCCTCGGCCCCGTATTTGATCGTCATCGCGGGTGTGGCCACGGCGCTGTTCGGCAATGCCGACTGGGCGATGAACACTTTGCTGCTGCTAGCCGTACCCATCGCCGGTTGGAGCGCGTACTTCGCCGCCCGCGGCATGGTGCGTAGCAAGATCATCCGCGCCTGGATGGGGGCGGCCTACGCATTGCTCCCGGCGATGAGTGGGGCGGTCGAGCAAGGTCGCGTTGGCACGACGATCACCGCCATCGTGTTGCCGTTCGCGATTCGCTCCTTCGTGCGGCTGTCCCGGCGATCGGGAACCATCCGGCGGGCCGCAGGTACCGCCTTGTTGATGTCGGTCATCGCCGCTGCCACCCCGGGCGTGTGGTTGGTGGCGGTGGTCTTAGTGGTCATCGCCTCGATCGTGACCTGGGTTCGGCTCGCCGGGCGAGACCGCGCGGGCGCCTGGGGGATCATCGCCCGCTTCGCAATCGGTGTCTTCGTTCCATTCATTGCGCTATTGCCGTGGTCGATCCACCTGCTTGCCAACCCGACGCTGTTCCTCCTCGAGCCCGGCTTGAACATCCCGGGCATCATCGACCCGAACCTGCGCCCAGTCGATGTATTCCTGCTGCACCCCGGTGGGCCGGGCATGAACCCGCTATGGATCACCGGCGGCATCGTGTTCGCTGCGCTGCTCGCGCTCTTGCGGCGCGACACCATTTCCATCGTCGGTGCCTGGTGGGTGCTCGCTGTCGTGGCGCTGGCCTTCGGTGTCGTGCAAACGCTCACCACGGTGGGTGCTCCCGGTTCGCTGACCGATATCCGTCCATGGCCGGGACCGATGACCGTGTTGATGGGGCTGGCGATGATCTCCGCGGGTGGAGTCGCGGTGGAGGGTCTGCGCGAACGCTTCGCCGGAGCGAACTTCAGCCTCGGGCAACCCCTTGCCGTGGTCGCCACGATCAGCGCCCTCGCCGCGCCCGTCCTTGCCGCTGCTTGGTGGATTCCCGCCACCGACAACGTCGTTCAACGCGCGCCGGCAATCGATGTTCCCGCCTTCGTTGCCGCCGAGGCCCGCGGACCGCAGGCACCTCGGACGCTGGTCTTGTCCGACAGTGGGGAAGGCCAAGTCCGCTACACCCTGCTCGGTGGTCAGGCGCTCATGCTCGGCGCTGCCGATACGCCCCCGCCGGCGAGCGTGTGGGCGCCGCTGGATAGGTATGTCGCCGACTTGGCATCCGGCCGTGGTGGCGGCGAAGTGGATGCCTTGCGTTCCTACGGCGTGCGCTACGTGAAGTTGGCTTCGGATTCCTCCCGCTCGATCGTTCCGGCGCTGGACTCCGAACCCGGCGTGCGTCGTCTGGCCAGCGCCGAAGGCGAGGTGCTGTGGCGCATCGGCGGAGTCACCTCCCGCGCTCAAGTCCTCGACGTCGATCCGGCAACCGCGGAGTTCGTGCCGACCGCCCTCGAGGTCGCCCAACCCGGTGTCGTGGGCACCGATCCCTACCTCGACCAGGCGCTTCCCGAGGCACTCGAGGTGGAGGTGGGCTCTCGGGTGGTGTGGCTCGGCGCGGCGAGCGATCCGGGGTGGGGTGCGCAGATCGACGGCCGGTCATTGGCGCCGGCCGAACTACCCGAGCCGCTGGATTGGTCCGCCGCGTACGTGGTTCCTGCGGAAAGTGCCACCGCGGAGGTGGTGGCCGAGTTCGACAACGGTCCACGCCGGTTGTGGCTGTTGTTGCAGGGCGTTGTGATCCTCGCGCTGATCATCCTGGCGCTGCCCGAGCGACGGGTCCTCGATCCCGACCCTGACGACCCGGACGATCC
>CAZJYN010000059.1:5377-10350 GCA_964550285.1 uncultured Rubrivirga sp.
ACCGCCACCACGCCCGAGCCTGCCAGCGAGTCGACCAAGCGCAGGCCCGGCTGGATCCCCGCGGTCGCGGTCGTCGTGGTGCTCGGGGTGATCGTGGGCCTCGGGCAGGTGATCTGGGCCCAGCCCGAGCAGCGAGTTGCCCCGGCCATCACCGCCGAACCGATCCGCTCCAGTGTGCTGCTGTGCCCCGAACCCGGCACCGGCGGCAACCTCGGCGTGCGGGTATCGGCTGCGATCGTGCCCGGCCAGCCCGGCCAGGACTCCAGCCCCGGGGAGGCGGGCCTGCGCACCCTGCCCGGCGCCGAATCGGCCAGCTCCAACTTGAAGGTTCCCGGAGAGCAAGGACAAATCGAGGCCTTCGGCACCGAACTGCCGCCGGTCGAGGCGTTCGGCGAGGGCTCGCTGGCGCCGGGCTTGATCGCCGATCAGTGGGGACGCGATCCCAGCGGCCGCGGCCGCGGCATGGCCAGCACCGCCTGCGCCCCCGCAGCCTCGGACTTCTGGTTCGTCGGTGGCGGCGCCGTCGCTGGCCGGGTGACCAGCGTCGTGCTGGTGAATCCGGACGTTACTTCGGCGATCGTCGACGTGATCATCCACGGACCCGAAGGCGAGATCGACACCCCGACCACGCGCGGCATCGTCGTACCCGGCCAGGACCGGGTGACCATCCGCCTGGATGAAGTCGCCCCGGGAGTGAACGGCACCGCCTTCCATGTCATCGCCCGTTCGGGGCGCATCGGTGCATCGGTGGACGATGAACAGCGCAGCGGACTCGATGCCATCGGCACCGATTGGATCCCCGCAGCCGCCGAGCCGGCCACCACGGTCTACGTGCCGGGCATCCTCGCCGGCGACGGCCCTCGGGTGCTGTCGATCGTCTCCACCAGTGACAACGACGCCATCGTCAGTGTGCGCGTCCTCGCTCAAGACGGCAGTTACATTCCTTTCGAACGAAACAGCATCGTCGTTCCCGCGGGAGCGGTCACCACCTTGGACATGGCCCCGGCGCTTCCCCCGACACCCGATGGCATCGCCCCCGCCACTTTGGAACTGTCCTCCGATCAACCGATCGTCGCCGGGATGCGGCAGTTCTTCGGTGGCAGCAATGTGCAAAACGAGGCGTCCTTCACCGCCGGTGCGCAGCCCTTCACAGGCCCAGCCGCGGTCAGCGGTCTACCGGTACGTGCTGCTACCGACGTCAAGGTGCAAATCGCCGCCCCGTCCACGGGTGCCGAAGTGGAAGTAACGATGCTGCCTTTCCGCGGCGGCACGCAGGTCGCCGAACCCACCGAGCCGGTGCGGGTTTCGGTGCCACCCGGTGAGGTGCGGGTCGTCACCTTCGAACCACCTACCGACGTCGACTGGTTCACCGGCGTGATCACCCCGCTTCCGGGCTCCGGGCCCATCCTCGCCGCGCACCGGGTCAAGGAGCGCTCGCGCTTCGGCAACTTGATCACCGGCTATCCCTGGCAGCCGCTACGCAACCGGGTGCTGGTCCCGCAGGCCTTCCCCGACGAAGCGGTCGCCACTCGCTGATGTCATCGGCGCGGCTCCGACTGTGCGCGCAGCCCCCGCACTAGCGTGCGAGCCGTGAGTCGTCGTCGTTGTTCCAAGCCTTCGTGCACGCAACCCGCCGTGTCGACGCTCACCTACGTCTACGCCGATTCCACCGCGGTGGTTGGTCCGCTTGCTACCTATGCCGAACCGCACTGCTACGACCTATGCCAAATGCATACCGACCGGCTAACAGCTCCGCGCGGTTGGGAGATCGTGCGGATCACTCCCGATCCCGATGCGCTCAAGCCGAGCAGCGATGATCTCGAGGCGCTCGCCGATGCGGTGCGGGAAGCGGCCCGGCCGCGTTTTGCGCCCGATGAGTCGAGCGATGCTCCCGAGGAGTCCACCGGCGCGTCCGGTCGCCGCGGCCATCTGCGCGTGGTGCCGGAGATCTCGAAGTTGCCGCCCGAAACGGTTGATGAGCGCTCCTCGCGTGCGCCCCGTCACCCGGCTGGCTCGCGCAGCGCGGCCGATGAGTCTTTCGATCATGACCGGTTGTGGTGAGCCACTGATCACCTGACGCCGATAGCCTTGCCGGGTGCGCGATCTCGACTCGATCATCAAGGCTTACGACGTCCGAGGTATCTACCCCGATCAACTCGATGAGGACCTCGCGCACGAAGTCGGCGCGGCCTTCGTCAACGTCCTGGGCATCCGGGTCAGCGATGGTGGCCCCGGATCGGTGGTGATCGGCCACGACATGCGCCCCTCCGGCCCGGACCTGGTGGCCAGCTTCGCCGAGGGGGTCCGCGAACAGGGCTGCGATGTGGTGCTCATCGGCCTGTGCAGCACCGATGGCCTGTACTTCGCCGCCGGCTCGCTGAACATGCCCGGCGCGATGTTCACCGCCAGCCACAACCCCGCGCAATACAACGGCATCAAGCTCTGCCGCGCTGGCGCCGCCCCCGTCGGTCAGGAATCCGGATTGCGCGAGATCACGCAGATGATCATCGACGGCGTCCCGCCCTTCGACGGCCCACTCGGTCAGGTCAGCGAGCAAGACACCCGCGTGGAGTACGCGAAATACCTGCGCAAACTCGTCGATCTATCTGCCATCCGCCCGCTGAAGATCGTGGTCGATGCCGGCAACGGCATGGCCGGGTACACCGTCCCGGCGGTGCTATCCGATGCAGCGGGGCTGGCGAAGTTGCCATTGGACATCGATGAGATGTACTTCGAACTCGACGGCACCTTCCCCAACCACGAGGCCAACCCGATCGAGCCGGCGAACCTGGTGGACATCCAAGCGCGGGTCCGCGAGGTCGGTGCCGACATCGGGCTGGCGTTCGACGGTGATGCCGACCGCTGTTTCCTGGTCGATGAGAACGGCGATGTGGTCAGCCCTTCCACGCTCACCGCGTTGATCGCCGATCGCGAACTCGCCAAGCACCCGGGCTCGACCATCATCCACAACCTGATCACCTCCAAGTCGGTGCCCGAGGTAGTTATCGAAGGTGGCGGCACCCCGGTAAAGACCCGCGTGGGCCACTCCTTCATCAAGGCCACGATGGCCGAGAAAGACGCCGTCTTCGGCGGCGAACACTCCGGTCACTTCTACTTCCGTGATTTCTGGCGCGCCGATTCGGGCCTGCTCGCTGCGATGCACGCGCTCGCCGCGCTCGGCAGCACACCCGAAGGCACCACGTTGTCCTCGATGCTCACGGCCTACGACCGCTACGCCGCCTCGGGAGAGATCAATACCGAAGTTGCCGATCAAGCAGCCGTCACCGCATCGATCGAGCAGCACTTCACCGCGCAAGGTGGTGTCACCACCGATCACATGGACGGCCTGACCGTCGATGGCGGCGATTGGTGGTTCAACGTCCGCCCGAGCAACACCGAACCACTCCTTCGCCTTAACGTCGAAGCCAAAGACGACGCAACGATGCAGAAGTTGCGTGATGACGTCCTGTCCTTGATGCGAACGAAGGCGTGAGGTAACCGATGAGCGAGTATCCGAATTCGCCGCTGGGGCTGTCCCCGCACCTGTGGGATGTGCTCGCTTGCCCGTGCCCGCAGCACGCACCGGTCGAAGCCGACGAGGAAGCCGGCGAGATCGTGTGCACCGCCTGCGCTTCGCGCTTCCCGGTCCGCGACGGCATCCCGGTGATGCTGCTCGACGAAGCGACCCCCGGACCGAACGGCATCGGCGCCAGCCCAAGCTGATGTTCCTCATCCGCGGCAGCGTCAAGGACTACCCCTGGGGAGTGGTCGACGGTCTTTCGCCGTGGCTCGGCGATCTTGCCGGGCAGCACGCCGGAACCCCGCAGGCCGAGTTGTGGTTCGGGGCGCACCCCAGCGGTGCGTCGCCGGTGATCGATAACGACAACGACGACGCCACTAACGCGACCCTGGCCGACCACCTCACCCGCGAGCAAGCGCCGATCCTGGCCAAGGTTCTTGCGGCCGCGCAGCCGCTCTCGGTGCAGGTGCACCCGAACGCCCACGACGCTCAGAAGATGTGGGACAACCAACAGATCGCCGGGCCGCAGATCCTCGCCGATGCTTTCGAAAAGGCCGAGGTGCTGCTCGCCCTCGAACCCTTCGATGCCTTCGTCGGCTGGCGCCCTTCTAAAGACGCCGCGGAGATCATCGAACGTATCGACGGCCTCGCCCTCGCCGCCTCGGCTCTGCATGCCGGCGACCGCATCACGGCGATCCAGATGATCGTCGAGCACGAGGCCGACTCCGCGCAGTTCGCCCGCGCCCTACCGATCGCGGTGCAGCAAGCGCAGGACTCCGGCAACCTGGCCAGGCCCCTCACCCAGCCCGAGATCGCCGCCTACGGCCAAGCCGCTGCGGACTTCCCCGAGGACATCGGGGTCGCACTCACCCCCTTGCTGGACTTCCGCACGCTCGACACGGGCCAGGGTGTCTATCTAGCCCCCGGCATCCCGCACTCCTACGTGCGCGGAACCGGCTTCGAGGTGATGACCTCCTCGGACAACGTGCTGCGGCTGGGGTTGACCGGCAAGCCGGTGTTCATCGACCACGCCCTTGCGATCTTGGACTTCACCACCGAGCCGCAGTTCCTCGATGGCGCCACGATCGCCCCCGAGGGCGCTGCCTTCTGGCTTCGAGTGATCGACGCCGCCACCGAAGAGCTCGCCCCCGGCGGCTACCGGCTGGTGGTGGCGATAGAGGGTTCGTGCGAGGTAACCGTGGGGGAGCAGGCCGAGGTAGCAGCCCAGGGGCAGGCGGTGGCGATCACCGCAGGGGAAGGCCCGGCGCGGGTGGCCACCTCGGGCCGGGCGATCGTGGTCCTCGCGAAATAGCGCGAAACAGCGCGGAATAGCGCGAAATAGCCCCCGCCGGCACGCCCGCTGCGCGCAAGCCTTGCTTCCATGGCAGACTGCTGGCAGTCGCCGATGGTCCGGAGCCCTGGTTCCCGTCGAGACGCTCCCGTCGGCGTGCGT
>CAZJYN010000060.1:0-10274 GCA_964550285.1 uncultured Rubrivirga sp.
CGGTGCTCGATCCGGCGGTCGGGTCCGAGGCCGCGAAGGTGCGCCCGGTCGTGATCGTCAGCAGCAACGGCGCAAACGCCGGTGCCATCCGTTCCGGGGGTGTGGTCACGGTGGTTCCGCTGACTTCGAACACCGAGGTGGTGCACCCATTCCAGGTCTTGGTGGAGTCACCTTCAGCCGGGCTGACGACGCCGTCCAAGGCCCAGGCCGAACAGGTGCGCTCGGTGTCCCTGACTCGCCTCCAGGGGCGGCTCGGATTCCTCGATCCCACGGAAATCCGGCGTTTGGACGCTGCGCTGCGCCTGCACTTGAGTTTGGGCTGAACGCGAGCAGGGGTAGCCCGAGGAGTAGTTCGGGGTTTTCGTGGCCAAAAAGTGACCATTGGAATCGTTCGATTTCCCGTTTCTAGGCATTACATTTCGTCCAAACCTGGACTGGAAGGAATACGCAGATGGCCATGTCCCACCACCGCCCCGAGATGATCGCCGCCCTAGCGGGCACCATGCGCTCCTCTATCTCGCGTCGGCGCCTACTCCAGGCCGCCGGCATCTCGGCCGCCGCGGCCACCGCCGCCGCCTGCGGTGCGGGCGGTGATTCCGCTTCGACGGAATCGACGGCGGAAGCCACTGCCGAGGCCACCGCGGAAGGCGTGCAGGACCTCTCGGACTCCGAGCCCATCGTGAACTGGTCCAACTGGGTCGAGTACATGGACATCGACGAGGACACCGGCGCCTACCCGACCTTGGAGCGCTTCCAGGAGGAGTCCGGCCTCGAGGTCACCTACACCGAGGACATCAACGACAACAACGAGTTCTACGCCAAGGTTCGTACGCAACTCGAGCAAGGCCAGTCCATCGATCGTGACCTCGTGGTGCTCACCGACTGGATGGCCGGCCTGTGGATCCAAAACGGCTTCGCACAAAAGCTCGACAAGGCCAATATCCCCAATTCGGCGAACCTCATCCCGCGGCTGCAGGAGGTCTCCTTCGATCGGCCACGCGATTACACGCTGCCGTGGCAAGGCGGCTTCGCCGGCCTCGGCTACAACATCGCGGCTTTCCAAGACGCGACCGGCTCAAGCGAGATGACCAGCCTCGACCAGCTCTTCGACCCGGCGCTGGCCGGCCGCATCACGTTGCTGACCGAGATGCGCGACACCATGGGCTGCATCATCGCCTGGCAGGGCAACGACCCTTCCAACTTCACCGACGCCCAATTCCAACAGGCCATCGATGCACTGACCGCGCAGGTGGAAAGCGGTCAGGTTCGTCAGGTCACCGGTAACGATTACCTCGCAGCGCTGGAAAGCGGCGATGTGATCGGCGTGATCGGCTGGTCCGGGGACATCTTCGCCCTCGGCGAGGACTTCGCGTTCGCCCTGCCGGAGTCCGGCGGCACGCTATGGACCGACAACATGCTGGTGCCGTCCACTTCCACGCATAAGAAGAACGCCGAAGCGGTCATGAACTTCTACTACGACCCGGAGGTGGCAGCCGAAGTCGCCGCATACATCAACTACCTGTGCCCGGTCTCCGGTGCGCAGGAGGCGATGGTGGCGATCGATCCCGAACTCGCCGAGAACCCCTACATCTTCCCGACTGAGGAGTTCTTGGCCCAGACGTTCGTGTTCATGGACCTCACTCCCGAACAGAACGAGGAGTACGAAAGGCTGTTCCAGCGGGCCATCGGTAACTAATCTGCCGCTGCCCGAGCATCGCGGCGAGGAAAGGCGGTCGATGGAACAGCGACGCCAGGTGGAGGACCTGCGCCTTACCAGCCTGACCAAGCGCTTCGGGGAACTCGCTGCTGTCGACGATCTGACCTTGACGATCCCCGCGGGGAGCTTCTTCGCCCTGCTCGGAGCCTCCGGATGCGGCAAGACGACCACGTTGCGCATGGTCGCCGGCTTGGAGGACCCCACTAGCGGGACGATCCATATCGGTGATCAGGACATCACCAATCTGCGGGCGTTCAAGCGACCGGTCAACACGGTGTTCCAGTCCTACGCGCTGTTTCCGCACATGGACATCTTCGAGAACGTCGCATTCGGCTTGAAGCGCCGCGGCATCAAGGACATCAAGGGCCCGGTCGAGGAGATCCTCGAATTGGTCGAACTCGCGCCGATGGCCCGGCGCAAGCCAGCGCAACTCTCCGGCGGCCAGCAACAGCGGGTGGCTGTTGCGCGGGCATTGATCAACCAGCCTGATGTGCTGCTACTCGACGAGCCGTTGGGTGCGCTGGATCTGAAGCTGCGTCGGCAGATGCAGATCGAACTCAAGCGGATCCAAACCGAGGTCGGCACCACCTTCGTGCACGTCACGCATGATCAAGAAGAGGCCATGACGATGGCCGACACCGTCGCGGTGATGAACTCCGGACGTATCGAGCAAATGGGTCACCCGGCCGATATCTACGAACTTCCCCGCACCGTGTTCGTTGCCAACTTCCTCGGTCAATCCAACCTGTTCCCCGGACGCAAGGTCGCAACCCACGGTGATCTGATCGAGGTGGACTTCGCCGGGCAGACCCTGCGCGTGCTGGCCGATCGCAACTTCGCCGAAGGCGGCGATGGCAGCGATGTGATCGTCGGGGTGCGACCGGAGAAGATGACGATCATCGATGAGCCAGAGTCCACCGATGCCGCCGATGTCGCCACGATCCCCGAGGGGCATAACCAGCTGGCCGGCAGCGTGGTCGACGTCTCCTATACCGGGGTGTCCACCCAATACCTGGTGCGCACCGACGCCGGCTCCGAGATCACCGTCTTCGAGCAGAACGTGCTGGTCGGTGATCGCTGCGAGGTGGGGGATCGGGTGATCGTGCACTGGGCCAGCGAGCACAGTTTCGGTTTGGCGGGCTGACAATGGCCTCGGTCCTCGCCACCACCACGAGTACCGCACCAGCCCAAGGTGCACGCAGGCGTTCGCGCACCGCCTACTTCCTGCTGCTGCCCGGCATGGGCTGGCTGGCGCTCTTCTTCGCGGTTCCCTTCATCACGCTGTTCGTGACCAGCTTGCAGGTGCCGGTTCCCGGTACCTCCGGGCAGTACATGGCCGCCTTCGACCTCGCCAATTACCCCGAAGCGCTGTCCTACTACAGCGAGCAGTTCATCCGCTCGCTCGTCTACGCCGGGATCGCCACCATCTTGGCGTTGATCATCGCTTACCCGCTCGCGTATTTCATCGCCTTCCGCGGCGGCCAGTGGAAGGGATTGCTGCTGGTCCTGGTGATCGCACCGACCTTCGCGAGCTTCCTGCTGCGCACCTACGCCTGGCGCACGATTCTGGCCGATGAAGGTCCCATCACCAGTTTCTTGAACGCACTGAGCGTGCTGCCGCAAGACCGCATCCTCAATACCGGACTCGCGGTGATCGCGGGCCTGACCTACAACTTCCTGCCGTTCATGATCTTGCCGCTGTTCGCGGCGCTGGATCGCATCGATCCGCGGTTGATCGAGGCATCCGGTGATCTCTACTCGCATCCAGCCACCACCTTCCGCAAGGTCGTCTGGCCGCTGTCCCTGCCCGGGGTGGTCGCCGGCACGCTCTTGACGTTCATCCCGTCCTTCGGTGACTACATCAACGCACAACTGCTCGGTAGTACCGGCGATCGGATGATCGGTAACGCCATCCAGATCAACTTCATCCAATTCCGTGATTACCCGATCGCCGCTGCGTTGTCGATCATGGTGATGGCGCTGATCGTGGTGATCGTCTTCTTCTATATCCGTCGCGCCGGAACCGAGGAGCTCGTGTGATGGCCTTCATCCGCCGGCACCTGCTCACGCTCGTGGCGATCATCGTGCTGGTCTACCTATTCATCCCGGTCGCGGTGGTCGGGGTCTTGAGCTTCAACGATCCAGCCAGCGACTACAACACCCAGTGGAACCAGTTCAGCCTCGATGCATGGACGAACATCTGCGGTGTTCCCGCGGTCTGTGATTCCTTCATGGTCAGCATCCGCATCGCGCTGATCTCCACATTGGTGGCCACGACCCTGGGCACGATGATTGCGATCGCCCTGGTGCGCTACCGCTTCCGTGGTCGGCAAAGCACCAACTTGTTGATCTTCCTACCGATCTCCACCCCGGATGTGGTGATGGGTGCGAGCCTGCTCGCCTTGTTCTTGAACCTGCGCTTCCCGCTGGGGCAAACCACGGTGATCATCGCCCACATCATGTTCACGATCTCGTTCGTTGTGGTGGCGGTCAAAGCCCGGTTGCAGGGCATGGACCCGAGCCTGGAGGAAGCCGCCCGGGACCTGTATGCCAGCCCAGCGGCCACCGTTCGCTACGTGACGTTCCCGCTTGTAGCACCCGGTATCGCCGGTGCGGCGCTGCTGGGCTTCGCGCTGAGCTTCGATGACTTCATCATCAGCTTCTTCAACGCCGGCACCACGGTCACCTTCCCGATCTATATCTGGGGCGCCGCGCAACGGGGCATCCCGGTGCAGGTGAACGCCCTTGCCACCTTGGTGTTCTTGATTGCGCTCGGCATCGTCCTCATCGCCCAGTTCGTTGCCTGGCGTCGCCGCAAGGCGCTCAACGCCGAGATGTTCGAACAGCTCGCCGCCCGCCAGGAAAAGCGAGCCCCCATCACCATGGACACCCTCTCCCGCTCCTAACCCCCCCAACCAACGCCGAAAGGGCACTCCGCGCACGCCGAAAGGGCACTCCGCGCCCGTCGAAAGGGCACTCCGCGCCCGTCGAAAGGGCACTCCGCGAACGCCGAAAGGGCACTCGCGGAGGTAACATCGCCCCAGGAACTCCCGGTGGAAGGGATTGGTGGGACGGCACGGCGATCGGCCGCGCTTCGCGCAGCGACCACCGATAAGGAAGCTCGATGCATTTCGCCACCACACCCACTCCCGAGGCCATCGCCGCCATCGCCGATACCGAGCGTTCGGTCTTCTGGCTCGATCGGCCCGACCGGCCTGAGCCGACCCCACCGCTCGAGCAGGACATCGACGCGGATCTGGTGATCGTCGGTGGCGGTTTCACGGGCCTGTGGACCGCCCTCCTAGCCCATGACGTGGACCCTGACCGCGACATCGTGCTCATCGAACGCACCCGCATCGGTGATGGAGGCACAGGGCGCAACGGCGGTTTCGTTGCCGCGAGCCTGACCCACGGTTTCGGCAACGGACTGAGCCGCTGGCCCGACGAACTGCCATCCCTGCTTGAGTTCGGCCAGCGCAACCTCGAGGACATCGAGACCTTCATCAAACTCAACGGCATCGACTGCGATTTTCGTCGCGCCGGTGAGATCGACGTTGCGGTAGCCGACCATCAAGTGACCGAACTGCGCGAAACCGTGCAGCAGATGAATGACTTCGGCCTCGACGTCGAGTTCTGGGACCGCGAGACGATTACGAACCGCATCGCTTCCCCGACCTACCTGGCAGGGCTGCGCGATCGGCATTCGGTTGCGCTGGTCGATCCGGCACGTCTGGCCTGGGGCTTACTGGCCATCGCGAGACTTCGGGGCATCCGCGTCTTCGAGAACACCGAGATCACCGATTTCGACGATGAACACGATCGGGTGGTGCTGCACACCGACAGACACCGAGTCACCGCGGCCAAGGCGGTCTTCGCCACCAACGCGTTTCCCAGCCTGATCCCCGCGGTGCGCCACCGGATCGCTCCGGTCTACGACTACGTCCTCATGACAGAACCGCTAAGCGAGTCCCAGTGGGCGGATATCGGCTGGTCCGATCGCGAGGGCTTGAGCGATTCGGGCAACCAGTTCCACTACTACCGACCTACCGAGGACGGACGCATCCTGTGGGGCGGTTACGACGCCGTCTACCACTCGGGCAACGGCTTCGGCCCGCAGTTCGAGAACGACGACGATTCCTATCGGCGCCTAGCCACGCATTTCCTGCAGACCTTCCCGCAACTCGAGGGAATCAGGTTCACGCACGCGTGGGGCGGAGCGATCGACACGTGCTCGCGATTCACCGCCTTCTGGGGGACCGAAGCCGAGGGAAAGATCGCCTACGTCTCCGGCTTCACGGGCTTGGGGGTTGGTGCCAGCCGGTTCGCCGCGCAGGTCACGTTGGACTTGCTCGACGACCACGACACCGCACGCACCCGCCTGGAGATGGTGCGCAGCAAGCCGCTGCCGTTTCCGCCGGAACCGTTCCGCTCGCTGGGTATTAAGTGGACCACCACATCCCTCCAGCACGCCGATGCCCGCGGCGGTAAACGCAACCTGTGGCTGCGCACGCTGGATCGCCTCGGACTGGGTTTCGACTCCTAGATTCGACCGCTCAAGGACCCCATTTGACCGGTCGGCAGGACTACAGTCCGGCTATGTCGCGCTACGGCAGTCAATACGGCCCGGATTACACCTTCTTGGGTGTTCCGATGGCCGATCTGGATCAGCCCGCAACATACGACGACGCCGACGTCGTCATCGTGGGAGCGCCCTTCGATGGCGGCACGTCCTATCGCTCCGGCGCACGATTCGGTCCACAAGCTATGCGGGCCGCGTGCTATCTCGGTCACGACGGTTCGCGGCCTTCGCTCGCTATGCGCGTCGATGGCCTGCAGGACATGAAGGTCGTGGACGTCGGTGATGTGGAGCTCTATTCCGGTGACGCGCAGCGCTCGTGCGCGGATCTGGAGAAGGTGATCGAGAAGATCGCTACGACCGGTGCGGTTCCACTGGTCCTCGGCGGCGATCACACCATCACCTGGCCCGACGTCACGGGCGTGGCCAGGGCCAAAGGCTGGGGCAAAGTTTCAGTGATCCACTTCGACGCGCACGCCGACACCGGCGATATCGAATTCGGATCACTCGTCGGTCACGGACAACCGATGCGCCGACTCATCGAATCCGGAGCTGCGCGCGGTGACAAGTTCTTCCAGATCGGCCTGCGCGGCTACTGGCCTCCACCGGACATCCTGCAGTGGATGGCCGAGCAGCAGATGCGCTCGTATGAGATGACCGAGATCACCGAGCGCGGACTCGATGCGGTCCTCACCGAAGTTCTGGCAGCGTCGATGCACGAGTGCGATGGGGTCTTTCTATCCGTTGATATCGATGTGGTCGATCCAGGCTCGGCTCCCGGCACCGGAACACCCGAACCCGGCGGGCTGAGTGCACGCGAGTTACTGGATGCGGTTCGCCGGATCGCCTACGAGGTTCCACTGTTCGGTATCGATGTCGTCGAAGTCGCACCACCCTTCGATCACGCGGACATCACCGCATTACTCGGCAACCGAGTAGTCCTCGAGGCGCTGTCCGGAATGGCCAAGCGCGCATCGGGTGAGCCGTGGAACAAGGGTCAGCCGCTGCTGGATGGTCGGTGATGCGGGTCCTGGCCATCGGTGCCGGGGGAGTGGGAACTTCCGCTGCCCTCATCGCCAAGCGTCGCGACTTCTTCCAGCAGTGGGTGATCGCGGACTACGACGACGCCCGGGCGCGCCAACTCACCGATCGGGTGGACGATCCGCGCTTCAGCCCCATCAGGCTTGATGCCAGCAACCAAGCCGCTGTCGTGGGCGCGTGCCAAGCGCACGGGGTCACCCATGTGGTGAACCTCGTCGATCCGCGGTTCGTCATGCCGATCTTCAAGGGGGCACTCGAGGCGGGTTGTCACTACCTCGACACCGCCATGAGCCTGTCGCGCCCCCACCCCACCGATCCGCATAACAAGACCGGTGTCAAGCTCGGGGACGAGCAGTTCGCCACCGACCAGCAGTGGAAAGAGCAAGGCCTACTAGCCCTCGTCGGCATGGGCGTGGAGCCTGGGTTGGCCGACGTGCTCGCGCGCTACGCCGCAGACCACCTATTCGATGAGGTCGACGAGATCGCAGTGCGTGACGGAGCCAACCTCGAGGTCCGTGGTTACGACTTCGCGCCTACCTTCTCCATCTGGACCACCATCGAAGAGTGCTTGAACCCGCCGGTGATCTGGGAGAAAGATCGGGGCTGGTTCACCACCGATCCCTTCTCCGGCGCTGAGGTCTTTGATTTCCCCGACGGCATCGGCCCCCAGGAATGCGTGAACGTCGAACACGAGGAAGTCCTGCTGGTGCCGCGTTGGATTGAATGCAACAAGGTCACGTTCAAGTACGGCCTCGGCCAGGAGTTCATCGACATCCTGCAAACGCTGCACAAACTCGGCCTAGATCGCACCGAGCCGATCGATGTCCAAGGGCAGCGGGTGTCCCCACGCGATCTAGTGGCCGCTGCGCTACCGGATCCGTTGACCCTGGGCGACAAGATGACCGGCAAGACCTGCGCGGGCACGCAGGTGACCGGCACCAAGGATGGCAAGTACAAGGAGGTCTACCTCCACCACGTGACCGACAACGAATGGTCGATGCGCGAGTACGGAACCCAGGCTGTCACCTGGCAAACCGCGATGAACCCGGTGATCGCCCTGGAATTGCTGGCCACCGGCGGGTGGCAAGGCACCGGGGTGCTCGGCCCGGAAGCCTTCGATGCCGTTCCGTTCCTCGAGCTCCTCGAAGGTGACTACGGGCAACACGTCGGCGGCCGCTAGCCCACCCACGAGCTAGGTCAGTGCTTCGAAACCCGCTTCGAGAACGCCGAGTGCCTCCTCGAGCAGATGCCGCGGCATCGTCAGCGGGGGTAGGAAACGGAAGACGTTGCCGTAGGTGCCGGCTGTCAGCGTGACCACTCCGTTGCGGTGGCAGTACTTGTTCAAGTCGCCGGCTAATGCGGCGTTCGGATTCATCGTGCCGGGCTCGATGAGTTCGAACGCCAGCATCGCTCCGCGTCCGCGGATGTCTCCGATCTGCGGGAAGTTCTCCTGCATCGAAGAAAGCCTCGGCAGCATGATGCCTTCGATTTCCCGAGCGATGCCGCAGGCGTCGTTGTCCTTCATCCACTGGATCGACCCCAGGGCCGCTGCGCAGGTCACCGGGTTGCCGCCGTAGGTGCCGCCTAGACCGCCTGCATGCACGGAGTCCATCAATTCCGCGCGGCCGGTGACCGCGGCCAACGGCATGCCGCCGGCGATGCCCTTGGCGGTCGTGATCATGTCGGGTGCGACGCCCTCATACGAAGAAGCGAACCAGTCGCCGGTGCGGCAGAAGCCGGACTGGATCTCATCGGCGATGAAGACGATCCCGTTCGCCGAGGCGAACTCGGCAAGGGCGGGCAGGAAGCCCGGCGCGGGGACGATGAATCCGCCTTCGCCTTGGATCGGCTCGACGACGATCGCTGCGACGTTGTGCGCTCCGACCTCCTTATCGATCTTGCTCGTTGCCCACCGGGCCACTTCCGGCCCGTCGTGCGGACCATCGCGGAACGGGTAGCTCATCGGTACGCGGTAGACCTCGGGGGCGAAGGGACCGAAACCCTCCTTGTAAGGCATGTTCTTAGCTGTCAGCGCCATCGTGAGGTTCGTTCTGCCGTGGTAGCCGTGCTCGAAGACGACCACCGCGGAGCGCTTGGTGGCGTAGCGGGCGATCTTCACCGCGTTCTCCACTGCCTCGGCGCCGGAATTGAACAGCGCACTGCGCTTGTCGAAATCGCCGGGAGTGAGCTCGTTTAGTTGCTCGCATACCGATACATATCCGTCGTAGGGAGTCACCATGAAACAGGTGTGGGTGAAGGCGTGGGCTTGCTCGGCTACCGCATCGGCGACCATCGGGTTGGCGTTGCCTACCGTCGTGACGGCGATGCCCGATCCCATATCGATCAGGTGGTTTCCATCAACGTCGACGAGCACCCCGCCACCGGCTCGTTCGATGAATGCGGGCAGCGCGACCCCCACACCGGCAGCCACCGCATTGCCCTTGCGCGCGAGCATGGCCGTGGATCGCGGGCCGGGGAGTTCGGTCACCAGCCGACGCTCTTGGGCAACGGCATTATCGACGACGATGGCGGTCATGGATCCTCCTAGGGACGGTGCAGCCAGGATAGGTGGCTAATCGACTATTCGAGCCCGCATTCCTGCACAGTTCGGGTCGCGTCCTCGCCCAGGATGCTCGTCTGCTCTTCGACCTCCCGGGTGAAGCCGCCGCCCTCGATCACATCCGCGAGGTCCTGCGCGGAGACGCCGACCGCGTAGATCGACTGATCGGCAAGGGTGACACCATCGGCGAGGGCTCCTTCCTCCGGAAGGTCCGCTGCCGTGGTCAGCGCCACACCCATGGCCCGGAAGGTCGCTGCGTCATCCAAGGAGGCCGACGTCGGATCGAATTTCCCGTAGAAGTCCGCCAAGTCCAGCAAGGTGACACCCGCACCTTCGCACCCGAATCCATAGAAGTAGGGCAGGTCCACGGGTCGATCCGG
>CAZJYN010000061.1:0-10248 GCA_964550285.1 uncultured Rubrivirga sp.
TAGGGCACGTTCGCCTCGGCGAGCAGCACGTTCATGTGCCCGGGCATCCGGCCGGCCACCGGGTGGATGGCGTAATCGACCTCGATGCCCTTCTCGGTCAGCAAGTCCGCGAGTTCGCGCAACGTGCTTTGCGCCTGCGCGACGGCAAGGCCGTATCCGGGAACCAGGATCACCTTGTTCGCGAAGCCGAGCATGATCGCGACATCGTTGGCCGAGCCCGAGCGCACCGGTCGGTCGGTTCCGGTCCCACCACCACCGGCGGTGCTTCCAGAGAACGCACCGAACAGCGTCGCGGTCAGCGGACGACCCATGGCCTTGGCCATCATGTTGGTCAGCAACGTGCCGGAGGCACCCACGAGCGTTCCCGCGATGAGCAGCAGCAGGTTGTCCAGCACGTAACCGGACGCTGCGACGGCCAGACCGGTCATCGCGTTCAGCAGCGAGATCACGATCGGCACGTCCGCGCCACCGACGGGCAGCACGAACAGCACACCGAACAGCAAGCCCAGGCCGAGCAGCGCCCACAGCAGCCACTGCTGCGGATCGACGATCAGCCACACGCCACCCACCACGGTCGCGGCGGCGACCAAGATGGTGATCCACTTGCCGAGCGGGATGACCACCGGCCGGGTGGTCATGAGTTCCTGCAACTTCAAGTAGGTCACGATCGAACCGGAGAACGCGACCGAGCCGATGATCACGGTGGCAACTGTGAAGATCAAGAACAGCAGGTCATCGGAGCCGACGACTAAGTACTCCACCACCGCGATCAATGCAGCAGCGCCGCCACCGACGCCGTTGAACAGCGCCACCAACTGCGGCATCGCCGTCATCTTCACGCGGCGCGCGGCCACCAAGCCAACGATGGAACCGACGACGAGGAACACGATGATCAGCGTCAGGTTCATCAACTCGATGCCGCTGAAGAACAGCACACCGGTGGCGAGCACCGCGCCGATCGCACCGAGCAGCACACCCGTGCGTGCGGTGCGCGGCGAGGACATCGACTTCAGCGCAAGCACGAACAGCACCGCGGCAACGAGGTAGCTCAGTTGGACCCAGGTTGGGTCGACGTGCGTCTCGCTCATGCCGCACCGCCTTCCTTAGCGGGGGCGGCAGGTTTCTTGGACTTGAACATCTCCAGCATCCGGTCGGTGACGACGAAGCCACCGACGAGGTTGATCGCACCGAGCAGCACGGCGGCTAGGGCGATCCACAACTCCAACGATCCCGGCTGGGATTCGCCAGCGACGATGATCGCGCCCATCACGACAACGCCGTGGATGGCGTTGGCACCGGACATCAGCGGGGTGTGCAACACGGTCGAGACCTTCGAGACGACCTCGAATCCGACGAAGACGCTCAGTACGAAGATCGTCAGCAGTGCGATGCCATCCATGCGATCACGCACCTTCCTGCAGCGCCTGCTGCGCTGCCTCGCTGCGGATTTCCCCGTTGTAGACGATCGCGCAACCGTCGAGGATCTCGTCCTCGAGATCGACGACGACGTCCTCTTCCTTCACCAGCAGCGCAGCCAATGCCGCGACGTTCATCGCATAAAGCTGCGAGGCGTGCACCGGCATCTCGCTGGCGACGTCCTTCGCGCCCCAGATGGTGACCGCGCCGAGCGCGACCGCCTCACCGGGCTTGGAGCCTTCGACGTTGCCGCCGGTCTCGGCCGCGAGGTCGACCACCACGGACCCGGGCTTCATCGTCTCGACCATTTCGCGGGTGACCAGCAACGGCGCTTGGCGGCCGGGCACGGCGGCGGTGGTGATCACTACATCGGACTCGGCGATGTGCGGAGTGAGCAGTTCGCGCTGGCGGGCGGCGCGATCCTCGCTCATCTCCCGCGCATAGCCACCCGAGCCTTCGAGTGCCTCGAGTTCCAAAGTGATGAATGTCGCGCCCATCGACTTGACCTCATCGGCGCTGGCCGGGCGAACGTCGTAGGCGGAGACCTTCGCACCCAGTCGCTTGGCCGTGGCCATTGCCTGCAGGCCAGCGACGCCGGCACCGAGCACCAGCACCTTGGCCGGCTGGATGGTTCCCGCGGCGGTCATGAACAGTGGGAAGAACGACGGCAGCCGGTCGGCACCGACCAGGGCGGCCCGATAGCCCGCAACCAGGGCCTGGGAGGTGAGGGCGTCCATCGACTGTGCCCGGGAGATACGCGGCAGGGTGTCGAAGGACAACCCGGTGGCTCCGGCATCGCGTAGCGCCTTGATCGTCTCGAGGTCCTGCCCCGGGGAGAGGAACGAGATCGCCACGGTGCCCTTGCCGAGCCGGGAGGCCCGCCCGTAGTCCAGCGGCCGCACGCTGGCCACCACCTGCGCGCTGGCCAACTGCTCGGTCAGTTCCGCTTCGCTGAAGACGCTGGCGTCGGCTTCGCGGAAGGCGTCGTCGTTTGCGAAAGCCTCATCGCCGGCGTGGGACTGCACGGCGACCTCGTAACCGAGTTGGGTGAACTTGCGCACCACCGAAGGCATCATCGCCACCCGCCGTTCCCCCGGTCGGGTTTCCGCTGGGATCACGATCTTCACTGCACTGGCCTCGCTCTCGCTGAAGTCGGGCGCGACCGATGAGACTTCCGTCACGTCGATCGCCCGGGGGAGCCTAGCGGCATCGGGCCGGATCCGTTCACCGAGACGTCGACCGAAAGTCCCCGAACCAATCCAGGTGACCGATAGCCTCAGGGTGTGATGCTTTCGATGTTCATCTTGTGGATCGCAGTGTTCCTCGGCATCTTCTTTCGCAAGAAGTGGGTGCCCGTCCTGGCCATCGTCTCGATGATCTGGACCCTGGTTCTACTGCGCCTGCACATGACCGATCCGATCCCGTTGAATTTCTAGGGGCAGCCATGTCGATCGTCGACCGCGCGGAAACCGCCTTCGAATCCCGGGAACTGGTCATCGCGCGCTGGATAAACGTCCTCGCGCTATTCGGCTTGATCGGCGTGCTCGCCGGTTCGCTGTTCTTGCAATTCGGGGTAGGTGAACAGCCGTGTCCGCTGTGCTTGGTGCAGCGCTCGGGGATGATGGCGATCGCCGTCGGCCCGATCATGAACCTGCTGTGGGGCATGCGCCCGCTGCACTACGCCCTGAGCATCCTCGGCGCGATGGTCGGGGGCGCCGGCAGCGTCCGTCAGGTCCTATTGCACATCGAGCCAGGCGACTCCGGCTACGGCCCAGCGGTCCTTGGCCTGCACCTCTACACCTGGGCCCTGATCACCTTCGCCATCGCGATCGCCGGCTGTGCATTCATGCTGCTGTGGAGCAAGCCCTTCCAGGTAGGAGACACCGGAGTGGCCGGCGAGCGCGGGTTCTTGCGCTTCATCGCCCTGGTGGCGATCGCCTGGGTGACGATCGATCTGCTGATCGTCGGGATCTCCGTCGTCCCCGAGTGCGGGCTGGGCATGTGCCCGGACAACCCCGATGACATCAGTGGCCTCGGCGGGATCGGCGGGGTGCTCATGACACTCGCCGTGGGAGCAGCCGCAGTGGTGATCGCAGCGATCGCCGACAGGCGGATGTCTTCCAGCGAAACGACCGATTCCTAGCGCGCCATCCGCATCAACTTGGTCAGGTAGGAGTCGTAGATCTCGGCCACTTCACGGCCCCCCGCGGTACGCACCAACTGCACGGGCTGGCCGGTGCCTTCGGCCTGCTGCACCGCGATCCGCTCGGGCATCAGCGGCTTGAGGACCGTGGATCGTCCGTAGATCTCCACGAGTTCGTGCTCGCGGTACTGGTGCTCCTCGGCCACCGACCGCACGCGGTTGACCACGATGCCGGCTAGTTGCAGGTCCGGGTTGTGGGTCTTGCGCACCTCGTCGATCTCGGCCATCGCCCGCTCCACGCCCTGCGCGCCGAAGTAGGAGGGAGTGGTGACGACCAGCGCGAGGTCGGATGCGGCCAGCGCCTCTCGGGTGAGCGCCCCGAGCGAGGGCGGGCAGTCGATGAGGACGAGGTCGTAGCCCTCGAGATGGCCCAGGGCGCGGGCTAGTTTCGGGCGCCAGGGTCCCCCGGTCCAGGAGTCGAACCGGATGGTGTTCGGGTGCCCGGGGAGTACGTCCACCTCTCCGGGGGCCACCTCCCAATCGCACGGGGTCAAGGCCGCCTCGACGGTGTCCTTGGTCGGGTGCCCGAGGACGTCGGCCACGGTGGTGCGCGGCTTATGGGATTTGAGCAACGACGTCGCATTGCCCTGAGGGTCCAGATCGACTACCAGGGTTGCGAGTCCTTGCACGGTCGCCGATCCCGCCAAACCCAGCACGACCGACGTCTTGCCGACCCCACCCTTCAAACTCAGAACGCTCACCACGGCCATGGCGGTCAGTCTGTCGGGGCCCGGCGCCGGGCACAACCGATTTGCCCGGCTCCCCCGGGGCGTAGTTATCGTGGTTCGCTGATCGCGGGGGACGTCGTCGTCGGCAAGGGAGGATCACGTGAAGGGCAGCATCGCGCTAGCTTCCAGCGCGGCGATGATCGCCGGCCTGCTGGCCGCCGCCCCCCTGGCCGGGGCCAGCGAGCCGGCCCAGCCCATCCAGCGGCCAGCAGTACAGCCGGCGGTCCAACCAGTGCAGGACGCCTGCTACGACTACCGCTCCGGTGGCACCAAGGCGCAGGCCGCCACCGCCCCCGCGGTGCCGTGCGAGGGCCCACATACGGCGCAGACTTTCTACGTCCGCTCGCTACCCGAGGGCTTCGGGGTGCCGAAAGACGCAAGCGCGAAGAAGCGGCTGCGGGTGGCGCGGGCGTGCACCACGGATGCGATGAACTCCTACCTGGGCTTGACCAATACCAAGATCCCCAGCCGGTTCCAGATCGTCACGGTCTTCCCGACCGAGGCCCAGTGGAACGCCGGTGAACGCTGGATGCGTTGCGATGTCGTCCTGCGCGGTGGCAAGAAGTTCGCCCGCTTCGCGGGCACCGCGCCCGCGCTGGTCGCCGCCACAGCACGCGATCAATTCGACTTCTGCACACCGAACGTCCCGGGCTCGCGCACCAAGGCCGCCTACCCGTGCAACAAGCCCAAGAAGAACTGGATCATGGTCGCCGAACGCGATCTAGGAAGCATCAAGAAAAACTTCCCCGGCACCCGGAATGTCGAGCGCAAGGCCAAGCGGATCTGCGAGCGAATCGGTAACCGCTACACCGAACGCAAGAAGTTCTTCCCCTGGTGGGCGATCTGGCCTACGCGCACCGGATGGAAGGAAGGCGATCGCACAGCGCAGTGCTTCGTTCCCTACGAGGAGTACGTGAAGACGACGCAGCCTTCCAGCTAGCGAAGGACGCTGCGCGGTTCGTCCTCCGGATACATCGAAGTGTGCTCGGCCTCGGTGGCCTGCAGCCGCTCGAACTGTTCGTCGCTGAGTTCGACGTCGAGCGAGCGCATGATCGAGGTAATGGTCTCGGGCTTGGAAGCGCCGGGTATCGGGATCATCACCGGCGACATCCGAAGCAGCCACGCGAGCGTGACTTCCTGCGCCGTTGCCCCCACTTCGCCGGCCACATCGGCGAAGGCCGCGAATCGCGAACCGACATCCTTCGCATGAGTGGCCCCGCCGAGTGGTGACCACGGCAAGAAGGCGATGCCTTCCTTCTCGCATCGCGCGAGCACATCGAGATCGGCCCGGTAGCGCGGGGAGAGTTCGTTTTGCACCGAGACGATGCCGTTGTCATCGGCCGAACCGAGTTCGGCGATCGCGAGGTCTAGTTCGTCGGCGGTGACGTTCGATAGCCCGATCCGCCGGATCAACGCGCGATCCTTCAGCGCCTGCAGCGCGTGGATCTGCTCGAGGTAGCTCATCGACGGGTCGTGCCGGTGATGTTGGTAGAGATCGATTATCTCGACGCCGAGTTCGGTGAGGCTCTCCTCGCACGCGCGCACCAGCGCATTCGGCTTGGAATCGCGGCCCCAGACTTCGCCTTCGCTGCGGGTTATTCCGCCCTTGGTGGTGATCAGGATGTCGGTCAACGACGACGGCCCGGTGTAGGTGCGGATCGCTTCGGCGACAAGAGCCTCGTTGTGACCGATGGCATCCCAGGAGGGCGCGTAGATGTTGGCGGTATCGAGCAAGGTGATGCCGGCATCGAGCGCGGCGTGGATGGTGTCGACCGCCCGCTCGCGCAGGTCGACCATCCGGCCGTTGCTCAACGGCATGCAGCCAAGACCCACCGCGGACACCCGGGCGTCACCTATTCGTCGTTGTTCGATCACCCCACCAGCCTACGAAAACCCTGGCGTGATCGGCAGTCGGCGAGTACCGTGCGATCGCAACGGGGGGGTCAGTGCCCGGGGGTCACGGAAGGTGCCCGATATTTCTTCTTCTGATCGAGCGGTGGCCAGCCTCGGTAACGGTGTTGCCCAACCGATCCAAGCCAGCGACATCCCGCCGCTGTTGGAGTCCCTGCGCTGCGCCCAACCTCCCGATCCGGGGGAAGAGTTCTTCGTGGACTGGATGGGGATCCGTACCCGCATTCCGATGCTGCCGTGGGCACCTTCGGAACTCGCGGGGACCCTCAGCGAGGAACTGCCGATTCCCGACGACGGCTATCGCTCCGAGGACATCGAGTACGCGGCGTTGGCGCGCGCACTGCTCGGTACCGATGAACGACCGCTGCGGATAGTGGAGATCGGTGCCGGCTGGGCACCCTGGGCGATCGGCGGTCTGGTGCAGGCCCGCCGGCGCGGCCAGCCCGGAATCGCGGTGGCGGTCGAAGCGGACCCGCGCCGATGCGCGTGGGCGATGCAGCATGCGCGAGATAACCACGTGGAGGCCGTGCACGTCTCGGGAAGACCACGCAAGCTGGCGCGGTTAGTCGCCGATGCACTGTCCACTTTTAGCGGACATGCTGCCGAACCAACCCAATTGCTCATCGTGGTGCAGGCGGCCGGCTGGCACGAAACAACCACCGTCGAATTCCCCGAAACCGACATCGAGGACATGGGCACCGCCGTATGGACGCTGCCCGGCACCGATGTCGACTACCGGGGCGCGCACCTCAAGCACGGCACCGTACCCGCGATCTCGATTCCCGATCTACTCGCAGCTATCCGCGAGACGGGCACGGATCGCACGGTGGTGGATCTGCTGCACGTCGATGTGCAGGGAGTGGAATTCGACTTACTCGAGCGCGCAGCCGACGGCATCCAATCCCACACACGATTGATGGCGGTGGGAACGCACAGCAGGTGGAACGAAGGAAAGTTGCAGCACTTCTTCCTCGAACGCGGCTGGGGTCTGCTGATCGACGATCCATGCAAAGCGCACTTCACGATGACGCACCCCACGCTTTCGGGCTTCACCGTTCAAGACGGGATGCAGTTGTGGGAGAACCCCTTCGTCCTATAAGCCGCGATTAACGTCGGGCACTTATTCGGGTACGGATTCCGTCGCGGTAGACGACCGTCATCGCTGCGAATACATAGGCGATGGACGCGAACACCCCGACAGCAACAACCAGCGGCAGCGGGATCGCGAGCAGTCCCGTCCAGTCCATCTGCAAATCGATGTCGAACAGACCGCGCGTAGTGCCGGCGGCGTATCGGTGCGCATGCACCCACAAGGACAAACTGGCCGTCACCGCCATGAGTGTTCCGATCGACCAGGCAGCAGGCCGGGCAAGCGGCAGTCCGGCAGCACGCACTTTCGCGAACGCCGCCGGCAGGCTCACGGTGGCGAAGAACACCACCATCAACGGCAGCAGATAGCGGGCCTGGACGACCTCCCCCACTCCGAGGCCTTCGCGCTGCAAGAAGACCAGCGGCACGGCCACCATCGCAGCGAGCGCGAGCAAGGTGGCCACGGTCTTTCGCGTGGAGAGCTGCTGGATGCCGCGGTATGCCAGTGCGCCGAGTGCCAAGAGCCCGAAGACGAAGACCATCGGTGGCAGCGCGGTGTCGTTCCACCCCAGCGCCATGCCGCCCACTGCGCCGGAGAGATACACCGGCAGGTAGACCACGTTCGTTGCCAGCAGTCCGGCTCCCGGCTCGGTTCCGCCCATGCCGCCGCTCACCCCACTACCGGGAGTGCCGAAGGTCGCGAACTGCGCGAGTGCGATGAGCGCGATGACTATCAGTAGCGCAGCCGATATCCACGAACGCCGAGCCCGCTGGAATCCGGTGAGCACGAGCACGACCGCGACCACCAGTGCCACGTACGCCGCCGCATCCACCCGCGAGCCGATGGCCAAACCAGCGGATAGCACGGTCGCTGCTGCGAGCACCCAGGTGCGTCGCGACCGCCAATCGTGACGTTGCGCGAGGGCGAGCCCGAACGCCCACAGGTACGTGATGCCCGTCAGCGTCCAACTGCTCGGGTTGGTCGAGGGGATGATGAAAAGCCCCAGCGGGATGTAAAGGACAACGACGACGACCAGCACCGCCGATCGGATCCCCGGCGTCAGCACCCGCAGCGCCAGCGCCAGTAAACCTGCGGCGATGAGCGCGTTCGCCATCCTCATCGCCAGCACCGATCGAACCTCATCGGGCCCGACCAGTAGGCCCATGACCCGGTAGAAGCCACTGGGATAAAGGCCCTGCACGTTGTTGACCCGGTCCGTTGCCATCACGCTTGCAGGGAGTTCATCCGCGCAGTTCGCCGTCACGGTGGCGTCGTAGGCGAAACACTCGTGCGCGAAGCCGACCGATTCGGGGACCAGCCGCACGCCTGGATCCTGCGGGTCGATTTCGCACACTCCGGCCCGCTCGCCACCAGCGCACCAGATGGATGAAAGGTGAAAATCGTCATCGGGGCTCGATCCGACCGGGCTGGTTACCGCCCACGCGAAGAAGACGACGAGCAGGGCCAGCGGCGTGAGCCATAGCCACCAGGAGCGCCGGTACCCCGTGTGCTTCACGGGCTGATTCTCGGGCCGCGACGCGCCCGGACCTCGCCCGGGGTGGGAATCGGGCGGGGGCGGTGTGCTTACCATGAGACCCGGCTGTACTTCCCAACTTCCCAACTTCCCACTCGAACGGGGGTTCCATGCCTCGCTTGGTCGCCGGTATCAGTAGCGCCGCAAGCCTCGCCCTCGTTTTCACGCTCATCCCCGGGGCGTCGGCCCAGGAACCGGCGTCCACGCCACCGAACAATCCCTGGGCGAATGTCCAGGCTTGGGAGACGGCAACGGTCCAGCGGGTAGTGGACGGCGACACCGTGATCGTCAACGACGAAGTCACCGGCGCCGAGTCCCGCGTCCGCTTGCTCGGCATCAACGCACCGGAGAAGCCCACGAAGAGCAAGCCCGGCAACTGCGGTGGCGCACAGGCCGAGCAACTACTGACCAACCTGCTGCCGGTGGGCACTCGCGTTCGCCTGCTTTCCTCCGACCGAGCCTCCACCGGCAAGAAGCAACGCCCGCAGCGCGTCGTCCTCGCCTACAACGAGAAGACCGGTCAGTTCGATCAGGACGTTGCCTGGGGGATGGCCGAGCGTGGCTGGGGCACCTGGTTCACGGTGCCGAGCGAGGCCTCGATGAGTTCGCTTTATCGCGCGGCAATCGAGGGCGCCCAAAATCGACGCGTGGGCATGTGGGATCCACAGTTGTGCGGTGCGATCGAACAACCCGAGGCATCGCTGTCCCTGCGCATCTCGCGCGGCAACGGCAAGGTCGCCGACGAGACCGTAACGGTCCGCAACACCGGCGGCACCACCGTGGACTTGACCGGCTGGATGTTGCGCGATGCCGGTAACGCCGGTTGGTACACCTTCCCCGGCGGTTCTGTCCTGACTCCCGGCGATTACCGCACCGTGCACACCGGCAAGGGCAGGGACCGCAAGCCCACCGGTCACGATGTCTATCGCGATCGCAAGAACGAGCTCTACGTAGATCCGGGCCGGGAACCGAACCTGGTCGGTGACGGCGCATACCTGCTGGACCGCGCGGGCAACTTCCGTTCCTGGCGCGAATACCCCTGCACCACGCGCTGCGGGCCGGATGAGGGCATGGGCACATTGGTGATCGAGGATCTTTCCCTCGGTAAGAAGAAGGGCAAGAAGCGCGCCCAGACCCAGTTCATCCGGGTGGCCAACCGCGGGGTGAGCGAACTGTGCTTGGACGGGTACCGCATGCAAACCCAGGGACTCACCTACTGGTTCCCCTCGGGCACCTGCCTGGCTCCGGGGGCGACCTTCACGCTGCATGGCGGGGATCGTCGTAGTTGGTCGCGCGCCACGTACTTGGATCGCAAGAAGCCGATGTTCTACCTGTCCGGCAGCGCACAGATCATCTCCGACCGGGA
>CAZJYN010000062.1:0-9995 GCA_964550285.1 uncultured Rubrivirga sp.
CGCTGTAGTCAGCGCTGTAGTCGGCGCTTTCATTCTCCGCGGTTGATCAACAGCGGGCCCCGCTAGCGGGCGCTGGAGGCAACGACCAACTTCTCCAGCGCGTAGAGCTTTTGCTCCACGTCCAACGACTGTCCCGGGCGCAAACCGCCCTTCATCATCGCCTCGGCATCGGCCAATTCGATGACCGAGGCCGCCAACCGCCGTTGGTCGCCACTCCATCGTGACCACTGGGCGCGCAGCAATTTCACCTTCCACGGTGGAATTCCCAGCTCCCGTGCGACATCGGACTCCGACGCTCCCGGGCCCATGCCACCGACTCGGATGATGTCTCGCAGCGCCGAGGACAGCGCCAGCACACTCATCACACCGACCGCCCCATCGTTACCCGCCGCAGCCGCGTGGCGCACCGACGCCAGCGCACCGGATGGCTTGCGCTGCCACACCTGATCGGCGATCTGCCAACCGGCAACATCGGCCACACCGGCGAAGTAGTCGCGTACGTGCTCTTCGGTGATCGGGTCGGCCGGCACGTCCGCCACCAACTGGTTGACCGCGGCGAACAGCATGGGCATGTCATGGCCCACCGACTCGTACAACACGTGCACGGCATCGTCGGTGACATGCCGGCGGTGCCGGGTGAATTCCTTGCTCAGCACCTCGATCGCTCGCTTGCCCTTCTTGATGGCCAGGCATTCGACTTCGGTGGCCCCCGCGCTGCGCACCGACTCGAGCAACTTCTTGCCACCAGCGGTGCCGTCGTGCTGGATGATCAACCACACCGTGTCGGGTGGGTCGGCGAGCACCTCGGCCAGCGCGGCGGCGAAGGCTTCGTCGCCACTGTGCAGGCCTACGACGTGCACGATGAGGTCCTCGCCGAACAAGGTCGGGGCGCATGCTTGCCGGAGATCGTTGGCCGAGTCCTCATCGCCGGCATCGACCACCAGCCGATCGGCCTCGGCCGCTTGACCCCTGATGGCACGTACCGCCTCCGCGACGGCACGGTCGACCAGCGCGGTCTCCCCACCGCGGATCAAGGTGATGCGGGCCGGGGTGCTCATGGTGGGCTCAGCATGGCACGGATCACCGCAGCGATCCCGATCGCGGCACGATCGCCCACCCGGTGGCCGAATCCTGTTGCCCTCGCTTCGGTGGTCGCACGATCGCGATGTCGCGGTGCCGGTCGGTGCGGGCAACCACGGCCCCGGCGGCGGACCAGGAATCCAGCGTTTCCGGCGCCGGATGACCGAACTCGTTGTCTTCACCGACGCTGATCACGGCGAGGTCCGCATCGACCCATGTCGGGAAGTCCGGATGCTGGTGCCCAGATCCGTGGTGGGGCACCTTGACGATGTCGAAGCCGCCGGGTTCGGCGAGCAATGCAGCTTGCGCGGGCGGTTCGATGTCCCCGGTCAGCAATAGCCGTAACCCGTGGACTCGGGCATCGATGACGATGCTCGCGTTGTTGGCGATGGAACCACTCGAGGTTTGCTTGCTCGTCACGATGCGGCGCGGCCACAGCACCAGGAAGTGGGCCTGACCGATACGCAGCTGCGCTCCGGCGGTGAGGCGTCGTAATTCCATTCCGCGCTCGCGCAAGGAACGTTGCACGCCGATCGATTGGGCCTTCGGTTCATCCAGTGGGCTCGCGAAGACCGCATCCACGCTGCGGCCGGAGAACACACCCTCGATTCCGGACACATGATCGGAATGGAAGTGCGTGAGGATCAGCGCCGATACGTGGGTGATCCGCAGATCCTGCAAACAGCGGTCGATCATGCGCGCCGATGGTCCGGTATCGATCACGACAGCTCTCCTAGGGTCACGAGCATCGGCGATGACGAATGCGTCGCCTTGATCCACATCGCACTGCACCATCAGCCAGCCGGCTGGTGGCCATGCGCGTCGCTCCGGTGGCACCACTACCCATAGCACCGCGGCGAAGGCCACGACGATGCTCGTCACGATCACCGGGAGTTGGAAGTCTCGGCGCCAGGCGAACTTGCCGGCGAGCACCGCGCCGCCAACCGCGAGCACCGCGACCAATGCCGAGAGCGGGGATCCGCGGAACCGGAAGGCATCGATTCCGCCGGCGATCCGCGCGATCTGCGCGATCCACTCGGCCACCCAGGCGCCTAGGGTCGCGACGATCTCCGCGAGTGGAGCCAATGCGGGCAGCGCGCCGAGGATCGCAGCGAGTAGTCCGGTGATCGTGACGATCGGTACGACCGGCATCGCCAGCAAGTTGGCCGGCACCGCCGCGATGCCCACGCTCACCCCCATCGCGAGCAACACCGGAGCGGTCGCCAGTTGGGCCGACAGCGTCAAGGAGGCCGCGATGGTGACCGGTGCGGGAAGTCGTTCGCCCGGGCCGGTGGCCTCGATGCGTTCGCGGATCCGCGGTGCGAGCATCACGATGCCGCCGGTCGCGGCGACCGACAGCGCGAACCCCCAACTAAGGGCTAGTGAGGGCACGACGATCACCAGGACCAAGACAGCGGTGGCGAGCACCGATGGTCCGGGGCGCCGGCCGCCGATCAGTAGCGAGACCACTACGACCGCTCCCATCACCCCGGCACGCAGCACACTGGGCTGCGGGTGCACCAAGATGACGTAGAAGCCCAGCGAACCCAGCGCCAACACGATCCGCGCGATCAGCGGTAGCCGGAGCAACCACGCCAGCACGAGCACGGCGCCGACGACGATCGCCACGTTGCCCCCGGACACAGCGGTCAAATGGGCCAGTCCGCTCAATCGCATGTCATCGACCAGGGCCGGAGCCATCGCTTCCTCATCACCGGTCGCTAGTCCGGCGACCAGAGCCGATCCCCCGGCGGGTTCGGCCGGCAGGCTCGCGCGCAGAGCCCGGCGCATGCGTTCGGCTACCTGATCGATGGGTCCTGGCGGGTGCACGGTCGCGATATCAGCGGGATCTGCGACGTCCAGATAGCCGGCCGTGCGCAGCGAACCGCCGGCGGGCCGGATGCGGCCGGTTACCGCGATGCCGGTGCCGACGGGCCACGACTGCTCGGCCGATAGGTCCGCTAGCCGGTCTTCGGGAAGTGCGATGGTCACGGGAACGTCGATCGACAAGGCGCGCTCTGGCTCGGTGGCGGTGCGGATCTTGCTGGTGCGGATCGGCAGGTAGGCCGCACCGAGCGAGGTGCGCATCGGTCCATCCACGACCGCCTGCACATGCACCTGTTCGCGCATCACGTTCTCGAGGGCGGGGGTGCTCCAGGAAGCCAGTTGCGCACCCGCGCTGATCGCCGCCAGCGACGCCGCAGCGACGGAGACGAACGCCATCGGTCGACCACGGAGGAGGACCAGGCCGGCGGTGGCGATTGCCAGCGCAACGAGGCATACCGCGAGGGCAACGTGGTGTCGTTGTTCGGGATCGTCGATGGCAAGGACGCCCAGCAGGACGATCGCGCTGACCAGCCAGGCGGCCAGCGCCGGGGCCACCAGGCGAATGTCCGTCACATGCGGACCTCGTCTTCGATGCGCTCGATCATGGAAGGACCGATGCCGGAGATCTCCGCTAGTTCGGCGACGGTTCGAAAGGGTCCGTTCTTCGTTCGCCAGGCGACGATCCGCTCGGCGATCACCGGTCCGACCCCGGGTAGTTGCTCCAATGCCGCGGCGTCGGCGCTGTTGATACTGACCTTGGCGGCACCTGCACCGGCCGCGGGCGCACCGACGATGATCTGTTCGCCATCCACGACCACGCGAGCTAGGTTCACCGTTTCCAGCGCCCGGTCGTTTCGGGCCCCACCCACCGCCTCGATGGCGTCGATGACCCGCGAACCCGCAGGTAGTTCGACGATTCCCGGTTCGGCGACCTTGCCGACCACATGCACGATCACCGAGCCCGAGGTGGGCACACCGCCGGTTGCGTCGTCGTCGTTGGCGATCGGTACGCCTTCGCTGACCGTCACCTCGCCGGCAACGACACTCTCACTCGGCTGCCCGCTCCACCACCACCACGCGACCACGACGGCCAGTCCGGCGAGCAGCACCGAGACCGCTCGTTGCGAGCGCCGGTCCCATGTCCAAAACCAGCGGGGTTGGTTGCTTTGGTCGTCCCCTTCGCTCGACGGGTCATCCATCAACAGCGGCCGGGAGCCACTGCGGGACGCCGGGGGTGCGTCGAAGTGATCGGCGTGATCGGCGTGCTCGTTGTACTTGTTGTGCCCGTTGTGCCCGTGAGCATCGGGTGGGCCAGGCGGTGCGCCGATTCGGGTGCCGGTCGCGTGGTGCAGGCGCGCTGCGGCGCGCGGTCGGTTGCGGTGGGGCCACATACCGCGACGCTAGGTACGCCGACCGGGCGCCGGCCAGGGTCGATATGCGGGCTGTGGACAGCCGACACGCGCCTTGGGGAGAACTAGCTCGGGACGACGTTCACCAGTTTGGGGGCCCGCACGATGACCGTGCGGATCCCGGCGCCACCGAGGGCTGCGACGACGGCTTCATCTCCAAGCGCGAGCTCGCGCAGTTCGTCCTCGCCGATACCCGGTGCGACTTCCAAGCGCGCCTTGACCTTGCCGGCCACCTGGACCACGCAGGTAACGGCGTCTTCGACGAGGAGTTCTTCTTGGACCTGCGGCCACCCGGCGCGCGCGACACTCGGTTCGTGCCCGAGACGCGCCCACATGTCCTCGGCGGTGTACGGGGCGACCAGGGACAACATGATCGCCACCGCCTCGGCTCCTTCGCGCACTGCCGGGTCGCTTGGCCCGGGGCCGGAGTCGATGGCCTTGCGCAGCACGTTGACCAACTCCATGAAGCGCGCCACTGCCACGTTGAAACGGAAGGTCTCGACCGCGTGCGCCGCATCGTGCAGGGCGCGATGCGTTGCCTTGCGCACCGAAAGGTCACCGGCGGCGGGATCGGCGCCGGGGTCGGAGGTGACATCGCCGGACAAGCGCCACGCTCGCGCGAGGAACTTGGCCGATCCGGCCGGGGACACATCGGCCCAGTCGACGTCATCCTCGGGCGGACCGGAGAAGACCATGGACAAGCGGATGGCATCGACGCCGTGCTCGGTGAGCTCGTCGGACAATCGCACCAAGTTGCCCCGCGACTTACTCATCGCCGAGCCTTCCATGATCACCATGCCCTGATTCAGCAGTCGCGTGAACGGTTCGGTGAAGTCGACCAGGCCCATGTCGTGCAGCACTTTGGTGAAGAAGCGGCTGTAGAGCAGGTGCAAGATCGCGTGGGTCACTCCGCCCACGTACTGATCGACCGGCAGCCACTCGCGCACCTTCTCCGGATCGAACGCCGCGTTCTCGTCGTGGGGATCGACGTAACGCAGGTAGTACCAGGAGGAGTCGACGAAGGTATCCATGGTGTCCGGGTCCCGGGTGGCTTGCTGGCCGCAGGACGGGCAGGCCACGCTCGCCCACTCGGTGGCCGCACCGAGCGGCGAGGCACCCTTGGGCTTGAGGTCCAAGCCTTCGGCCGGCGGCAGTTCCACCGGAAGTTGATCGCTTGGAACCGGCACCTCACCGCAGGTGGGGCAGTGGATGATCGGAATGGGCGTTCCCCAGTAGCGCTGACGCGAGATCAGCCAGTCGCGCAGCCGGTAGTTCACCGCTTCCTTGCCGGTGCCTCGTTCAGCGAGGATCTCGATGATCTTCGCGATGGCGTCGTTCTTGTTCAAGCCATCCAACGGACCGGAGTTGATGTGTAGGCCGTCGTCGGCGGTGGCCTCACCCGTGACGGCTGGATCCTCGCCGGCGTCGACCACCACGCGCACCGGAAGATCGAATGCGCGCGCGAAATCCAGGTCGCGCTGGTCATGCGCGGGTACGGCCATGATCGCGCCGGTGCCATAGTCGGCGAGCACATAGTCCGAGGCCCAGATGGGGATCTGCTCGCCGTTCACTGGATTGATCGCATAACGCTGCAAGAAAACGCCGGTCTTCTCGCGATCAGTTGCCAGGCGATCCATCTCCGAGGTTTGCTTCACCTGATCGAGGTACCGCTCGAACTCGGCCTCGGCATCGGTTCCGTTCGCGAGCTCCGCGGCGAGGTCGGAATCGGCTGCGACGACGAAGAAGGTCGCGCCGTAGAGGGTGTCCGGCCGGGTCGTGTAGACGGTGACGGGCTCATCGCGGCCCTCGATTACGAAGTCCACCTCCGCGCCGGTGGATCGACCGATCCAGTTGCGCTGCATCAGCAGGACCTTCTCCGGCCAGTTGCCCTCGAGTTGGGCCATGTCATCGAGCAGGCGATCGGCGTAGTCGGTGATCTTCAGGTACCACTGGGTGAGCTTCTTCTTCGTGACGTTGGTGTCGCAGCGTTCGCATTGACCGGCGACGACCTGCTCGTTGGCCAGCACCGTTTGGCATTGCGGGCACCAGTTGACGTTGCTGGCCTTGCGGTAGGCGAGGCCGCGCTGGAACATCTGCAGGAAGAACCACTGGTTCCAGTGGTAGTACTCCGGATCGCAGGTGTTCAGCACCCGATCCCAGTCGAAGGAGCACGCGTAGCGGCGCATCGACGCCTTCTGCTGCGCGATGTTGTCGTAGGTCCAGCGGACCGGATCCTCACCACGTCGGATGGCGGCGTTCTCCGCCGGCAGACCGAAGGCGTCCCAGCCGATGGGGTGCATGACGTTGAAGCCGCGCTGCACCCAGTAGCGCGCGATCACATCGCCAAGCGCGTAGGCCTCCGCATGACCCATATGCAGGTCCCCGGAGGGGTACGGGAACATGTCCAGGATGTACTTCTTCGGACGATCATCGGAAGGAATCCCCGACCGGAATGGCGCGAGTTCATCCCAGACCGGCAGCCAGCGCTCTTGGATGGTGGGGAAGTCGTAGCGGGTTGCTTCGCTACCGGTATTCGCAGTCATGGCCGGGAAAGACTACCGATGGCATCGGCCAGTGCCCGCCCCACGCTGGCGTGCGCCGCCCACGACCAGTGCAGGCCATCGGGGTTCGCGGTGCCGTCGGCCAGGCCGGGCAGGACGAACGGCGATGGGTCCACCAGCGGCACACCGAGTCGAGCACTCAAGGCACGTGCCGCGCGCACGGAACTCGCGTGGTGGCGATCGCTCGGGTAGTACGCGGAGTGGTAGGCAGTCGGTGCGAGCACGGCGATCGGAACATCGGGGCGAACCACACGGATCCCTTCGATGATGCGCGCGAGATACCGGTCGCTCACCTGCTGCGGCACCTGACGCATAACCCCCTTCGTGGCGCGGATGACCGGTGGGGTGAGGTCCCGGTAGGCGGCGCGTAGGCGTCGTCGTAGGCCGCCGGGACGCACATAGGGGATCGAGGTGCGCAGCCAAAGTGGAATGGATGCGGGGAGTTGATCCATGCCGCCGAGGCCGATCACGACGGCGTCGGCACGCGGCAGGTACACCCCGTAGGCCACCGGGTCCTTGGTCAGCGCCCACCAGCCATCGCGCGTGGTCCAACCCTCACGCGCGACCAGATCGACCCGTGCATCGAGCACGCCGGCGAGCACCTGCGGATACAAGCGAGGGTCGGTCGGATCCTCGATCCGTTCCGGCCCATGGAACGCCAGCGAGTCCGCGATCACCAGGAGACGTCGATCCAGCACCCACCCATCCTCCCGTTTCCCCCGGATTCCGGGGGATTCGCTTCGCTTCCCCCGGAATCCTTCCTTTTTTGCGCATATCCCCCAGGCGTACAGTGCCCCCTCGTGACTGCTCGGGCCTGGCTGCTTTTCATCGCGCTCTCGGTGCTGTGGGGAATCCCCTACCTGTTCATCAAGATCGCGGTCGAGGACCTATCCCCCGCGATGATCGTGTGGATCCGGGTTGCCCTTGCTGCACTGATCTTGCTTCCGATCGTCCTTGCCAAGCGCGATATCCGCCGCCTGACCGTGGTCGACTGGTCGTGGATCGTGATCTTCGCCTTCGTGGAGATCGCACTGCCCTTCGGTGCGCTCACTTACGCGGAGATTCGGCTGTCGAGTTCGACCACCGCGATCCTCATCGCGGCGGTTCCGATCCTGTCGGCGATCATCGGATGGCGGATCGGAATCGACGACCGCGTGACCAAGGGCCGCGCCGTGGGCCTGGCCATCGGGATCCTGGGTGTCACGACGCTGGTCGGCCTCGACATCCGCGGCGATGACTGGCTCAGCGTGGCAGCGCTGGGCATCACCATCACCGGATACTCCTTGGGCCCGATCATCGTGGCGACGAAACTCTCACGAGCGCCGGCGCTGACCGTCATCACGATGGCGCTGCTGGTCAACGCACTGGTCTATGCACCCTTCGCATGGGTGACCCGCCCGACGGGTGAGGTATCCGCCGCTTCCTGGTGGTCGGTCGTCATCTTGGGCGTACTGTGCACTGCCGCGGCCTTCGTGGTGTTCTTCGCACTCGTTGCGGAGGCCGGACCTTCGCGCACCACCGTGATCACGTTCATCGCACCTGCCGTGGCATTGCTGCTAGGCGTCGTCGTTCTTACCGAGCCGCTGACCTGGGGGATCGTGCTCGGTTTCCCGCTAGTCATCCTCGGCTCGTACCTAGCCACTCGAAAGGCCCCCGCCGTCGAGGCCGAGCCCCACCCGTAGACGTTTCCTCGCAGATGCGATTGACTGCGGCGCATGCAGAAGATTCTTCGTTCCCTGACCGGGCTGCTTGCAGCCATCGCCCTGGCCCTCGGCGCACTCGGCCTCACCGCGCCCATGGCCCATGCCGACGGACACGCCGGTGGACAAGCGGATGGACAAGCCGGTGCACAAGCACAGGACGACGACGTCACCTTGGTCGTGACCGAACTGCCCGCGCAGGTGCGGTTGATTCCCGGCGAGAAGATCGAGTTGACCTTGGTCACCAACCGCACGACCGGCTTCACCTGGACTGCAACCAAGTCGGGCAAGAAGAAGGCCATCAAGGTGAGCAAGGGTCGTTACACCGCGCCGGACACCGATCTCGTGGGTGCGCCCGGGGAGACCACCTGGACGATCACCGCCCGCAAGCGCGGGACCGCGACGGTGACGATCAGTGCTACGCCTCCTGGGGGCGGCGATCCTGAGACCAGCGAACTGACCGTCATCGTGATGAAGGGCTAGCCGCGGAAAGCGACCTCAACATCCCCTCCCGATTCGTGCGCCAGCGCCCACAGGGCATCGGCAACCCGGGCGGGATCGAAGGGCGTCCCCGGCGCCAGTGCTCCGTGGACTGTCAAGGTGCGCACCCTTATCCGGGTGTCCGCTAGCTCCTTGGACAATCCGATAACGAGATTGCGCATCGCTGCCTTTTGCATGCCAAGGCCGAAACTGGCGGTCGCTGGTGAGTCGGCGGAACCGCCGCCGGTGAACAGCAACCGCGCCGCGGGCAACTCGCGCATGCTTGGCACTATGGCCTGGGCCATGGCCAGCGCCGAAACCGCACCGGCCTGCAACCCGCGGCTCACCTCGGCCAGATCACTGTCCAGGCCCCCGGGCACCCAGGTGGACACGTTGAACAAGCCGGTATCGATGGGCGGATGGGCGTTCTCGGCGTAGGCGCTGAGAATGGCTCCCAGGGAGGTGGGATCCGCGGCATCGGCCACCACAGTTCGGACGGGTGACGTGGCGCCGGCGGAGATCAGTTGCTCGCGACTGGCATCGAGGGTGCGTTGCGTGCGGGCGACGAGGGTGAGCGCCGCCCCTGAGTCGGCGGCGATGCGGGCGAAGTGGGAGCCGATCCCCGGGCCCGCTCCCACGATCAGCACGTGACGGCAGGTGGCGTCGTCGTTGGCCTTGGGTAGTTCCATTCGGTGGAGCTGAGGGGACTCGAACCCCTGACCCCCTCCATGCCATGGAGGTGCGCTACCAGCTGCGCTACAGCCCCGCGTTAAGCGAGCCGCAAGCATACCTTGGGGGAAACGCCCGGAATCTGCGGGCTACCAGTCCACCCCACGCGTTTGCGGCGGATTTTGAACGTTTCCCCGGAATCCGGGGGAAACGTTCAGAATCGGGACGATTACGGGGGAAGCGAAGCGAATCCCCCGGAATCCGGGGGA
>CAZJYN010000063.1:0-1966 GCA_964550285.1 uncultured Rubrivirga sp.
GCGCAGGATCCGTCCTTCCTGATCGCATCGCGTGCGGTCCAGGCCAGCGGTGCTGCGATGATGCTTCCTTCCTCCATCGCGGTCATCAATGTGCTGTTCGAGGGTCGTCAGCGTGCCGCGGCCTTCGGGCTGTGGGGAGCGATCTTCGGTGGCGCCGCAGGTCTTGGACCGCTGCTAGGTGGGTGGCTCGCCGAGGACTTCAGTTGGCGCTGGGCGTTCTTGGTGAATATCCCCATCGGGATAATCGCCGGGCTGCTGGTGATCCGCTTCGTGCCGGAGAACTACGGCCGCAAGGCCAGTGGCTACGACCCACTCGGCATCTTGCTCACCGCTATGGGCCTGGCACTCATCGTGTTTGGGCTTATCGAAGGCCAGTCCTACGGATGGTGGCTCGCAATCTCCGAGTTCACCCTCGGGCCCATATCGATCGGAACCGGTGGATTGTCGATCGTGCCGATCGTGATCGCGCTCGGTGCGTTGTTGTTGGTGGCCTTCGTGCTCTGGGAGAAACATCAGTTGAAGGTAGGTGGCACGACCCTCGTGGACCTCAGTTTGTTCACGATCCGCCGATACGGATTCGGGAACATCGTCGCGATGGTCGTCAGCCTCGGCGAATTTGGCATCCTGTTCGCACTACCGCTGTGGATGCAATCCGTGCACGGCACCAGCCCGCTGACCACCGGGCTGATTCTGGCCACCTTGGCGGTAGGCACGCTTATCTCCGGTGGTGCCGCACGTCACGTAGCCGCAGCGCTTGGACCCACCCGGACGGTGCGCCTAGGCATGGCGTTGGAGGTGACCGGGATCGCCGGTATCGGGTTCACACTGTCGGTGGATCGCTCACCGTGGTGGCTGGTGCTGGCCCTGGTGGTCTACGGCCTTGGGCTGGGCTTTGCTTCGGCGCAACTGACGAACGTGGTCTTGGCCGACGTGCCACCGGAATTGAGCGGTGGTGCCTCAGCGATGACCTCCACGTTCCGGCAGGTGGGATCGGCCCTAGGTGCGGCGATCTTGGGTTCGGTCCTCTTCGGTGCCTTAGCGAGCATCTTCGCGGCGGACTTGAAGCAAGACGGCACCCTGCCCGCGGACCAGCAGCAGCAGGTCGTGGAGCAGGTGGACAAGACGGCCGGGCAGGCGATCATCGAACTGCAGCAGCGCCCGGGGATGGCGGAGGTGGCCGATGAAGCGAAATCCGCCTACACGTCTGCGGCCCAGGTGACCGCGGCCGTAGCGGCCGGTTTCGTCACGGCGGGCCTGCTGGTGTCCTTCGGATTGCCGAAGGACCGTCGCCCGGAGGACGACGAGAGCCCGGATCGGCCCGCTACGGAACCCGAGGTTTCCGCCGGTTGACCTCCACGGCGCACCGACATGGACGGATGTCCGGCGAACAGGGGCCGGGCGCGTTACGATTTCGTGACTAAATCGGCTGCTGGGAGGCTCTCATGCGACCAATGCGCACACGGACCAAGATCGTCGCCGGCGCCGCGAGCGCTGTGCTGGCGCTCAGCCTGGCGGCGTGCGGTGGTGGCGGCGACTCCGCGACCGAGGCGGCAACACCCACCGATGCGCCCACCGCTGCCCTCGATACCGACGTCGAAGACGCCGTGCAAGTCATCGGCGCCTGCCAGACCTACTTCGCCTTCGACATGAAGATGAGCGAGATGAACGGCGCCGCCGATGCAAGGAAGAAGAAGAAGCGGGACATCCTCGCCGAACTCAAGGGCTTGACCGACGAGATGGTTCTGGCCTCGGAGGAGGCCTACATTTCCGGTGAGTTGCCCGAGCGGGTGTTGATCAACGCGAACCGCATTCAGCGCAACCTCGGTCGGGTCAAGCCCAAGGACGGCATCGACGGCATCAAGAAAAAGCAGATGAACCGGATCACCAAGTCGGCATCTCGCATCGAGCGCAGTTGCGAGGCAGCCGGTGACATGCTGCCGCAGGAGAACCTGGACGCGCGTACCGC
>CAZJYN010000063.1:2066-9831 GCA_964550285.1 uncultured Rubrivirga sp.
CGATCTAGGTCTACGCCTGGTTGAACAGATCCGGGTTCGGTCCGGTGCGCTTGCTCGCGTCCTCAAGACCCTCGATAGCGATCAGATCGTCGGCGTCGAGCTCGAAGTCGAATACATCGATATTGGAAGCGATCCGCTCCGGGGTCACCGACTTCGGCAGCACCACATTGCCCAGTTGCAGGTGCCAGCGGATCATGACCTGAGCGTTGCTCTTGCCGTACTTCGCGCCGATCGCCGCCAAGGTGGCATCCTCCAACAGGCCGCCGGAAGCGAGTGGTGACCATGCCTCGGTCACGATGCCCATCTCGGCATCGACGGCCCGCACGTCCCGCTGGGGCAGCCAAGGGTGCAGTTCGACCTGGTTGATCACCGGGGTTACGCCGGTGGCGTCCACGATGCGGCGTAGGTGCTCGGCATGGAAGTTCGACACCCCCGGGCTACGGGTGAGTCCGCGTTCGTGGAGTTCGAGCACCGTTTCCCAGGTTTCCAGGTACAGGTCGCGTTCCGGAGTGGGCCAATGGATGAGGTAGAGGTCCACGTAGTCCAAGTCCAGCTTGGCCAGGGAGTCCTCCATCGCCGCGATGGTCTTGTCGTGACCTTGATCGGTATTCCAGACCTTGGTGGTGATGAACAACTCCTCGCGCGGCAGCCCACTGGCCTTGATGGCTCGTCCAACGCCTTCTTCGTTGCCGTACAGCGCAGCGGTATCGATGTGTCGGTAGCCCGCTTCGAAGGCCGCGAGGCAGGCGTCGGTTGCCACATCGTCCGGCACTTGCCACACCCCAAGACCGATCTGCGGGATGGTGTGATCGTCGTTGAGGCGAACGGAGGGGATCGAAGCAATCGACACGTCTAACTCCAAGGTCGGTAGGTGAGACAATCCTGGCATGGACATCGCCGAGCATTACCTTCCTGATCCGAATCGTTACGACGGCCGGATGCCGTATCGGCGCTGCGGGCGAAGCGGCATAGATCTGCCGGCGATATCGCTGGGTTTTTGGCACAACTTCGGCGACGACAAGCCGATCGCAGGGCAGCGGGAGATCATGCACACCGCTTTCGATCTCGGGATCACCCACTTCGACCTTGCGAACAACTACGGTCCGCCGTTCGGCTCCGCGGAGACCAATGTAGGCCGCATCCTGCGCGAGGATTTCGCGCGCTACCGCGACGAGTTGATCATCTCTTCCAAGGCTGGTTGGGACATGTGGCCCGGGCCCTATGGCGATCTCGGATCCCGCAAGTACATGCTGGCGAGTTTGGACCAGAGTCTGCAGCGCCTCGGCCTGGATTACGTCGACATCTTCTACCACCACCGCCCCGACCCCGACACCCCGCTGGAGGAGTCCATGGGTGCGCTGGCTACCGCGGTGCAGCAGGGCAAGGCGCTGTACGTGGGGATCTCGTCCTACGGCCCGCAGCGAACCTTGCGTGCGGTGCAGATCCTGCGTGATCTCGGTGTCCCGTTGCTGATCCACCAGCCGTCCTACTCGATGCTCAACCGGTGGATCGAGGACGACGGCCTGCTCGACGTCCTCGCCGAGGTCGGCGCCGGTGCGATCACGTTCTCCCCGCTGGCCCAAGGGATGCTCACCGATCGGTACGTCGATGGCATTCCGGAGGGATCTCGGGCCACCGAGGGCAAGTCCCTGGATCCGTCCTGGGTGAACGCGGAGAACGCCGAACGGCTGCGTGGCTTGGCGGCGATCGCTCGTCGGCGCGGACAGTCCTTGGCGCAGATGGCGGTCGCGTGGACGCTGCGCGATCCACGGGTCACCACCACATTGGTCGGTGCGAGTTCGGCCGGGCAATTGCGCGAGACGGTGGGTGCACTGGAAAACCTCGCCTTCGGCGCCGAGGAGATCGCCGAGATCGACACCTTCGCCCAGGAAGGCGGCATCGACCTATGGCGTCAGCAGTCGCGATACCAGTGAAGCGGTCGGGCTAGGTCGGGCTAGGTGCCTGGGCTAGGTCGAAGACCCAGGCCAGTTCGCGCATGCGGTCTTGATCGATTCGATACCAGGCCCAGGTACCGCGTTGTTCTCGCTGGATCAATCCGGCCTCGGTGAGTTTCTTCAGGTGATAGCTCACAGTGGGCTGCGCGAGTCCTAGGGCCTGCTGGAGATCGCAGACGCATGATTCCCGGCTACGGCCGATGATGCTCAACAGTTGCAGCCGGGCAGGATCGGCTGCCGCCTTGATGAGGGTGGCCAGCCGGATGGCGCTTGCTCGATCGAGGGCAGCGAGCAGTCCATCTGGACAGCAAGTGGGACCGGTCTTCATGACTTCCCTTCGACGAGTGATACATTCACATCCATCAATATAGACGTTTGTCGATGAAAGGATAGCCATGGCCCGCGTCCAACTCGCTTTGAACGTCACCGATATCGATGCCTCGGTGGAGTTCTACTCGCGCTTGCTCGGTACCCAAGCCCACAAGCGCCGTCCCGGATACGCCAACTTCGAGGTGGTGGATCCGCCGATGAAGCTCGTGCTCTTCGAGGTGGATGACCGGGGCCAGGGAACGGTGAACGCGCTCAACCACATCGGCATCGAGGTGCCGGCGCCCGCGGACGTCGCCCGGCAGGATGTCTCGCTGAGCGATGCCGGTCTAGTGGTACGCCGGGAGGATGCAGTGGTGTGTTGTCACGCCGAGCAGGACAAGGTCTACGTAGTCGATCCTGACGGCCTGGAGTGGGAGACCTACGCCGTGACCGACGAAGCACCCGATGGCTTGGACCTGCTCAGCACCGAAGCTTGTTGCCCATAGTCGCGGTTACTTAGAGGCCGATGGTGCGGCTTCGGGGGCGTGATAGGGCGGTGGCGGATAGGGATGGTCGGGGTCTCGGCCGGTCACGAATTTCGCCACCCCGTAGATCGCCGCGGCGATTGGCACGGCAACAAGGGCGCCGACGATCCCCAGCGCCAAGCTGCCGGCCGCGATGACGAAGATGATGGCCAGCGGATGCAAGTTGACGGCTTTACCCATGACGAGCGGTTGCAGGATGTGGCCGTCGATCTCGCCCACGACGAACGTCAAGAGGATGACCAGCAGGGCCACGATCGGGCCGCGCTCGGCTAATGCGACGATCGCGGCGAAGAACGTCGCGATGGGAGCACCGATCACGGGGATGAAGGCGCCCAAGAAGACCACCGCCGCCAAAGCCGGGGCCAGTGGCACCTGCAGGATGGTCAGGCCGATGAACACCAAGGTGGCATCGGCAAGCGCGATCACGACGATGCCCTTGGTGTAGCTGGAGATGGAATGCCAGGCGATGCGCCCGGAGGTATCGACCGTGGCTCGGGTCGAAATCGGCAACCAGCCGACTGCCCAATTCCAGATTTTGTCCGGGGAGAGCAGGAAGAAGATCACCCCGAAGATGAAGACCGAACCACCGATCACCACCGAGCCTAAGTTGCTCAATTCCCCGGCAGCGGCGCTCAACGCTCCTTCGGCCGCGGTCTTGCCCCACCCCTCGGCTTGGGTGACCAAGTTGTTGATGCTCTGGTCGGTGAGCCCGAAGGGTCCATCCTTCAACCACGAGCGGATTTCGGTGAGCCCGGACTGCAGGCTCGACATCAAATTGGAACTCTCCGCGATGGTTGACCGGATGACGATGAACAAGATCGTGACGATGAGGCTGATGATCACGATCAAGGACAAGATCATCGCCAAAACCTTGGGCAGGAACTTGTTCAACAACCTCATCAAGGGCGAAGCCAGCGCCGTCACCAGCAAGCTCAAGAAGAACGCCAGCACGACGGGGAAGATGATGTTCAGGACGTATCCGATGACCACCAATCCGGCGAGCAGTACGAGAACCCGCCAGGTGATCCCGGCGGCCTTGATCAAAGTCGGCGGGACTTCGGACGACTCGTCGTCGTCGGCCATATGTACTCCCTGATCATCGTTCAGTCGATGCGAACGCTACCCGCAGGCGTATCGAAGATGACAGCGGACACTCCCGGTTCGTCGTCCTCGATCCACCGCAATTCCACACCTTCGAGAACCGATTGCGGATCCAAGATCGGCAGTACGGCTTGGGGATCCCCGGCGATCTCGATGGCGGAGATGGTGATGGCGCTGCCGCTCGCCGCGGCGCTGGGATGCTCGGTGTCCTCACAGTCCCACGCGACGAAGAACGGCACCTGCGGGCTTTCCATCGTGTCCAAGATGCCGATCTGCTGCCAGCACAACTCCACGCCGTCGGGGCGGATGCGGTGACCGCGTACTGCCTGGCGGCCCAGGCGCTGTTCCACGGATGTGATGTCGTCTACGGCGAGGACCCAACTGAGCCAGCCGCCACCATCGTCGGCGCGTTTATGCACCGCCTGACCGAAAGGAGCCTTCAAGGCGGCTGGGTGATCTAGCGCGCTAACGACCTCGACGTATGCGCCACCGGCGAGCGGGAGGATGAAATTCCTCGTTCCGAAGGAGGGGTGCCTGCCACCGTCGACGAACGTGCCACCTAGGTCAGAACCGATGCGCTGGACGACGTCGGCGATCTCGTTGGTGGTGCATGCATAGGACAGATGATCGAGCCGCATGGGTGCATCCTGCCCAACGTGATCGCCCGTTCTGCCCGGGGGGTCGGCCCGGGTGTGGCAGGCTCCGCCCATGGCGCAACGCTCGCCCGATGGCGAACCCGAGACGGTGTCGCCGCCGGCTGCGAAGCTCGACGTCCGCAAGAGCGTGATCATGGGCGTCATCGGGCTAGCGCTCATCGTGCTCATCTTCTGGCGGGTCATCCCGCAAATTGGCAGCTACAACGACGCCCTCGACGCCTTGCAGTCCATGACATGGATCGCACTGGGCGTCATCGCGGTTGCGGTAGTCGTCTACCTCGCTGTTTACGGCCTCATCTACAAGGCCGCGGAGAAGTCACTGACCTATTGGCAGTCCCAACAGGTCAAGCAGGCTGCGTTCACGATCAGCAACGGCGTCCCCGCCGGGGGAGCCGTTGGTTTGGCGGTTCAGTTCGGCATGCTCACGAGCTACCGGCTATCGGCCAGTTCGGCCACCGCGGCGATAACCGCGGTGAGCGTGTGGGCGACCTTCACGAGCCTGGGCTTTCCGATCCTCGGGGTCCTCGCCTTGACCATTACCGGTAAGGGGGATTCGGTTGCCTGGCTCGGCCCCTTGGGGCTGGTGATCCTGGTCACCGTCATCGTGTTGTTCGCGCTCGTGATGCGCTCGCAGAACTTGGCCCAGCGAGTCGGCAACGCGGCCAACACCCTCGTGCGGCCCATCACTCGACGGGTCGCACGCTTCAAGGATCTCGATCTTGCCGGGCCGATCATGCGCTTTCGCGCCGACATGTCCGACCTGGTGCGGCGTCGCTGGAAGTTGCTGACGATCGTGCAGATCGGCATCGCCTTGACGCAATTCCTCATCTTGTACGCCGCTTTGCGGGGAGTCGAAGGATGGGGATCAGCAGGCACCGACATTCTCAGTGCCTTCGGCGCATTCGCGGTCAGCCAGATCATGTTGATGGTCCCGATCACGCCCGGCGGGCTGGGCACGATGGACGCGTTGATGATCCAGTTGTTGGTTAGCGGCGGCACCGATAAGGGTGCGGCGACCGCCGCCGATCTGGTGTGGCGAGCAACGTCGTACTTTCCCCAGATCCTCGTCGGACTCATCGCTTTGGTGACGTGGTACCGGCGTGCCGGACAAGCGATCGCGACACGGAGTGTCGGTGATCAGCACGCGGACGGGACGGGCTAGTGTTTTCCCCGACCCGGTCGTCGCGGGAGGGGAAGCCTTCGGCGGCCGGGTCCTTTGCTGCCGTCGATGCACGCGTCCCGATGTGGGTTTTCGGTCATGATCCATCGCTTCGTCGCACTCGGTGACTCCTTTACCGAGGGGCTCGATGACGTCCTTCGCTGCGACGGCCGCAACACCGGTTGGGCCGATCGGGTAGCCGAGCGATTGGCGAGTGATCAGGTGGTCGACTCGATCGAATACGCGAACCTCGCTGTCCGGGGCCGGCTCACACGGCAGGTGATCGAGGAACAGGTGCCGGTTGCAGTTGGCATGCAACCAGATCTGACGACGTTGGGTGTGGGAGTCAACGATGCACTGCGTCGAGGCTTCGACCTCGATGCCGTGGCAACCGACCTCGAACAGGGGGTAACACGGCTGCGGGCCGGCGGTTCGCAGGTGCTGCTGTTCGCCTTCGGTGACCCAACGCGCCGGTCACAGGCCCTAGGGGCTGTTGCCGGTCGGGTGGCCGGGTTGCGCTCGGCCACCTTGGAGATCGCCCGTATCCACGGCTGCTGGCTGGTGGATTTTTGGGGAGTTGCCCACTACGACGACGAACGCATGTGGTCGCCGGATCGACTGCACCTATCACCCATCGGACACCAGGTCACGGCCGAAGCCGTCATGACGGCGATCTGGGAGGGCAGCCAAGCGGTGGAGCCGGGGAGCACGAGTGGAGACTGGCGCACCCCGGACCCCGATCCGATCAGGCTGTCCTGGTTCGAGCGGCGCAAGGATGATCTGCGCTGGCTGGGCGCACATGCGCTCCCATGGGCAGGGCGTCGTCTTCGGCGCGTGTCCTCCGGCGAAGGCGTAGATCCCAAGGACCCCGTCTTGCGGGTGATCCACAAGCCGCGTGCACGGTCTCCACAGGAATAGGCCGCCACTACCGCTGGGGGTTCGCCGGCCGCGAGTGTGGCCAGATGACGAACAACGCCCTGGAACCATCGATAGATCCGACAACAACCGTCTTGCTGCACGACCCTGGCGCAGTCGCCGCGAGCCTGCCGCACCTACTGGGCTTTCATCCCGTGGAGTCCTTGGTGTGCCTGTGGTTGAGTGGCGGCAGGCTCGTCGTTTCCCAACGAGCGGACCTGCCCTCGCAGGGTGCGCACGCGGCTGACGACTACGCAGCGGCGTTCTTCGCCACCGCCCAACATGTGCCGGCGGATGCTGCGATCTGTGTGATCGTCACCCGACACGAACGCATGATCCAAGGCTTGCGTGCAGCAATAGCGCAGCAGCTACCCGTGGAGTGTCGCGCGATCTTGCAGTTGCACGGATCCCAGGTGCGCGACCTTCGTGAACCCGACGGTGATTGGACATGGATAGACGCCAGATCCCGCCAATGGGCAGCGCAGCGATTCCCGGACTCCTCACCGGCCCTGTCGCGTACCCGCATCGAAACCGAGTGCGACGCAGACGAGGCCGCCTACGAGGAGATGGGGGAGTTGTGTCCTGATCCCTCGACCGCGCTTCCCTCGACCGCGCTTCCCTCGACCGCGCTGGCCCGCATGCGCGACTTCGTCGATCACGTCATGTCCCAAACAGCACACGGCCAACAGGTGGATGCCCGACCGTGGCCGCATGTCCCGGTGCCAAAGGACCGGCTGCTGCGCGATGCTTGCCTAAATTCCGTGGGGCGAGACCTGCTGCTGCTCGCAGCGGCGAACCTGCCGGCAAGGCAGTGCGCCTCCTTATTGGAGTCGCTACTGCGCTGCACTCGGGCCACACCACCGGGTCACGCTGGGAATGTCGCGGCCGCGGCGGGGGTCGTGGCGTGGCTGTGCGGGGATGGGGTGCGGGCGAATGTCGCCTTGGAAAGGTGCCTGCTCGACGACCCGGGGAACGTCCTGGGCATCTTGCTGGAGGACACCGTCCGGACCGGCGTGCCTCCACAGGCCGTGCGGGCCTTGTTGGCGGATGTGCCGGTTTTGGATATAGTCCCGTCTTAGGTCAAGAGTTCCAGCGTCAAGCCCCGGCTTGCTGGACGGCAACCCT
>CAZJYN010000064.1:0-9814 GCA_964550285.1 uncultured Rubrivirga sp.
CCGGGAAGGTCGGGGGTCGGTTGATCGGACACCTGCTCGCCGACGGCGCCCAGGTGCTGGCCCACGATCCCGATCCCGATGCCCAAGACGCCGTCGAGGCGGCCCATCCCGGCCAGGTGGCCTGGGTCCCGGACCTGTCCGCGCTGCTGGCGGCCCGCCCGCAGATCCTGTCCCCCAACGCCCTCGGGGGGTTGGTGACGGCGTCGTTGGTGCCCCAATTGGCCTCCAGTGGGGTCGGACTGGTCTGCGGGGGTGCCAACAACCAGCTGGCGGCCCCGGACGTGGGGGATCTGCTTGCCGGGCAGGGCATCATCTACGCCCCGGACTTCTGCGTGAACTGCGGCGGGGTCATCCAGGTGGCCGAGGAGCTGGTGGGGGCCGACGTGGAGCGGGCGCGCCTGGCCGTCGAGCGGGTCTTCGAGACCACCACGAGCGTGCTCGAGCGGGCTCGAGTGGAGGCAATCACGCCCGTTCAGGCCGCCGAGCGGGAGGCCGAGGCCCGCATCGCGGCGGCCGAATAGCGGGGCCGCTGATGCGCACTTGGGAGGAGGACAGGTAGTCTGATCTCTCGTTGTGGTCCCGAGATCACCGTCCGGATGACCCAGCGTGAACACGTCCACCGAGGACCGGGCAACCGGATGAGGGGGTCGAGCCATGGGGCGCGGCCGAGCAAAGGCTAAGCAGACCAAGGTCGCACGAGCACTGAAGTACGGCGGTCCACAGACCGACCTGGAGCGACTCCAGGCGGAGTTGGCCGGCGGCGGAGCCGTGGAATCTTCCGACGACGATTCCAACGACGCTGCTTCTGACGCCGGCGATCCTTACGCGGGCGATCCGTATGCCGAGGATCCGTATGCCGATGACCCCTACGCCAAATACGTGGAGGACGAAGACTCCGAGGAGGGTTAGCGGTAGTCGCCGACCACCGTTACCGCTCCACCCTTCCCGCCTTTGGCTGGTCCATCACCGGACTCTCCGCTTTGCCGGGATCGAACCGTTCCCGCCGTCCAGGAGTGCACACCTTGGCCGTCGAGGAATCCGATCGCCGCATCCGCGGCTTCGGCGGGCACAACGGCGAGCATCCCGATCCCCATGTTGAAAGTGCGCTCCATCTCGGCTTGGTCGACTCCCCCTCGACGTGCGATGACGTCGAAGACCGGAGCCGGCTGCCAGGTGGTCCGATCGATATCGGCCGCGGTGTCCTCCGGCAGCACCCGAGCGATGTTGGCGGCCAAGCCACCACCGGTGATATGCGCGAAAGCATGCACCGTGGTGGTGCGCGCGAGGTCCAGGCAAGCCTTCGCATAGATACGGGTGGGTTCGAGGAGCTCCTCCCCGATGGTCCGGTCGAACTCCTCGACGTACTCCTCGCACTTCGCCAGATCGCCGCCTAGCAGCACCTGACGAGCCAGCGAATAGCCATTGGAATGCAGGCCGCTAGAGGACATCGCCACGAGCACATCGCCTACGCGAACCCGATCGGGGCCCAACAGGTCGACTTCGTCGACGATGCCCGTTCCGGCTGCCGCTAGGTCGTACTCGTCGGGTTCCATCAGTCCCGGGTGTTCGGCCGTCTCACCGCCGATCAGAGCGCATCCGGCCTGCACGCAGCCTTCGGAGATACCCGAGACGATCGCGGCCATGCGTACCGGATCTACCGACCCCGTGGCGATGTAGTCGGTCAAGAACAGTGGCTCGGCGCCGCAGACCACCAGATCATCGACCACCATCGCAACGAGGTCGATCCCTACGGTGTCGTGCTTGTCCATCGCCCGGGCGACGGCGATCTTCGTGCCGACTCCATCGGTACTGGTCGCTAGTAGCGGCTTTGCCATGTGTCGATAGTCCGAGAGATCGAACAGTCCCGCGAAGCCGCCGAGACCGGCGAGCACTTCCGGCCGGGTCGTCCGTGCGACGCTCGAGCGCATCAACTCCACAGCCCGTTCACCGGCTTCGACGTCCACGCCGGATGCGGCGTAACTGGCCTTTGCCATCACGCCCGTTCCAGTGCCTCGTTCGCGCCGCCACCGGGGGCGTGCTCCACCCGGCGCGCGATCTGTTCGAGGACTTCCTTGCCGATTCGGTCCTCCGCAGGAATGTCGACGGGGTAGACGCCATCGAAGCATGCACGACACAGCTCGGACTTTGGTTGGTGGGTCGCCTCGACGAGTGCATCGAGGTCGACGAATGCGAGCGAATCGGCTCCGATGGACGAACAGATCTCTTCGACCGATAGGCCGTTGGCGATGAGTTCGGCGCGGCTGGCGAAATCGATTCCGTAGAAGCATGGCCATTTCACCGGAGGGCTGGAAATGCGCACGTGCACTTCGGCTGCACCGGCTTCGCGCAACATCCGAACGAGCGCTCGCTGCGTGTTACCGCGCACGATGGAATCGTCCACCACCACGAGTCGCTGCCCGGCGATGACTTCCTTCAACGGATTGAGTTTGAGTCGGATCCCGAGTTGACGGATGGTCTGCGAGGGCTGGATAAAGGTGCGACCGACGTAGGCGTTCTTCACCAGGCCCTCGGCGAACGGAATGCCGGATTCCTGCGCGTACCCGATGGCTGCGTAGCGGCCCGATTCGGGAACGGGGATGACCAGATCGGCTTCGACCGGCCTTTCGTGCGCGAGGCGCTTGCCGATGTCCACCCGGGTGGACTGCACGCTGCGACCGGCGATGCTGGTGTCCGGCCGGGCCAGGTACACGTATTCGAATAAGCAGCCCTTGGGGTCGGCTTCGGCGAACCGATGCGCCCGCAGGCCATTGGCGTCGATGACGAGCAACTCGCCCGGCTCCACTTCGCGCACCACGGAAGCACCGACGATGTCCAACGCGGCCGTCTCGCTGGCCACGACCCAGCCGCGCTCGAGTCGGCCGAGCACGAGTGGGCGGATGCCCTGCGGATCGCGCGCGGCGTAGAGGGCGTCGTCGTCCATGAATACCAGCGAGAAGGCGCCACGCAGTCGCGGTAGTTCCTCGAGTGCGGCGCGCTCCATGGGCATGTCCGGGTGGGCGGCCAGCAGAGCGGAGATGACTTCGGTGTCGGTGGTCGCATGCAAACCGGCGTTGATGGGTAGCTCACCGGAGGTGGCGGCCAGTTCGGCGACCCGATCGGTGAGGTCCGCGATATTCGTGAGGTTGCCGTTGTGACCGACGGCCAGATTGCCGGTCGCAGTGGGACGGAAGGTGGGCTGGGCGTTCGCCCACACACTGGATCCGGTTGTCGAGTAGCGAGCATGACCGATGGCAACGTGACCGTGCAGGGATTCCAGACTCGCTTCGGTGAAGACCTGGGAGACCAAGCCCATGTCCTTGTAGACCACGATGTGCGAGCCATCGCTCACCGCGATACCGGCCGATTCCTGTCCGCGGTGTTGCAGCGCATACAGGCCGAAGTAGGTGAGTTTCGCGACTTCCTCACCCGGGGCCCACACCCCGAAGACCCCGCAGGCGTCTTGCGGTCCACGCTCCCCGGGGAGCGTTTCGTGCGTTAGGCGTCCATCCCCGCGCGGCACGTGTCTCACACTACGGGATGGGCGAAGGCGCGGGCCGCGCCCGTCACCACAACACGCACCCGGTCGCCCACAGCGACTCCCACGCCACCCGCTGCGCGAACCGCTACGGCGGTTCCATCCTCTAGTCGAACAGTGGTCAGGCTGTCGTGCCCGTGATAGCGGATTGCCTCCACCGTTCCGACCGCCGACTGATTCACATCATTCGGCGCCCCGACGGTCCTGTCTGCGACGAGCGCCAGTTGCTCCGGGCGAAGCGCGACGAGGCCTAGATCTTCGGTCGTGCGGACATCCGCAGCGGTGACGGGAACCCAACCTAGGCAGGTCAGCGCGGAATCCTCGCGCAACTGTTGCACGGGCAACTCAACCAGATCACCGACGAAGCGAGCGATGCCCAAGGTCGATGGTGCCTCGTACACGCGCCACGGCGCATCGACCTGCTCGATTCGCCCCGCGGACATCACCGCAACCCGGTCGGCTATCGACAACGCCTCCTCTTGGTCGTGCGTGACCAAGATGCTCGTCGTCTCGATCTCGCGCAATAGCGCATGGACCTCGGTGCGAACTTCCACACGTAGGGCCGCATCGAGTGAGGAGAACGGCTCGTCGAGTAGCAACAACTCCGGTTCGGGGGCCAGCGCCCGGGCCAGTGCGACTCGCTGCTGCTGGCCACCGGATAGTTCGTCCGGGCGGGCCTTTTCCAGTCCGGCCAACCCGACCATCTCCAGCAGTTGCGTGACCCGGGTAGATGTGCGGCGTTCCCGGCGCGGGAGACCGAAGCCGACGTTGCCGGCCACGTCGAGTTGCGGGAACAGGGCACCTTCTTGCGGCACCACGCCGATGTGTCGCTTCTCCGGTGGCACCCACGAGTGCGGTCCCGCTACGAGTTGACCGGCGACGGTGATGCTGCCCGCAGTCGGCCGCAGGTAGCCCGCGATCGCACGCAACAAAGTGGTCTTGCCCGATCCGCTCGCCCCCAGCACCGCGACGAACTCCCCGTGGCCGACTTCCAGCGAGACGCCGCGCACCACGGGCTCGCCGCCGTAGCCGACGACGAGATCTCGCAGGCTCAACGTGGGAGGCACCATGCCGGCAGCACCGGCGACACCGGCCGTACTCACCGTGCCCCACCTACGTACGTCACTTGCTGTGCGTGCACGGGCTCATCGTGCTCGGTGCCATCTGCTCGGTCGGCGCCCGGGGTACCGGCGAGCCAGCGCCCCATCAACCAGGCCGGCACGGAAGCCAGCAGGATCATCGCCAGGGCGTAGGGCGCGGCATCGCCGAAGGCCTCGACATCGGTTCGCGACCACAGTTCGGTGGCCAGTGTGTTGAACCCGGTGGGTCGCAGCATCAAGGTGGCCGGAAGTTCCTTCATCGCGGTCAGCAGCACCAGCAGTGCTCCGGCGGCGATACCGGGCCAGGCCAATCTGCCCGTCACCGTGAACCAGGCACGCACCGGGCCTCGTCCCAGGCTGCGCGCGGTGGATTCCAAAGCAGGTGGAACCGCCTCGATCGACGAACGCGAGGCTCCGATCGCTTTGGGCAGGAACAGCACCGCGTAGGCGAATGCCAGCGTGATCAGCGTTTGGTAGGCCACCGGCAAGAGCGCGAGCGTCAAGAAGACCAAGGAAAGACCGACGACGACGCCCGGTAGTGCGTGTCCCAGGAAGGCAGCTCCTTCGATTCCACGCACCACCCGCGAGGTGTAGCGCGCGGCGAGGATGGCGATAGGTAGCGCGAGTGCGATGGCGATTCCCGCACCGATCGCCGATGCGGTCACCGAACCAACCAGTGCGCCGAGCAACTCGGTGAAGTCGAAGCCGAAGCGTCGCGTTTCCAATAGGCGCATCGTCAGCGACCACGCCGGGACACCGAGCGAGACAAGGGCCAAGGCGATCATCCAGGCCAGGCCGAGGGCGCTCGCCCGCCGGCTCAACTCTTGGCGCGGCACAGCGCGCCTCACGCCCGAGCCGAGGCGCCAGCGGCTGGCGCGCCCACGCACCCTGGCCTCGACGATCACCAGCAGCAGGGCCAGCGCAACAAGCAACAAGGACAACACAGCGGCGCTGGTGCGATCGAAGGATGCGCGATAGGCCGTGTAGATGACCCTGGTGAAAGTATCGACTCGGAAGATCGCGACGGTGCCGAATTCGCTGAGCGTGTACAGCGCCGCCAACAACAATCCCGCTGCCGCAGCGGGCCAGGCCATCGGGATGGTTACTCGTCGCGCAGTCGCCAACGGCCCAAGGCCCAAGGAACGCGCGGCCTCCTCTTGGCCGGCATCCTGGCTGCGCAGCGCCGCGGTCAGGGGGATGGCCACGTACGGGAAGGTGGCCAGGGACATCACCCAGATCGCGGCCCACAGCCCCGACATCCCGGGGAACTCCGCTATCCAGGCGTAGGCCATGACGTAGGACGGCACTGCGAGCGGGAGCGCCGCGGTCACCAAGAACAGCGACCGTCCCGGAAGATTGGTGCGAGCAAGCAGCCACGCAGTAGGCACCGCGAGCACCAGGCATCCCACGATCACTGCAAGCACCAGCACCAGGCTGGTAACGGTGGTGTCGAACGTCCGTTCTCGCCACAGCGCAGCGATGATCGATTCGCCGCCGGCATCGACCGTGCGCACCAACAGGTACAGCAGCGGGATGGCGGTGACCACCACAGCAACCACCGCCGCCCCGATCAGGAGCGGCGGTGGTTGCTGTCGTCGCGTTCTCGTCGAGCGCAGTGCAGTCCTCCTACGTCAGCCCGACATCTTGCAGCATCTGCAAGGTTCCCGGTAGGTCCTCGAGCTCGGCGAGCGGAATGTCGGGGCCTTGGACTTCCTCGATCGCCGGCGCTCCATCCGGCCCGGCTACTCCGGGTGTGAGTGGGTATTCGAAGGTGTTCTCCACGAACCACTGCTGGGTTTCATCGGACAGCATCCAGGTGAGCAGCTCCTGCGCCCCTGCGGTGTTGTCCGAGGGTGCGACCACGCACGCGCCGGCAACGTTGACCAACGTGCCTGGATCACCGGGCTCGGTGAAAGCGACTCGAACGTTCAATTGATCATCGCCTACCTCCGCGGCCTTGCGGTACCAGTAGTAGTGGTTGATCAAGCCCAACTGCACCTCTCCGGCGTCCACGCCGTCGCGGATCAGGCCGTTCTTCTCGTACAGCTGAACATCGTTGTCGATCAGCCCTTGCAGCCACTCCCGGGTGGCCTCATCCCCGGCCGCTACACGCATGGCGGTGACGAAGGCTTGGAAGGATCCGTTGGTCGGTGCGATCGCAACCTGACCAGCCCACTTCGGGTCCGTCAGCTCGAACACCGAGGTCGGTACCTCGTCGGCCGAGAGTTGCGAGGAGTCGTAGGCGATCACCCGCGCCCGGCCGGTGATCCCGGTCCAGTTGCCGTCGGCGGAGCGGTAGGTGGCCGGCACGATCTCGGCCACCGCGGCCGGCAGCGGCGCGCACTGGCCAGCGGCATCGAGCGCTCCGAGGGCTCCGGCATCTTGACCGAAGAACAGATCCGCGGGGGAAGCATCGCCCTCTTCGATGATCTGCGCCGCGAGCTCGGCGGTGTCCCCGTATCGGACCTCGACGGGGATGCCGGTCTCGGCGGTGAAGTCGGCGAACAACGGGTCGACGAGTTCCTCGCTCCGGCCGGAGTAGACCACCACGGGTTCGGCGGTGGAGGCCTCGGGCGATTCGGAATCGGTGGATGACTCGGTGGTGTCAGAACCACCGCACGCCGTCAACAGCAACGCTGCCGCGGCCAGGGAAGCAAACACGGTCGTAGTTCGCGCGGGTCTGGTGATTCGCATATCTGTCGTCGTTGGCCTTTCGCCTTCGGGAGCCCGGCTTTCCGATGCCGCACTCAGGTAAGGCTGACCTTAGTTAGGTGAGGCTAAATTGGTCAAATCAGGGGGAGCAGGCCGGATAGGTCCGACCTCGTGCCGCTGGCCCGCACCCTGCCGGCGGTGAGCGCATCGGCCCAGTGCAGTTCGCCCAAAGCCAGGGCTAGCCAGGTGCCCGCGTCCATCTCGACCACCGCCGGCGGTGTGCCGCGTCGGTGGCTGGCCCCCTCGACCGCCTGGACCGCGGCGAACGGCGGAATCCGGACCTCGACGCTACGTCCCGGGGCTCGCTCCACGAGCGCAGCGAGTGCCCCCTTGACGGCGGTCCGCTGCACATCGCGTGGTGGCACCTGCCCGGCCTGGAGTTCCAACAGCACGGCCCGAGCTGGCCCCACCCACGCTTCCTCGCTCACGCGAACAAGGCCGGCAGCGGGCGTTCATGCGCTGCCCGAAGTTCATCGAGCGTGACGGTGAAGTAATCACCGAACTGCAGCACCTGGGTCCCTGCGGCGTACCCAGCGTCGGGGCCGAGTTCGGAATCGACCACTCCGATCCGTTGAGCGGGCACGCCGCGCGCGCCGCACATCTCGCTGAACCGCAACTCCTCGCTTCGCGGAACGACGACGACGGCCCGACCAGCGGACTCGGCGAACAATTGCACGAACGGATCGATCCCATCGGGCAGCCACAACCTCGCTCCGATACCTGAACGCAGTGCCATCTCGACGATGGTCATCGCGAACCCACCATCGGAGACATCGTGCGCGGCCGTGAGCATCCCGTCCCGGGAACCGGCTACCAGGATCTCGCCGAGAATGCGTTCGCGCTGCAGATCGACCTGCGGCGGCAGCCCACCGAGATGCCCGTGCAGATGCGCCCATTCGCTGCCACCGAACTCATCGCGGGTATCACCGAGCAGATAGATGAGTTCACCGTCCGGTCCCCACTGCATCGGGGTACGCCGTCCGACATCGTCGATCACCCCGAGCACGCCGACAACGGGTGTCGGCAAGATGGCGGTCTCGCCGGTTTGGTTGTAGAAGCTGACGTTCCCGCCGGTAACCGGCGTGCCGAGTTCGGCGCAACCATCTGCCAGGCCGCGGGTCGCCTCGGCGAACTGCCACATCACCTCGGGGTCCTCCGGCGAGCCGAAGTTCAGGCAGTTGGTCACCGCGAGTGGGACGGCACCGGTCGCGCAGACGTTGCGATAAGACTCTGCAAGTGCCAACTTGGCACCGGTATACGGATCGAGCTTCGCGAAGCGGCCGTTGCAGTCGGTGGAGATCGCCACGCCGCGGCCTGTTACCTCGTCGATGCGGACCATGCCGGAGTCCTCCGGTTGCGCCAGAACCGTGTTGCCGAGGACATAGCGGTCGTACTGATCGGTGATCCAGGATTTGCCTGCGAGGTTCGGTGCAGCGACGAGTTCGAGGAGTGTCTCGCGCAGTCCGTCGGTTCCTGGCCGATCCAAACGATCCGGCGTATCGGCCTGCAGATCGTCCTGCCAGGACGGACGATGGAAGGGGCGCTCGTAGACCGGCCCTTCGTGCGCCACGGTTCGCGGCGGGACATCCACGATGCGCTCGTCGTGCCAATCGATGGTGAGTCGACCCGAATCATTGACCTCACCGATCACCACCGCTTCTACGTCCCACCTGCGGCAGTGCTCGAGGAACGCATCGATGTTCTTCGGCGTGACGATCGCGCACATGCGTTCCTGCGATTCGCTCATCAAAATCTCTTCGGGGCTCAGCGTGGGATCACGCAGCAATACCCGGTCGAGCCACACGTGCATGCCGCCCTCGCCATTGGAGGCCAGTTCGCTGGTCGCGCACGAGATCCCCGCACCGCCGAGGTCCTGGATGCCCTCGACAAGTCCCGACTTCAACACCTCCAACGTGGCCTCGATCAGCAGCTTCTCCATGAACGGATCGCCCACCTGCACACTCGGGCGCTTGGCTGGGCCTTCGTCGTCGAAGGTCTCCGAGGCCAGGACAGACACCCCACCGATGCCATCACCGCCCGTCCGTGCGCCGTAAAGCACCACGAGGTTGCCCACACCCTTGGCACTCGCGAGGTGGATGTCCTCATGCTTCATCGCGCCCACGCACAGCGCGTTAACCAGCGGGTTGCCGAGGTAGGAATCATCGAACACCACTTCGCCACCGATGTTCGGCAGGCCCAGGCAGTTTCCGTAGCCACCGATACCGGCGACCACGCCGGGCAGAACCCGTTTAGTGTCCTGTGCGTCAGCCGGTCCAAAACGAAGTGGATCCATCACCGCCAACGGACGCGCACCCATCGACAAGATGTCGCGCACGATGCCACCTACTCCGGTGGCTGCACCTTGGTATGGCTCCACGTACGACGGATGGTTGTGGCTTTCCACTTTGAAGGTGACCGCCCAACCATCACCGATATCGACCACACCAGCGTTCTCGCCTATGCCGAC
>CAZJYN010000065.1:0-4183 GCA_964550285.1 uncultured Rubrivirga sp.
CGGTGACGGCCTGGTTGATGATGGCCTTCACGGCTTTTTTTTTGCGCTCCATGTCCAGCCGCTGCGCGGCGGTCAGCGCGGCTTCGGCCGCTTCCGGGGCTACGTCGTACGTGGCGTCGAGTAGTGCTTGCAGCCCGAAGACCGGTGAGCCAGTGAAGGTGTCGTCGATGGCGTTCGTCAATACCGGGCGCCCGCCGGCGCGGATCGGCAGGTCGAGTCCGGTGATGTAGTCGGCCAGTTCGTGTGCGTGCGGATGGACCTCGCCATCACGGCTCGGCACTTGGGTGACCACGATCAGGACCGGCAAACCCAAATCGGCCAGTCCCCGCACGAATGCCGCTTGGGCGTCCTCGAACCGCCGATCGGACCAACGAACGACGTACCAGGCGGCGTGGATCTGCTGATCGATCGGACCGGTCCGCCGCGAGGTAACAACCTCGTGCAGTCCGGCGAGGATCTGATCTCCCGCGGAGCCGGTCTCGAAGCCCTCGGAGTCGTATATCCCCAGGAATCCGTCGTCGCGTCGGTGGTAGTGGATGCCCTTGGTCACCGATTGGCCGACCCCGGTATCGGCGACATCGTGCCCGAAGATCGCGTTCACCAGGGTCGACTTACCCGCCCCCGTTGCCCCGAAGACCGCGAGGTTGAAGCAGCCGAGTGCTTGGAAGGCACTGGTCAATTCCTTGTCGAACAGTCCCTCGAGTGCGGTCTGCGACAGGTCAGCCGATCGCCCGGTGCTGGCCGGCTCGGGCTCCCCGGACTCCACCGGCTTACCGGGCACTGACGACATAACCGGCAGCGTACGCGCAGTTACGGATCGAACCCGGGTTACCGTAAGGGCGCCATGAGCCCAATCCGCTCTCCCGAGCGCTCCCCTGCTTCCCGATCCACCAGGGTGTGGACTACCGGGCTCGTCGTCGTTGTCATCGCCGGTGCCGCCATCGCACTTCTGGCCGGACCGCTGTTCACTTCGCTGGTGGGTTCGCTGGACTTCGAGCGCTGGCAGCAAGCCCGCGACACCGGCCGGTTCGGCGGCGAACCCACGATCCCCGAGGAGTACGGGCCGGTGCTCGCGCAGGCAGCAGAACGCTGCCCGGCCATTCCCTCACGGGTGCTCGCGGCTCAGATCGCGGTCGAGAGTTCCTGGCAGCCCGATGCCGTGAGCCCCGCAGGAGCCGAGGGGATCGCGCAGTTCATGCCGACAACCTGGGAGCAGTACGGGATCGACGCCGACGGCGACGGCAACCGCGATGTGTGGAATCCCGTAGACGCCATCCACTCCGCGGCGGCGCTGAACTGCGTGAACCGGGAATTGGTCGCGCAGGTGCCGGGCACCCCGCTGCACAACATCCTCGCCGCCTACAACGCCGGGCACGGCGCGGTCCGTCAGTACGAGGGCGTTCCACCGTTCCCGGAAACCGAGCAGTACCTCGAGCGCGTCTTGGATCTCGCCGAGCGAATGCCGGTGCCGCGCTGATCGACTGATCCACTGATCCACTGATCCACTGATCCACTGATCCGGACCGAATCGCGCGCCGGACCTACTTGATCACCACGATCGATTGGTGGTTCTCCACCGCGAGCCGTCCGTCGCTGGTCCACAGCCTTCGCGTCTCGGTGGTGAAGCCGGCTTCGGCGTCGGCCACCCACGACTCCAGCGCCAGCGGTTCGGCTGGGTCGACCGTCCCCGGGTCGATGAGTAAGTGCGCGCCGAAGGACACCGTGGCCATCGGTCGAACCTCCGCGAGGGATTCGACCGTCACGTAGGTGGCCGGCCACCAGGCATCGACGATGCCCAACATGGTCGCAGCGCTCCAGGCCGACCACTCCTCGCCCGCGGCCGGCCCGATCCAGCCAAGGCAGCGCGGTGCCGATGCGGTTCCGGGTATCCCCTCGACCGGCCGGAAGGCGAAATGGGCCCCGAAAGGCGGCCCGAAAGGTGGCTCCACGGGCACGGTGCCGACCTCGCTCCACGGCGGCAAGCTAGGAGCTTGCGCCACCCCCCAACGTCGACCGGGCTCGACCGGGCGATCGGTTCCGGTGATCACCACTGCTTGCGAGGCCAACTGATCGTCGGCACCGCGGACGCGCACCTGCCAGGTACTCATCGCCGAACCTTCGCGAAGGCACTCGACCTCCACCACGGCCGGACCTTCGGGCAGAGCGCCGAAGAGGTGCGCGGAGATATTGCGCACGCGTCGTGTGGGATCCACGCTGACTTGCGATTGCTCCGCGGCTTTCACCTCGGCGGCGACCACGAGACCGCCCCAGGCTCCGCGGCCCTGCAGCCACCCGGTGGGCACCTCCCACGCGTACTTTCCCGGCCCGGCCGAGACTAATTCGCTTCCGCTATCGAGATTCATGCGCCGGCAGGTCGCGCCTGCTCCACGTCACCTTCGACCTCGCTGGCATCGACGGCGCGATTGCCGGTGCCCAGCGCCGACTTCTTCAGCCACTTCCTCCACGGGATATTCCACAGCCCGCCGGGGCCGTTCCACGGCTCCATCATGTCGCCGCCGGTGTTGCGGAAGGTGATGACGTCGCCGGGGATCGTGTTGTCGAACACCCACTTGGCGTCCTTCGCATACATGTTGGTGCACCCGTGCGAGCCGTTGTAGCGGCCAAGGCGTCCGTAGGCCCACGGCGCTGCGTGCAAGAACTCCCCGGTCGGCGTTAAACGCGTGTTCCACGGCGCATCGAGTTCGTAGAAGTCCTCCGGATCGGTCAGGCCCAGGCTTGCGCTGCGGTAGACCTTGAACTCCTCCTTGTCGGTACTGACGACTTTGGCGCCGTTGCGCGTTTCCCAACCCGGCTTGCCCAGCGACACCGGGAAGTTCTCCACGCGCTTACCGTCGATGAACACCTTCATGCGCTTGCTCGCGCCGTCGACCTCCGCGATCAAGGACCGGGCGGTTCGGAAACTGAACACACGCTCGAGTTTGTTGGCGCCGATGAGATAGCGGCCACCGGATTTACCGAGGACGACGTCGTCGAGAGTGGACGTGATCTCGATAGTTGAGTTACCGGGCCAGAAATCCTTGGGTCGGAAGATCGCGGTGCGATCGTTGATCCATCCCCACGCGCCTTGCACTTCGGTCGTTCGTCCGTCGTCGTTCGTAGCCGTGACGACCAGGTGACGTTCGACGGCCCGCTTGTCGGGGATGGCGCGGTTGAACTTCAAACGTGGCAATGTGCCGACACCGAGTTTGGTTCGCGCACCTTGCACGCCGAGGCTGTTGCTCGCCGCATCGAAAGTGGCTTTCACCCGGGTACGCGGACGCGGCAACTTGGTCGGCTTGTCCGGATCGGTACCGGGGGCGAGTTCGGGAATAGTCGCGGGTGCTGACACCGCGTTGGAGACGCCGGCCGGACCCACGGCACGCAATGCCGGTCGGTACTGCCGGCCGTTGGTCAAAGCCGAGAGTCCGCAGGTGCCGCTGAGATCGGGGCAGTCGAACCACGAGTAGCCATCCGGTGAAGCCTGGTAGCCGGTGACCGTGGCGCTCGTCGCTGGTCGGTAGGTGAGGATGATCGAACCATCGCCAGCGGTCGTGTCGAGCAGCACCGGCGCGACCGGCACGGCGGATGACGAGGTGTCCGCACTGGCTGCCCCACCGCTCACGGTTAACGAAACGATCAAGGCCAGTGACGCGGTGCATGCCACCGTGGCGCGCCGGGCTAGCCGCCCCCGGGGAAGTCTCATGCAAGCAATGTACGACGCCACGGCGCGACTGCGCCAATGAGTGTCCCTACGATGCGGTGCTGTGGGACTGTTCGATCGCTTCAAGTTGCCTACGGTCAAGCCCGCCGAGGCGCAACAGATGCTGAAATCCGGGGCCACGCTGCTCGATGTCCGGGAGAACTCCGAGTGGAACGCCGGTCACGCACCGGGTGCCGTCCACATACCCGTGCGTAATGTCGGCACCCAGGCCCTGAAGCGGCTGCCCAAGGGCCGCCCGGTCATCGTTACCTGCCGAACAGGCGCCCGATCCCGTGGGGCGACGCGCATCCTGCGCGAAAAGGGCATCGAGGCCTACAACCTGTCCGGGGGGATGAACGCCTGGGAGTCTTCCGGTGGTCGGCTGATCGGCAAGGGCAACCGGCCCGGCACACTCGCCTAGCTACACGCCCGCTCAGTTAACAGGGCAAGCCCGCAGCACGATGTATGTGGGCGCGCTCTACC
>CAZJYN010000065.1:4283-5463 GCA_964550285.1 uncultured Rubrivirga sp.
GGGCGCGCTCTACCAGGGCACGATCTCCCGGTCCTCCCACAACAGCCCCGTGGGCACGACATCGCCCGCAGCATCCCGGTCCTCGCGGTCGGCCAACCACACCACGGTCTGTGCGCCTTCCTCGGCGCTACGCGGGGCGTCCGGTCCACCCATGTCGGTTCGACAGTGACCGGGGCACACCGCATCGACGAGCACCCCACGTTCGCCCCATTGCATCTCGGCCGCGAAGTTGCGAACCATCGCGTTCAGTGCCGCCTTGCTAATGCGATAGGGCGCCAACCCGCCCGCGGTACCCGGTCCGGAGAAACGTCCTAAGCAGGCCGAGAGCGCGATCACCCGTCCCGAACGCCGTTTGGCCAGGCCTTGACCGAAGGTCTCCAGCGCGTAGAAGGCGGCATCGAGGTTGGTGGCCATGACCCGCCGCCACTCCTGCGGGCTGGTGCGCAGGGTGCGCGTCATCTTCTCGGCCATCACCCCCGCTGAGAGAACGACGACGTCCGGGCTGCCCAAGGGTCCAAGACGCTCGCGCAACTCGTGCAACGCCTCTGGGTCACTCGCATCGACCCCCTCACCCACCGCATCGATGCCGGCCGCTTGCAACTCCTCGGCGGCCGCGAAGGCGCGATCGGTATCCCGCCCGAGGAGCACAACGGATGCGCCTTTCTCCCCCAGCCCACGCGCTACTTCCAGGCCGATGCCGCGGGTGCCGCCGGTCACGACCGCGACGGTGTCGGAGGTGAGGTATCCCATGGGAGAACTGTGCTGCCCAGACCGGCGAACCGCATCCTCGACGCGGACGACTACTGTTGTCCACGCATCAAGTTCGCGTGCGAGAGGACCACGCAGTGGCCAGTGAGCCCCCCACCCATGTAACGAGCCGTTTTGGCCCCAATGAGTGGCTTGTCGACGAAATCTACGAGCAGTTCCTGCGCGATAGGAATTCCGTAGACCCCGCCTGGTGGGAGTTCTTCGAGGACTACTCGCCTGCGGAGTACTCCCCCGCCGCCGCGGTGAAGTCATCCGCGCCGCCAGCCCCCACCCAGGAGCCGTCCGCACCGAGTGCCCCCGCCCCGCAGGCTCCAACGCCGCCTGCGGCGGGCAAACCGGCGGGCAAACCGGCGGGCAAGCCGACGAGCGAGGACGAGCCGCAGGGCGTGCAACCCACGATTTTGCGCGGGGC
>CAZJYN010000065.1:5563-9804 GCA_964550285.1 uncultured Rubrivirga sp.
AGCCGACGAGCGAGGACGAGCCGCAGGGCGTGCAACCCACGATTTTGCGCGGGGCCCCTGCGCGCGTGGTGACCAATATGGACGCCAGCTTGTCGGTCCCCACCGCTACCAGCGTGCGTTCGGTCCCGGTGAAGTTGCTGTGGGACAACCGGGTGGTCATCAACAACCATCTTGCTCGCGGGCGCGGCGGCAAGGTCTCCTTCACCCACATCATCGGCTTCGCGATGGTGCGGGCAGCCGCCGAGATCCCGGGGATGAACTACTCGTTCACGACCGTCGATGGCAAGCCCGCGGTCATGGAGAACGACGACGTCAACCTCGGACTAGCGATCGACCTGGCGAAGGAAGACGGCACCCGACAACTGCTCGTACCCAACATCAAAGGCGCGCAGGGCATGGACTTCGCCACCTTCTGGGCGAGCTATGAGGAAGTGGTTCGTCGGGCCCGGGGAGGCAAGCTCGAGGTCTCGGACTTCGCCGGCACGACGATCTCGCTGACCAACCCCGGAACGATCGGTACCAACCACTCCGTGCCGCGATTGATGGAAGGCCAGGGGTGCATCGTCGGCGTCGGCGCGATGGAGTACCCGGCTGATTGGCAGGGCGCTTCACAGGAAGCGATCGTGCGCAATGCGGTCTCGAAGATCATGACCCTCACCAGCACCTACGACCACCGCATCATCCAAGGTGCGCAATCGGGCGAATTCCTGCGTCGGATCCATCAACTGCTGCTCGGTGAGGACGATTTCTACGGGGAGATCTTCCGGTCGCTGCGCATCCCCTACGAGCCGGTGCGCTGGTCGCACGACATCTCCGCGAGCCACGAAACCGATCTAGACAAGACAGTCCGCGTCCAGGAGATCATCCACGCCTACCGAGTGCGCGGTCACTTGATGGCCGATACCGATCCCCTGGAATACGCCCAGCGCACCCACCCCGACCTAGATGTCCTCTCGCACGGCTTGACCCTGTGGGACCTCGACCGCGAGTTCGCTACCGGAGGCTTCGGTAGCCGCCCACTGATGAAGTTGCGCGAGATCCTCGGTGTGCTGCGTGATGCCTACACCCGCACCGTGGGTATCGAGTACATGCACATGCAAGATCCCGAGCAGCGTCGATGGATCCAAGAGCGCGTCGAGATTCCGCACGTCAAGCCCAGCCGCGATGAGCAGCTTCGCATCTTGAACAAGCTCAACGAATCCGAGGCGCTCGAGACCTTCTTGCACACCAAGTACGTGGGGCAAAAGCGATTCTCACTCGAGGGCTCTGAGTCGTTGATTCCGTTGCTCGACGGGATCCTCACCGACGCCGCGAAGGACGACATCCTCGAAGTCGCAATCGGCATGCCGCACCGCGGTCGACTCAATGTGCTGACCAACATCGCCGGGAAGTCCTACGGTCAGGTTTTCCGGGAATTCGAAGGCGACTACGGCGACGATTCCGTTCAAGGCTCCGGCGACGTCAAGTACCACCTCGGCACCACCGGATCGTTCCTCACACCCGAGGGCGAGTACACCTCCGTCTACATCGCTGCGAACCCCTCGCATCTCGAGGCCGTCAACCCGGTCCTCGAGGGCATCGTGCGCGCCAAGCAGGACCTACTGCCAAAGGAACGACGTACCGACATCCTGCCCGTGCTCATCCACGGTGATGCCGCCTTCGCCGGCCAGGGAGTGGTGGCTGAGACCTTGCACCTGTCCCAACTGCAGGGCTACCGGACCGGCGGAACGGTGCACGTGGTCGTCAACAACCAGGTCGGCTTCACGACCTCACCGAAGTACGGGCGCTCCAGCGTCTACAGCACCGATGTTGCGCGCATGGTCCAGGCGCCGATCTTCCACGTCAACGGCGACGATCCCGAGGCGGTCGTTCGAGTTGCGCAGTTGGCCTTCGAGTTCCGGCAGGCGTTCCACAAGGACGTGGTGGTGGATCTGGTCTGCTACCGGCGCCGCGGACACAACGAAGCTGACGATCCCTCGTTGACCCAACCGCGCATGTACTCGTTAATCGACGCCAAGCGATCGGTGCGAAAGCACTACACCGAGGCGTTGATCGGTCGAGGCGACATCACGGTCGATGAGGCCGAGACGGCGCTGAAGCACTTCCAAGAGCAACTCGAACGCGTCTTCCAGGAATCACGCGCGGCAGGCGAACAACCCGACGACGACGAATTCGCCGCCCGCGCCAAGGACATCATCGAAACCGGTCAGCTCGACCTCGCGCCGCAAACCCCCTTCACCGAGGTCGACACCGCGATCAGCACCGAGCAGATCGAGACGGTCATCGACTCGCAAACCACCTTGCCCGAGGGCTTCCAGGTGCACCCGCGATTGGCGCCGCAATTACAGCGACGCGCACAGATGGTGGCCGACGACAGCATCGACTGGGGCATGGCCGAGGCGCTCGCGGTCGGCTCGCTTTTGATGGAGGGCCGCACGGTTCGCTTGTCGGGCCAAGACTCCCGTCGGGGTACTTTCGGTCATCGGCACATGGTGATCGTCGACAAGGAAACCGGTTGGCAGTACAAGCCGCTGAAGCAGTGCTATCGCGACGGCGGCAAGTTGTTCGTCTACGACTCCTTGCTCAGCGAGTTCGCCGTCCTCGGCTTCGAGTACGGGTACTCCGTAGCGCGGCCCGATGCCCTCGTGATGTGGGAGGCGCAGTTCGGTGACTTCGTGAACGGCGCGCAGACCATCACCGATGAGTTCATCTCCTCCGGTGAACAAAAGTGGGCGCAGCGCTCGGCCGTCACACTCTTGCTGCCGCACGGCCACGAGGGGCAAGGGCCCGATCACTCCAGTGCTCGCGTTGAGCGCTTCTTGCAATTGTGCGCGCAGGACAATATGACCGTCGCGATGCCCAGTACACCGGCCTCGTACTTCCACTTGCTGCGTTGGCAGGTCTTCAGCCGACTCACGCGCCCGCTGATCATCTTCACGCCCAAATCCTTGTTACGCGCCAAGCATGCGGTGTCCTCGAAGGCCGAGTTCACCTCCGGAACCTTCCAGCCGATCCTGCTCGATCCCGAGCACGAGGGCGCGAACATCACCAAGGTGCTGCTTTGTAGCGGCAAGGTCTACTACGACCTCGCGGCCTACCGCGAAGAGAACGGCCTGCACGACACCGCCATCTTGCGATTCGAGCGGTTGTACCCGATCCCCTTCCGGCTTCCCGAAGTCATGGAGCGCTATCCCAATGCCGAGATTCGTTGGGTGCAAGAGGAACCGGCGAACCAGGGCGCGTGGAGCTTCATCGCGATGAATGCGCCAGGGATGATCAATCGTCCGATCGAGGGGGTGGCGCGGCCTCCGTCGTCGTCACCGGCTGTCGGCACGCATCAGCGTCATGTGATCGAGCAACAGGCGATCGTCGAGCGTGCGTTCGCCTAGGCATCCCATGTACTTCACCGATCGAGGTATCGAAGAGCTGCAGCGTCGTCGCGGCGAAGAGGAAGTCACCTTCGATTGGCTCGCCGACCGGATGCAGGAGTTCGTCAACTTGCACCCCGATTTCGAGGTACCCGTAGAGCGCCTAGCCACTTGGCTGGCCCGGCTCGATGACGACGACGAGTAGCCACACCCGGACTGCCTCGGGGACGCGCTAGCCGCGGGACTGCCTCGGCGACGCGCTAGCCGCCGTCCCGCCGTGCGGTGAGTCGCCTGCGAAACACCGGGGCCAGCCGAAGCAGAACCCGACCCCGGATCGCCTCCTGCGGCACCGCGCCGAACTGCCTGCTGTCGGTGCTCTTCATCGGGTTGTCCCCTTCGACCCACCAGCCCTCTTCGTCACGCCGGACGGCTCTCTTCACTGTGAGCAATTCAGGGCGTTCGGGGTGCTGCAGCAAAACGACGTCACCCGCCTTCACTGGTGCCCGAAGTGCCACGAGGTACACCTCACCGTTGCGCAGGTGCGGTTCCATCGAGGGCCCGATGATGCGAACCGTGGCCAGCGAGATCACCCCCGCATCCTTGCGGCCCTTCCTCGCAGGTTGTGCCGGTGGGAGGCGCTACTAGGCTTCACGTCATCGAGATACGGCCAACCCCGAAGGGAATCGACATGCTCGACCGCCTGTTCCGCACCCGCCTGAGCGCCTACGCCCACTGCGACCTGCCCTGCGGTGTCTACGACCCCGCCCAGGCCCGCATCGAGGCCGAATCCGTGAAGGCGTGCATGGAGAAGTACCACGCCTCCGACGATCCGGAGTTCCGCGCCCGCGCCATCTCCATCAAGGAAGAGCGCTC
>CAZJYN010000066.1:0-9645 GCA_964550285.1 uncultured Rubrivirga sp.
ATGCGTTGCCGCTTCCCAAGCGCTGGCCGTAGTTGAAGAAGGCGAACGAATCGCGAATGGCTGCGAACCCCGAATCGGCCACCACCGTGCCCTGCGGCGCCCACTCGGCAGGGGTCGGCCCGTAGTCCTGAACGGGACCTCCGCTGCCCTCCACGCAGTGGAAGGTGCCGTCCACGATGTAGCCGAGGCACCTGTGGCCATAGCCCTGCGGGCCGAGCGCCGACGCGCTCGAGGCGCCCGTCAGCGCCAGGATCGCTGCCATTGTGAGGACTCCGAGACCGCGTATCGACATGCGCTCAAGATAGCGAATTCGCCGCGTCTGGTGGGCCCAACCGGACTCGAACCGATGACATCTTCCTTGTAAGGGAAGCGCTCTAGCCAACTGAGCTATGGGCCCGGAGGGAGGCTACCGATGGTCGAGCAGGGCGGCGGCGCTGGGTAGCCTGCCGACGTGGCCCGCACCGTTGGCGACGTAGTCGCCGCACTCGAGCGCCGGTATCCGCCGGAATTGGCTTCCGAGTGGGACGCAGTCGGCTTGGTGGTGGGCGATCCGCACGCAAGTACGACTTCGGTGTTGTTCGCCGTGGACCCGGTGATGGACGTTGTCGACGAAGCGATGGACACGGGTGCGGACATGATCGTGACGCACCACCCGCTCTTCTTGCGCGGTGTGCATTCGGTGGCGCCGATCACCCCCAAGGGCCGGGTTGTGCACACGCTGATCGGGCACGGCATCGCGCTGTATTGCGCGCACACCAACGCCGACCACGCGCGCCCTGGGGTGTCGGATGCCTTGGCTGCCGCGTGTGGATTGGCCGACACCGTCGCGATCGATCCCTGGGGAGAGCAGGTGGGTACCGGTCGAGTCGGGCAACTGCAACAGCCCGTCACGTTGGCGGAATTGGCCCAACGCCTGGTCTCAGCCGTTCCCGCCACCGACCACGGGATCCGCGTTGCCGGGGATCTGGAGCAGAGCGTGGAGACCGTCGCCGTTTGTGGCGGAGCAGGGGATTCGCTGCTGGAGGTGATCGGCGACCGCGCGGACGTCTACATCACCGGGGATCTACGCCACCACCGCGCGCAGGATCACCTCCTGGCCACCGGCAAGGCGCTGATCGACGTCCCGCATTGGGCTGCGGAGTGGCTGTGGCTGCCGGATGCGGCATCAGCGCTCGCCAGCGATCTCGGCGCCGATACCGTGTCCACTTCGGTGTCGAAGATCGATACCTCGCCGTGGACAGCGCATCTTGGGAGGACGACGTGAAGGCAGAGCCAAGCCAGCAGCTCGCCTTGTTGGATATCCAGGCCTGCGATACCCGTCTATCCCAGCTACGACACCGCCTTGCCACGCTGCCCGAAGCCGCCGAACTCGAACAGGTTCGCGAGCGCAAGGAGTACCTGCGCCGGGAGATCGTGGCCGCGGAAACGATCGTCTCCGATCTCGAGCGCGAACGGTTGAAGGCCGATGCCGACGTAGACCTGGTGCGCGAGCGCAGCCGTAAGGATCGCGAGCTTCTCGATTCCGGCTCCATCACCGACCCCAAGCAACTCCAGAGCCTGGAATCGGAGATCACGTCGTTGGCCAAGCGACAAAACGACCTCGAGGATGTAGAGCTCGAAATCATGGAACGCCTCGAGGGTGCCCAAGCCGCGGTCGTTCAGTTGACCGGCGATCGCGCCGAGGTCGAAGGCAACGAGGAACGGCTGGCAGCCGTCGTCGCGCAGGCCCAGGGGGAGGTGGAGACCGAGCGTGCGGAGGTCGTGGCCGACCGGTCGTCGCTGGTGTCCACGGTTACCGAGGAGTTGCTCGCGCTGTACGAGAAGATCCGAGGTGACCACTCCGGTCTCGGTGCGGCCAGATTGCATCGGGGCAGGTGCGAGGGATGCCATCTGGAGCTACCGCCCACGGAGGTCTCGGCGATCAAGGCGGCGCCCGCCGACGAAGTGCTGCGGTGCGAGGAGTGCCGGTGCATCCTGGTGCGCACCGAGGAATCGGGTCTGTAGGTCGTGGCACCTGCTTCCTTCATCGTCCAAGCCGACGGGGGCTCGCGCGGGAATCCCGGACCCGCGGCATTCGGAACGGTCGTCAGCGATGCAACCAATGGCGATGTGCTAGCCGAATTCGGTGAGTTCTTCGAGCACGCGACCAACAACTTCGCGGAGTATCGCGGCGCTATCGCCGGCTTGGAGTACATCCACGACCTCGATCCAGGCGCCCGGGTGGAGGTTCGCTTGGACTCCAAGTTGGTGGTGGAACAGATGTCCGGCCGTTGGAAGATCAAGAACGACGACATCAGGAAGCTCGCACTACGTGCGCGCGATGCACACGAGCCTTCACTCGTTACTTACACCTGGGTTCCGCGCGAGCAGAACGCTAAGGCGGACGCCATCGTCAACGAGGTGCTCGATACGGCCCTAGGTGGCGGCTCGCGGGAGCTCATGCGTGAGTGGTCGGCCGAAGATGTGGTCGGCGAGGCACTGGAAGCAGAGTCCCGCACGGAGATCGCCGAGGCAGTAGCCGGGGAGGAGCCGCCGCGGACCATGATCGGGTGGGCTTCGGTCGGTGCACCGACCACCTTCCTGCTGGCGCGGCACGGAGCAACGGACTACTCGCTGGAGAAGCGATTCAGCGGCAGTGGTGGGGTCGATCTCCCGCTCAACGAGCTCGGTCGCGCGCAAGGTGAAGCACTCGCAGCGGAGTTGGCTAGGCGCGACGAAGCCGCCGTGCTGGCGACCTCGCCGCTGCTGCGCACGCGGCAAACAGCCGAATCGATCGCGCAGGCGACCGGCCTGGAGGTATCGGTAAGCGAGGAATTCGCCGAGTGCTCGTTCGGTGATTGGGACGGACACACTTTCGCGGAAGTGCGCGAGAAGTGGCCCGAGGAGATGGCCGATTGGTTGGCCAGCACGTCGGTCGCACCACCGGGCGGGGAGTCCTTCGATGCGTGCGCATCGCGCGTGCGTCGTGGGCTGCGCCGGCTACTGGATGCGCACCCGGGCAAGTCGGTGATCGTGGTGGCGCATGTGACGCCGATCAAACTCATCGTCAGCGATGCCGTGGGGGCACCCATCGACAGCATTTACCGCATGGAACTGCCACCGTGCTCGATCAGCAAGGTGGCGTGGTTCCCGGATGGGAACTCCTCGATGTTCAGCTTCGCGGAGGCCGCGCATTTGCGCGACCTCCGCGCCCCGCAGGGAAGCTGAGACTTCTAGGCGCGGGCGCCGTTCATGCCACGCTGGCCTTCGCCCTTGTTGCCCCATTTGCCCTTCTTGCCTTCACCGTTCATGCCGCGCTCGCCCTTTCGCTCCTGCTTTTCAGATTGCTTTTGTGCCTGCTTCGTCGCGATCGCGGCGTCTACGGCGTCGGCCTGCGCCTGGCTCAAGGTGCCGTCGGCCACCAGGGCGTCGAGCACCGCATCGCGCTCGGCGGCCCGCTCGGCCTGCTTGGCTTCGCGATCGGCAGCTGCTCCATCACGCATCGCTGACTTCAGGGCTTGCACATCTTCGCGATCGATAGTGCCGTTGGCGATCAGATCGCGCATCCCGCCCTTCTCGGCTGCGGAGATCGCATCGGCCTGCGCCTGAGTCAAGGTGCCATCGGCAACCAGATCGGCCAGGATCTCGGCCTTCGCAGCTGCCCGCTCTGCCTGACGTGCTTCCTTGTCGCCTTCGTGCCCGGCCTGCATGGCCTCACGGATGGCGTCGACGTCGCTTTGGGTCAAGGTGCCGTCCTCCACCAGGGAGGTCAGCGCACCGCCACCCTTACCGTCCTTGCCATGTTGCTTGCCGTCACCGTCATCGGCCGTTGCGGCGACCGATCCACCGATTGCCAATGCGGCGACCGAGGCGATCGCAGCGCCGGTGATCGCGAACTTGCGGGTGCTGCTCATGGTGCTTCCTTCCGTCGAGGGCGACCGGGGGAATCTCGGTCGTGGCAGCAGCCTGCGCTAGCCGCATGCGATAGCCGTTCGGGAAGTGTTCAGGTTTCGTAAACGATGATGTCCAAGCCGAGCGGATCGCCGTCCTTCTTCGGCTCACGAATCTCGCTGGGAAAGCCGAGTTCGGCCAGGTAGCCCGGGACCTTGTCGATCGTCTTGGGCATCTTGCCGTGCTTCAAGACCTCCCGCGTCAAGCGCCCCTTCGTGGCCTTGTTGTGGTGGCTCACGACCGAACGCTTACCGCCACGCTCGAGCAGCACGCGCCCGATCAGCGAGCGATCGACCGCTTCGGTGGGGATCGGCCCGAGGGCTACGTACGCTCCCGAGCGCAAATCGATGATGGGCCCTTTGCTATCAGCCAATACGCCGGATATCGCCGGTTTCCAGATGGCCGACAACGTTCCCAATTGTGGAAGGGTCGTATCCCCGCTGAGGCGATAGGCGGGAATGCGATCGCCCGGGCGCAACAGGCCGAACAGTGCCGAGGCGATAGCGACCGTTGAGTCGGCACGTTTGCGCGCGGCGCTCGGTAGCGAAGTGAAGTCCAGCGCTTCGTACAACACACCGGTGTAGATATCGATCGCGGGTGCCGCTGGTGCTTTCGCGAGAGATGCATTGACACCCACCAGTTCGCGTTGCTTGGGACCCAAGCCCAGCACCGAGACTGCGTGGTCGGTCCTGCCAGAGCACAAATCCACGAGAGCATTCATCACCTGCACACGCGTCTTCTTCAAGCCGGGATAGCCAAGGGCAGCAGGTGAGTACTTCGCCCCGCTTTCCGGGGCGGTCTTGCCTTCGCTGGGTGGTAGCAGGATAAGCATGCGGGGGCAGCGCTAGCCGGCGACGGTGCGCACCGCGACCACGCGGTCGTTGCGGTTCGCGACCCCGAGCAAGCCCGGATCGCCGTTGCCGCACTCATCCTCGCTGGCCCGGCAGGGCCCCATCTCGACGCCGTAGTAGTGCAGGCCCTGCACACCCAAGTAGGCGACCATCCCGAACGTGCCGTCGGTATTCAGCGTGGTGCACACCTGGTCGAGGGTCTCCCACGGCCAGGATCCATTTTTGTTCGGCTTCGGCTCGTAGCGGGTCAGGCAAATCGTGTTCTCCCCGTCTGTCCACGACGCCAGGTTGCGCTGGGCCCGTTTGTTGAGCGTTCCGGTGAAGGTCACCGGCTCGCCGGCGACCTCGCGGCGATCGCTGGCCTTCAGACAGGCGTAGTTGCGCGGTTCGGCGGTGCACGCCTTCTTCTTGCGCTTGAGGTCGTCATCGGCCAGCGCTGCCCCGGCGCCGACGACGACACCCGTGAACGCGAGGGCGAGGGCGGATAGCACGGAGATAAGCGACTTGGCGGGTCGTGGGCCACGGCTGCTCATAACCAAGAAAGTAGCAGCGGTGGACTACTTGCACCGGGAACGACGTACCCTTGCGTGCGGACGAGTCGGCCGGGTGATCGCGGCGCATGAGCGTCGAGGAAAGTCCGGACTCCACAGGGCACGGTGGTGGGTAACACCCACCCGGGGCGACCCGCGGGACAGTGCCACAGAAAGTAGACCGCCTCGAGCAATCGAGGTAAGGGTGAAAGGGCGGTGTAAGAGACCACCAGCGCGGCAGGTGACTGCTGCGGCTCGGTAAACCCCACCGGGAGCAAGGTCAAGTGGGTCGGCTTGCCGGCCCTGGCGGATGGGCTGCCCGTCCTCAATCCGCTGGTAGACCGCATCAGGGTGTCGGTAACGGCACTCGCAGATGGATGATCACCGAATCGTCGTCGCAAGACGGCGAGGAACAGAATCCGGCTTACAGGCCGACTCGTCCCCTTCCACCTGTCAATCGATCGGGAAGTTCACGAGCTGCACGAAAAGTGGTTGGTTGGTTGATCCCACTTCGCTGACGATCACCAATCCGATCGTCTTCGGAAACATCAATTCGCCCTCGCCGGGCATCACCACACCACCGATGCCGATCGGACCGGAGACGACGAGTGCATCTTGGCATCGATTGGCGAACCAGACTCGCGGTAGGCCCTCGATGCTGAAGAAGACTTCGTCGCGGAAGTTCACCGGCCACGCCCTGCCGTAGGAATCGCGGAGTTCGGCTCCGTCTGCGCAGTCGTCGCTGGCGGTGGGTTCCATGGAGAAGACGACGGTGCGTTGCGGGGACCACCGCAGATGATCGGGGAGGGTGGCTGCGGTCCCGAACAGTAAGGACAAGGCCGCGAGGATCGTGATCGAGAACCTGGTGGCGTTCACGTTGCCATGCTCCACCAACGAGACCCAATACCCAACGCTCAGTTCCCAGTTGAGGGGCTAGCCCCTCAAGTCTTGCGGAAGATCGCGAGGTAACTGGGATGGATGCGCAAATGGCGCGTGAAGCTCGGCAGGCGATGTGGGAAGTAACTCTCGCGTGCGGTGGTGAAGCCGGCGTCTTCGAACATGCCGCGGATCGCCCTGCCTGACGGCCGGTAGATGTGGGTGGGATCGCTTGCGTAGGTGCGCTCGTAGATCCAATTGCTCACTCGATTCTCCACTACCGGCAGGTGGACCACCACAATCGAACCCGGAGCGCACAAGCCAGCGATGGATGCGATGCCGGCATCGGGTTCGGGCAGGTGTTCGATCAGATTGACGGCGAGGACGATGTCGAACGTGCCATCGAAAGGTGGACCGGCCTGCAGATCCGCTTGGCGGTAGTCGCGGTCCGGGTGCCTGCTGCGGGCCATGGACAGTGCGTGTTCGGAAATATCCGATCCGCATAACTGGCGGGCCCCCTCGAAGGTGTCGAGCAGCCACCCGTAGCCGCAACCGACATCGACCACCGTGCACTCAGGCAGCGGCTTGGACGCGGCACCGCACGCGGTGCGCACCAGGAGGCGGTCGCGGGCCCGATCGATCCAGGTCGGGACAGGTTCCCCGGTCTTCGAGGCGGATCCGTACACCGAGGCGAAGTAGGCGGCGTCGTAGTCAGCGGACGTCAAAGCCATCGGAAAACCCTAGGAGAGACCCATGGGTGCATGCCAGGCGGAGCGTCGGATTTGTCGACTTTCCGTGAGATGAATCATGTTCCTGCGGCAGGCGCAGGGGCTCAGCGGGCGGAGGAGTCCCGGACGGTGCGGGTGATCTTGGCGCAGGCCTCACCGAGGGCTGCGAACTCATCGGGCCCGAGGGCGTCGACCAGGTAGGCGCGGACGCTTTCCACGTGATCGGGTGCTGCGGCTTCGATAGCCCGCCAACCCGCGTCGGTGAGGGCAGCGAACGAGCCACGACGATCCAACTCGCACTCCTGGCGCTCCACATAACCGCGCTTCACGAGGCGATCCACCTGATGCGTGAGGCGACTTCGCGAAGCCAGCGTGGCGTCGGCCAGTTCACTCATCCGTAGGCGGCGCTCGGGATGCTCGGAGAGTTGGACCAAGATCTCGTAGTCGGCCAAGGTGAGATCGTGTTGGTTTTGCAGGTCGACGCTCAATTGGTGATTCAGCATGTTCGAGGCCTCGATCCATGCGCGCCAGGCGGCCTGCTCGGACTCACTCAACCACCTGGTCACGGCCGGAGTTTACGGGGCGGGGCGCCGGTCAGCCGTGATGCACGCTCGCGGCAGTGATATCCCAGAGGCGAACCCCACCGATCACCCCGGCGCTGTTGGGGATAAGCCGACCTTTCGGGCCTACGTCGGCGGGGTCGAGATGCTTGGCATTCCCGCCGCCTACGTACAGATGGTCGAACACGATCATCTCGTCGAAGCACTCGATGGCTTCCCGCACCCGCTTGATCCACTTCTTCTTACCGATCTTCTTGCGTTCGACGTTTCCAAGGGCGGTATCGAAAGTCTGGTCACCTTGGAAGGGGCCGTGGGACAACTCCAGATGGGGGAGTAGGTGGCCGTCGTTGAACAGCGCCGTGCCCACACCGGTGCCGAGGGTGAGGACGAACTCCATGCCAACTCCCTGTGCGACCGCGCAGCCTTGCATGTCGGCGTCGTTGACGACGAGCGTCGGAACGTCCAGAACGTGCGCGAGTGTGTGACCGAGATCGAAGCCGAACCACAGGGATGCCAGGTGCGGGTCGGCAGGGGAGTCGTACGCGGTGCGCGAGAGTGAGGGCACCTCGATGACCCGGCCATCACGCACGAGGCCTGGAAAGCCGATGGAGGCACGGTGGGCGTTCGGGAGCCCAGCGACGAGATCCACGATCGTGGCCACGAGCCGTTCGGGGGGACACGGGTAGGGGGTGTCGGTGCGAATCCGGTCGACGAGCAAGGACCCGTGGGGATCGAGCACCGATGCCTTGACCCCACTTCCGCCCACATCGACCGCGAGTGTGCGTACGTCGTGCGGCCACACCAGGGTGTCGTGCTCGCGGGACATGGCTACGCCGCTGCTCCTGGCAACGTCAGGATGTCGGCTCCGTCCTTCGTCACCACGATGGTGTGTTCGAACTGTGCCGTCCACTTGCGATCCTTCGTGACGACCGTCCACCCGTCGTTCCATATCTCGTAGTCGTAGGTGCCGAGGGTGAGCATGGGTTCGATCGTGAAGGTCATCCCCTCACGCAACTCGGTATCGGCACGGGGGTCGTCATAGTGCGGGACGACGAGTCCGCTGTGGAAGGAGGTACTGATCCCGTGTCCGGTGAAATCGCGGACAACGCCGTAGTCGAATCGCTTGGCGTAGCTCTCGATGACACGGCCGACGACATTCAGCGGCCGCCCTGGCCGTACGGCCTTGATCGCTCGCATGGTCGCCTCGTGAGTTCGTTCCACGAGGTCGAGGACGTCCCGACGGACCTCACCGACGCAGAAGGTGGCGTTGGTGTCGCCGTGGACACCGCCGATGAAGGCGGTGATATCGATGTTGCAGATGTCCCCTTCGCGCAGTTCGGTCGAATCGGGGATGCCGTGGCAGATCACTTCGTTCAGGCTCGAGCACAGGGACTTCGGGAATCCCCGGTATCCAAGGGTCGAGGGGTAGGCACCGTGATCGCACAGGTACTCGTGCCCGATCCGATCGAGTTCGTCGGTGGTGACACCGGGGCGGATATTCGCTCCGACCTCCTGCAAGGCGCTTGCCGCGATTCGCCCGGCGATCCGCATCGCATCTATCGTCTCCGAGGTTTGCACGTCCGTGCCGCCGAACGGAGCGGGAGCCGGGCGATCCACGTACTCGGGACGCTCGATGGAATCGGGAACGAAACGACGCGGGGAGATAGCGCCCGGCTCGAGAGGGGAGCGCAGCGCTGTGCCTGTGGAGCCCATGGAGGGGAGTGTACGGACGCAGTAGGTTTGTGCACACGATGACAACATCCGCGAAGGGACGTCCATGAGTTGGTACTACTGCCTCGAGCACCATGCCGTCGAGCCGGAAAGCGGTTGCGCGAATTCCGAGCGGATGGGCCCGTACGGAAACCGTGAAGAGGCCGAGCACGCTTTGCAGTTGGCAGCGCAACGCACCGCGGAGTTCGACGCCGAGGACGAGGAAGACGACTAACCGGGATCTAGACAAGCACCAGGGCCCGCACCTAATCGGTGCGGGCCCTGGTGGTGAAGAGCGAAACTAGCGCCGACGTGCCGGTCGCTTCGCCGCCTTCTTGGCGGGCCGCTTGGCTGCCTTGCGCGGTGCGGCCTTCTTGGCCGTCCGCTTAGTGGCCTTCTTCGCGGCCTTCTTCGCGGTGCGCTTGGCGGGCCGCTTGGCTGCCTTCTTGGCCGTCCGCTT
>CAZJYN010000067.1:0-5142 GCA_964550285.1 uncultured Rubrivirga sp.
ACCCCGCTGGCGCCGAGCTCACGTGCGCTTGCTTGATCGCTATGAACGGCATCGAGGTAATCGCGACCCTCGAGTACCTCTCGCATGGCTATTGGATCGAGGTCGTGCCGGGTGGCAAAGGGCGCGAGGTCTTCGGCAGTGAAGATGCGTTGGCCGCCCTCGAAGTAGGCGGAGTACAGATCGGCTAGAAGCGGCTGGGTGGCCTCCGGTGTCGTGTCCTGCACCCACAGGACGAAGCGGTGGACGTCACGGGTGTTGCCCGTCATCGTCTGATCTAGTCGGTACCCAAGGCCTTCTCCGGCAGCCACTTCGGTGACCTCGGCCATCATGTCCAGCGCCTGCTCGCGCGTTGTGCCGTACTTGGCGGCGAGGTGATCGACGGTCGGTTCGGAGTGCGTGCTCGCGGATGGGTCCAGTTGGAAGGCGCGGTGCACGATCGTGACGTCGTCGTTGTTGTTTGGGGCAGCCTCGAGCGCGCGTTGCAGCCTGCGCTTGCCGATGAAACACCACGGACATACCAGGTCGGCCCACACGTCGATTCGCATGCGTGAAGTCAATCAGGTGGGGGAAACGCGCAAACAGCCGAGGATTCCGGGGGAAGCGAAGCGAATCCCCCGGAATCCGGGGGAAACGGTTAGGGGGTGGCGAGGGCGACTTTGCCGATGATGTCGCCGCCTTCGACCAGCGTCTGCGCGGCCCCGGCCTCGGGCATCGGCATTACGCGGTCGACCACCGGCTTGACCACACCGGATTCGATCCACGGCCACACGTGCTTTTCCACCTCGCGGCAGATCGTCGCCTTCTCCGCATCCGGACGACGACGAAGGCTCGTCGCGAACAGCCCGACGTTCTTGCCCGCCATCGCCGACATGTCGAGTTCGGCCGTGACCCCGCCTTGCATGCCGATCGTCACCTGCCGACCATTGCGGTTCAGCGCATCGATGTTGCGCATCAGGTACTTCGCACCCATGTTGTCCAAGATGACGTCCGCGCCGCGACCGGCGGTGGCGTCCTTGATCACTTCGACGAAATCCTGCTCGTTGTAGTTGATCAAGTGATCGGCGCCGAGCGCCGCGCAGGCATCGAGCTTGCGCGCACTGCCTGCGGTGACTGCGACCTGCGCGCCGAGCGCGCGCGCGATCTGGATCGCCATCGTGCCGATCCCGCTGCCACCACCGTGGATCAAGATCGTCTCGCCTTCGCGCAGGTGCGCCACGTGCACGAGGTTGCTCCACACCGTGCAGGCAACTTCCGGAAGCGCGCCGGCGGTCACGAGGTCCACGCCCTCGGGAACACCCATGATCTGTCCGATCGGCACGCCCACCCGAGTGGCGTAACCGCCGCCGGGCAGCAATGCGGTCACCTTCTCGCCGATGCGATCGAGGGTCAGTGCCGCACCAACCGAGGCGATGGTGCCCGAGCACTCCAAGCCGATGATGTCCGTCGCGCCGGGAGGCGGCGGGTACTTGCCCTCGCGCTGCAAGATGTCCGCGCGGTTCACCGCACTGGCCGCGATCTCGACGATCACCTCGTTGGGTCCGGGCGTGGGGTCCGGGAGCTTCTCCCACTGCAGCGTCTCCGGGCCGCCGGGTGCTTGCTGGGTGATCGCGAACATCGCTTCTCCTCGCTTTGGTTCGGCTGGTCTTAACTTGGCACGGACTCAGTCGGATGTGCTGTTTTGGATGACGACGAGACGGTCCCCGTGTTCCAACTGTCGGATCGCCTCGGTGTCGAAGCGGTGCGCCACCCCGGCGCGGATGACGGCGAGTACGAGTTGGCCGGAGGCGTCGAGTTGGGCGGGGGCGAGTCCGAGTTCCTCGCGGGTGATTTCCCGCTCGAGCACTTCGAGGCCGCGGGTGGAATCCAGTAGGTCTTCCATGATCTCGCCGGCGGTGTGGCTGAGCACCGACAGGCCCATGAGTCGGCCGGCGGATTCCGCGGTGGGGATGACGTTGTTCGCGCCGGACTGGCGCAGGATCTGCGCGTTTTGCGATTCGCGCACCGCCGCGACGATCGTGCAACTGGGTTTGGCTAGGCGCCGGGCGGTGAGGGTGACCAGGACCGAAGTGTCGTCTTCGTCGGTAGCGACGATCACGCGGCCGGCCTTCTCGACTGCAGCGTCCTTGAGTACTTCCTCGCTGCGGGCATCGCCGACGATGCCCACGAGGCCATCGCGCGTTGCCAGGTCGATGGAATCCCGGTCCGGTGCCACGACGATGATCGAGTTGCCGTCTTGGCCGGCGTCCTTGAGTGAGCGGGCGGCGGATCGACCTTTGACGCCGTAGCCGACGACGATCGTGTGGTTCTCCACGTGTCTCCTCCAATTGCGGGTGCGCCACTCTTGCCGGGTGCGCTGGGTGAGCACCTCGATGGTGGTGCCGACCAGGACGATCAAGAAGATAAAGCGCAATGGCGTGATGATGACGACGTTGACCAATCGCGAGGACTGGCAGATCGGTGCGATGTCGCCGTAGCCGGTGGTCGACAAGCTGACCGTGGCGTAATAGAAGGCGTCGATCCAGGTGATGTCCCCGATCTCGCCGCCGTCGCTGTAGCAGCCGCGCGACCAGTAGACGATTCCTGCGGTGAGGAACAAGGCGCCGACGGCGATCGCCAGGCGCACGCTGATGTTGCTGATCGGGCCCCACTTGCGCCCACCGAACAGCAGCAGTCGCTTACCGGTCTCGGTGAAGGCGCTGCCCGCGGCGCGGGAGTCGTCGAACTCTTCGCTCTTAGTCGGGTCGCTTGCCAACGTCCACGCCTCGGGTGAGTTCGTTTCCCTCGAGGATCGTGGACAGGTGCGGTTCGAATGCGAGTCGGCGTCGAACGGCTCGCCGTTCGATGACGATCAGGGCACTCACGATGGCCACTCCCACGATCGCTACGGCACCCGTCACGGTACGTGGTGCACCGATCAATGTAACGGCTGTGGCGGCCAAGATCACCATCAGTAGCCAGCGCAGGGCGTGTCCGTCGTAGGAGGAACTCAATTTGGCGCCTAGCCACACGCCCGGGATCTGCCCGATCAGCAGCGAGACCACCACGGCCACGCTGATCGCTCCGAAGCCGGCGTGGGCCAAGGCGCCGGCGACGAGCATGGGCACGGCCTGGGTCAGATCGGTGCCGACCAGCACCGAGGGACGCAGCAGCGGGTAGAGCAGCAGCAGGGCGGTGACCACGAGGGAACCTGAGCCGACGCTGGTTGTTCCCACGAGTAAACCGACCAGCACGCCGACGATCACAGTGGGTGCGATGCGTACCGGTAGGTCGGTGCCTTGCATGACCGGCGGCGCTTGGTCGGCGGCGGCGCGTCGTCGTCGTAGGGAGATGAAGTTCTTTGCCAGCATCGCGCCGACGGCCAAGATCAGCACACCGCCGATCCAGATGCGGATGGTCTCCTCGGCTTCGTCGGTGTTGAGCACCGCGGCGAAGATCCACGTGCCCACGAGCACCCCGGGGATCGATCCGACCGACAGCCACCACACCAGCCGCCAGTGCACGGTCCGCGCCTTTGCGTGGACGTACGCCCCGACCGGTTTCATCGCGGCGGAGGCGACTACGTCACTGGAGACCGCTGCGGCGGGGGGAACCCCGAAGACCAGGACCAGCATCGGGGTGACCAGGGCGGCACCGCCCATCCCGGTCAGGCCGACGAGCACGCCGGCGAGCAGGCCGCCGAAGGCCAGGATCGGATCGATGGTCAAGCCGAGCAGGGTCAGATCGGGGATCGCGGGGAAGTCCGGCACATTCCCGACTTTAGCACTAGGAAAAGAAGGAAAGGCTTCGGCGCGGCCGAGTGGTACCCGTTAGTGGGTCGGCCCAGCGGGTCGGCCCAGCGGGTCCAGGAGAACGACGACGTCCCCCGGGTTGCCAGAGCCTGGGGGGATGACGGCGATGGCCTCGGCGCTTGCCCAGCCGCCTAGCTCGGCCGGGCCGTCGCTGGGCATTGGGTGGGCCGATGGCTGCTTGCCGTCGGTGTTGTGGAGTCGGTCGGTGAGTTGGTCGGTGAGTTGGTCCGTGAGTCGGACCGGGCACAGCACGGTGTCGTCGTCGTAGTCCGGCAGCGGAGCCGGCTCGGCGAGGGTGGCGTGGGTGGGCACCGAACTCGGTGGAGTGCGCGAGGATCGCGAAAGGTAGTTGAGTTCCCCGCGCAGGCCGGCGATGAGCGGGGCGCCGAGGGTGAGTAGTCCGGCGAGCGCGGCGGTGGGATGACCGGGCAAGCCCAGGAGTAGGCGACCATCGGGCAGGCGCACGAGCAGCGTTTGCGCACCCGGGGTCATCGAGATCCCGTCGATCAGCCAGTGCGCGCCGATATCGCGCAGTACCGAGCGCAGGAGGTTGGCGTCTTCGTTCGCACCGTCGCCTTTTGCATCGTCACTGCCACCGGTGGAGGTGGAGCCGGTGGTGATGAGCATGTCGGCGGTGGAATCGTCGATCTCGCGCAGCAGCAGTTCGCGGGTGTCGGGTGCGCGCAGGGCGGGGTTCGCGCGGGCGCCGAGGGAGCCGATGAGCGCGGGGATGGTGACGCCCAGCGCGTCGCGCACTCGACCTTCGCGCGGCGGACCGCTGGTCAGCAGCGTGGAGCCGAGGATCAAGGTGCCGACGGTCGGTGGAGTGACCACCTCGAGGGTGTCCAACCCGGCGGCGGCCGCCAGCGCCAAGGTCGCGGACGTGACCGTGGAGTGCGCGTGCACTAGTTCGGTGCCGGCGGTGCGGATAGCCCCGCGCTCGAGGATGCCGGTGCCGAAGTCCGGGCGGGCACTGGGTTCGGGGAGGTCGGTGAGCGGGTCGCGGGCGGTGAGGATCTGCGAATCGTTCTCGGTGTGGACCACGCCGCGATCGACCGGCAGCACCGCATCGGTGTGCCCGGGCAGGATCTGCAACCGGCGCACCCGCATCGCGTAGTGCTGGGAGAGCGCGACGTCGGCAGCGAGTTCGGCTAGGTGCCAGGGTCCTTCGCCGCAGACGGCGTAGCCATCGTGCGCTGCGGCGTCGGCGACCGGTTCGTCGTACGGGCTGGTCACCGCGCGAGCGAGGATCGCGCCGTGGGCCTCATCGAGCCGAGCGGCGGTCGGGCGCAGGGGCGTGGCGGCGGTGCGGGCGACGTAACGCGCCTGTGTCCACGCGAGCAGGCCGTCGAGG
>CAZJYN010000067.1:5242-9456 GCA_964550285.1 uncultured Rubrivirga sp.
CGCGCGGGACCCGTAGGCTGAATGGATGCCGGGCTCGCACGCAGCGCAACGGACAGCGGACCTCGCGGTTATCGGCGGCGGGGTGGTCGGCCTGGCCCTGGCCGACGCCTGGCTCGCGCGCAACCCGACCGACAGCGTGGTGGTCTACGACAAGGAGAAATCGCTCGCGGCACACGCTTCGGGCCGCAACAGCGGAGTGCTGCACGCCGGTTTCTACTACGCACCCGATTCGCTGAAGGCGCGATTGACGCGCGATGGCAACGCGATGCTCAAGGCGTTCTGCGCCGAGCGCGGTATCGAGGTGCGCAACACCGGCAAAGTGGTGGTGACCACCAGCGAGGAGCAGTTGCCCTCGTTGATGATGTTGGCCGAGCGCGGTCAGGCCAATGGTGTGGAACTCGAACTCATCGACGAAGCCGGGCTCGCGGAGTTGGAGCCGCTGGCGCGCACGGTGGACAAGGCGTTGTGGTCGCCGAATACGGCGGTGGCTAGCTCGGCCGGGGTGGTCGAGGGGCTCGCGCAGCGGGTGCGCGAACGCGGCGGGCGAGTGGAATTGGACTCGGCCGTCACCGGAGGCGGGCCCGGTTGGGTGATGAGCATGCGTGAGGGCTACCTCAGCGCCGGCCACGTGATCAATGCCGCGGGGCTATACGCCGACACCGTCGCCCACTGGTTCGGCTTCGGAGCCGACTACCGGATGCTGCCGTTCAAGGGCCTTTACTGGTACGGCAATTGGGAACCGGGACGCCTGCAACGGCACGTATATCCGGTGCCCGATCCGCGCAATCCCTTCCTCGGTGTGCACTTGACCGTGACCGTCGATGGTCGCGCGAAGATCGGACCCACCGCGATCCCGGCGCTGTGGCGCGAGGACTACGGCGGCGTGGATGGTCTCAACCCCCGCGAGTTGTGGGAAGTAGCGCGCACGTTCCCGCGGTTCCTGACCAGCAAGCACCACGACGTTCCGGGACTGTTGCGTACCGAGTTCCCGAAGTACTCGCGCACGCACCTGGTGAAGCAGGCCAGTGTCTTGGTGCCGTCGGTGCGCCCGGAGGATTTCACCGAACGCGGCAAGCCGGGGGTGCGGGCGCAGTTACTGCACGTGCCGACCGGGAAGTTGGAGATGGACTTCGTGGTCGAGGGCGATGAGTCCTCCACCCACATGCTCAACGCCGTCTCCCCGGCGTGGACGAGTTCGCTCGCCGTGGCCGACTACGTGGTCGCCGGTATCCATGAGCGGGTGTGAGCAGTAGTTCCCAGCGTGCGTAGCGCGGGACGGCTATAGGTAGGCGCGAGCCCGGCGCGGCTCTTCGCAGTGCGCAATACCTGCCGCGACGGCTCGATCAACTCCGCATCCGAGCGGTTGCGGTGCACGCGCGCCGGTAACCGCGATTGCGCGATCGAGGCCACGCCCCAGGTGTGTGCAACGTCGATCAGTAGGCCGATCTCCACGCCGTAGTCGATCTCGAAGGGCACGCTGGTGGCAACCGAGCGACGGATCGCGTACTCACCGCCGAGCGGTTGTCGAATGTGCGAAAGGTGCGGATGCCACGAGCGCAGCGCCGGCTTCGCGGTCGATTCGGTCACCCGGCCGCCGCCGCTTGGTTGTCCGCGCAGGGTGCGTCGGTAGTCCGGGCGCACCATGGCGATGGAATCGTCGTCATCGAGCGGTGCGAGCAATCGCGACAGGTAGTCCGGGGAGTAGGAGCGCAGATCGGCATCCAGCCAGACGATGACGTCCCCGGTCGCGGCGTGCACCGAGCGCCACAGCACATCGCCCTTGCCCAGCGCCGGCCCGAATTCCGCGAGGATCCCATCGGCCGCCAGCACTCGGGCGCCCGCGGCCGCGGCCCGCTCGGCGGTGGCATCGGTGGAGGCGTGATCGACCACGATCACCTCATCGGCTCGCGGGTGCTCGCGCACTGCCGTCACCAGCGAGGCGACGGTCGCCTCCTCGTTGCGCGCGGGGATGCACACGCTTACGGAGCCGCAGTGGGGCATCGGCGGATTCCTCGGGTTCGGCTGTTCGGGTTCGATTGCTCGGGTTCGATTGCTCGGGTTCTCATTCTCCGGTCCGGTGATTTTCACCCTACGTCGTCGTTGTTTCCACCCGGCAAACAGCGTGGGTGCTTTCGGTTGCCGCAGGGCGGCCGAAGGGAAGCCGAAGGCAGGCCGGAGGCAGGCCGAATAACGGCCGGGAATTCGGCGTGGGATTGCCGCATGTCGCAGGACTGTCGCAGGTAGGCTTGGGACTGATTTCATCCGCGGCGGGTCGTTCCGTCACATACCGAGGGGTTGAGCGGTAGCGATGATCCGCACCGTCATGGTGGTCGAAGACGACGACGCCATCCGTATGGTCCTACGCACCAATTTGGAGGACGAGGGCTACCGCGTGCTCGAGGCCACCACCGCCGAGCAGGGGCTGGTGATCGTCCAGGACGAGCAGCCCGACGTGGTGCTAGTCGACCTCCGGTTGCCCGGCATCCACGGGCTCGATCTCGTGCGCAGCCTGCGCGCGACCAGCCAGGTGCCGATCATCATCGTCACCGCGCAGACCGACAGCCACGATGTGGTGGCCGGGTTGGAAGCAGGAGCCGACGACTACGTCACCAAGCCTTTCGTCGCCAAGGAGTTGATGGCGCGCATCCGCACCCAGCTGCGCCGCTCCGCGCCACCGGAAGAAGGCGAGGAGGAACTCGTCTGCGGACCGATCGAACTGCACCCGGACACCGCGGAGGTCATGCGGGGCGGGGAGCAGGTGCCGGTCTCGCGCATCGAGTTCTTCGTGCTCGCCGAACTGATCGGTGCCAAAGGACGTGTGCTCAGCCGTGATCATCTGTTGCGCAAGGTGTGGGGGTACGGGAACGCCGGCGATGGCCGTGTGGTCGACAACCTCATCTACCGCCTGCGCAACAAGATCGAAGATGATCCGGCCAATCCGGAGTTGCTGCTGACCGTGCGCGGCTTCGGTTATCGCATGAAGGCCTAAGGATGCGCTTCGGACTCAGGACCCGGGTGGCGATCGCCTTCGGGTTGCTGTCCTTGGTCATCGCCGCGGCCGTTTCGAGCGCGACGTATTTCTTCGCGAGCTACTACCTGCTCAACCAGCGCGAGGATTCGGCTTTGACTCGCGCTTTGTTGGATTCGCGCGCGGTGGGAGCGCAGCTGTCCGCTGGAGCGGCACCGACCGAGGCGCTGGAGCAGATCCCGTCGATCGGTGCCTCGCAAGCACTCGTGCAAGTGGCGGGCACCTGGTACACCCCCGGTGTCTCGGTTCCCCCGGACGCCCTACCGGTCGGCTTGCTCGATTCGGCGGCAACCAACGGTGGTGCGCAGCAACGCGCCGACATCGGTGGGGAGCCGTACTTCGTCGTCGCGGTGCAGCTGACCGACGCGATGTACGTCGAGGTCTTCTCACTTCAGGATCTGAATCGCACACTCACCATCGGTGGGTGGTTGTTGCTTGTGCAAACGATCATCGCCGGCGGACTAGGAGCACTCATCGGTCGCTACACCGTGGGCCAGATCCTGCGACCGCTGCGTCGCCTCGGCGCGGGCGCCAGACGTATCGCTTCAGGCGATCTAGGAACCCGCATCGACGAGACCGGTGACCGCGACCTCGATCCGATCGCTGAATCCTTCAACGAAATGGCCGGTGCGGTGCAATCGCGGATCCAACGCGAGCGACGGTTCAGCGCGAACGTCAGCCACGAATTGCGTTCGCCGCTGACCACCGTGGTGGGTACCGCGGACCTGTTGGATCGCCGGCGCGAGGAGTTGCCGGAACGGGAAGCGAAGCTGATCACCGTGCTGGTGGAACAGGTGCATCGGATGTCCCAGATGCTGCTCGACCTACTGGAGATCAGCCGCATCGGTGGTGATGACCCGATCCAGGTGGAAACGGTCGATGTCTCGTTGCTGTGCCTGGATGTGGTGCGGGTGCGCAACCTGCCCGATGAGATCGTGACCGGTGACAAGCCGGTGATCCGCACCGACGGGCGGCGCTTCGAGCGCATCGTCGGCAACTTGGTCGAGAACGCCCAGCGGCACGGTCAGGGAGTGGAACAGGTCCGGGTCGAGCGGCTCGCCGAGACCGTCCGGATCTACGTCGAGGACCGTGGGCCCGGCATCGACTCCGAACAGTTGGAGAAGCTCTTCGAGCCGTTCTCCCGCGGTGAGGACGCCCACCACACTTCCGGGGCCGGACTGGGCCT
>CAZJYN010000068.1:0-7243 GCA_964550285.1 uncultured Rubrivirga sp.
GACGATGACGCGCCCCGCGCCGAGCGGCGTCGCGCCGAACGCTCGAACCGCAAGAGCAAGAACGCCTCGAAGAAGAAGCGCCGCTGACGCAAGGCGCCGCCTTCACCTGAATTCGATGGCGGTAACCAGCCAGGAATCCTCTGCGGCTTCGAGCCGTAGCGCTACGGCGTGCGAGCGGGCGGCTCCCACGATCACGGCCGAGGCTTCGATTACCCCCGGTGCTACCAGGCAGCACCGCACGGCGCGCACCTGGCGCAATCGGGACAGCCCGCGCGAGTGGCGAACGGCGGGATGGCGGGCGTAGGAGGTGCCGCGGATCGCGAGGGTCGCAAGTTGGTCGCGGGCCACGTGCCGGCGAAGTTGCGCGGCCGGCCGCTCTCCTTGCGCGACCTCGTAGATCACCCTGGCCACCTGGGCGGTCCAGGCCACGGGGTGCGGGCGCCCTTGCGCAGTGGCGGCGAGTTCGGCTCGCTCGTCGGCGTCGCGCACCACGCGTAGGTAGCCCGGAGCCGGGGGACTAGCGGGCATACCGTCCACCTGCCACTGCAGCGGCAAGGCCATCTGGCGCGGGCCGTCTCCGGTGCGCCCACCATCGAGTACCCGCAATGCGGGGCGATTGGCGTCCTTGCCCGGCTCACTGATGAATTCCTCGCGCGGCTCGGAAATGGACTCCTCGCTCGGCTTCGGCGATTGGACTGACTCGAATGCGGTTGTCATGTCTGGACCCCTTACCTCCAGCACCCTCGATAGTGACGATAGATGCCATTGACCTGTGTTTGATGCAGTTTGCCTTCATTTGCTACGCCATTATCGCCGCAGGCGATGGCGCCGTGTCAAGGTCTGGAGCTGGAAGGTCGTGCACTCGACCCTGGGAAGAGTCCGTTGACGAACCCGTTCTTCCCCGACCGGGGGAGGACCAAACATGGGCTCGGCCGAGGCAGATGTGAGGTAGACCACACCACATATCCGTCGAGCCAGGTGTGAACGAGGCAATCGGCGGGAATGCACCCCCCGTGGAAGATCACCTGTTAGCGCAAGACCCACTCCACGGAGCCTGGGCGGAAGCAGCGGTCGTACTGCAAGCCGAACAGGACGCCGAGGTGCATGAGGAAGCGCGGGAGTTGGCGCTTGCGGAGATGGCCGCCGTCACGTTGAGCGATCGAATCACAGCGCTACGTCCGGGGTCCAAGGTGAAGGCGATGATCACCGATGCCAGTGCCGTCAGCGGATTCGTCGAGTCGGCCGCCCCCGATCACCTGCTGGTGAATGACGGCCGCGAACGCATCCTGCTCCCGCTGCACGCCATCGCTGGCATCACCGGAGCACCGCGGGTGATGCACGACGACGCGACTGCGCCCATTGGCTTACCCATTCGCTCACCTATTCACAGCACGTGGCGTTCTGTGTTGCGCGAATGCCTCGCTCGAGAGATCCAACTCTCGATTGGCGCCGCGGGTCGAACGATCACCGGAGCGCTGACCTGGGTCGGCAACGATCACCTATCGATACGAGATGGCCGCGACGAAGTTACCTGCCCATGGTCGGCCGTGTGCGCGGTGCGGATTCCGCTGTTCGATTCCTAGCCGCCGCGTCAGCTCGTCGTTTCCTCTTCGACCGGGTTATTCGCGATGAAGGAGCGGGTTTGGTCGTACATCCGTGCGATGTACTCCTCGAGTGCGGAGACTTCCACTCGCCATTGGCCGCGCCCACCGACCTTGATCGCGGGCAGCTCACCGGATCGCACCAGCGCATAGGTCTGGGACGCGGAGATGTTCAGCGTCTCCGCGACGTCAGCGAGCGTCAGGAATCGTGCGGTCACGTGCGCATCGTGCCAAATGGTTCCCGGAAATCAAGGTAAGCCCATCGAATGTGGATAACGGCCGCGTTGGACCGCGCCCTGTGGATAGCCATTCGCGAAATGCCATCTCGTGGTTCACGCTGACGCAGCGAACATCACGGAAGGGAAGACTTCGATGGTCTCGTCATTTGTGAAACGGATGCGCGGTCGCGGCACGCCACGCTCGGTGATGGCAGCAGCGTCCGGGGCTCCCACGGCGGCGCCACCGAGTGCGGTGCGGCTGCGGTCACCGCGCTGGAGCGATGTGCGCTTGTGGCTCGGCGTCGGCTTGTTGATCGCCTCGATGTTCATCGGGGCGCGCTTGATGTCCCAGGGTTCGGACACCATCGCCGTGTGGCAAGCCGAGCGAGAGTTGTCGGTGGGTTCGACCCAGTGGTCGCTGCGCCCGGTCACCGTGTCGCTGGGTGGCGCTAGTGCCGATTACGTCCCAGTGACCGAGCAACCCACCGGAGTGCTCCGGGTGCCGGTCGCTGCGGGGGATCTGCTGCCACGTTCGGCGTTCGGCAGCGCGGAGCAAGGACCCACGCGCACGGTCACCGTCGGTGTCGATCCGTTGCACGCCCCTGTCAATTTGGCCGTCGGTGACGTCGTGGACGTGTGGTCGACCCCGGAGGTGGACTCACTCGTGGCCGGCGGTGACATACCGCCCGAGCCGGTGCTGGTGCTGCCGTCGGTCAGCGTGCAGGAAGTCGCGGCGGATTCCCTCGGGGTGGGTGGCGAGATGGCCGTCGTGCTTTCGGTGCGACCCGAGCAGGTGGCCAGCATCGTCAGCGCCGGCCGCATCGGTGCGGTCGACCTCGTGCGGGTGCCAACGGACAGCCAACTGCTCGCCGAGACAGTGGTCGACGACGCATCGACTAACGGCGAGTCCACCGACACCACCGCGCAGGCCGCGTCATGACCCGGGTCATCTGGTGCACGCCTAGTCGCGGCGATGAAGCCGACTTGATCGGTGCCGTCTCGGGTGCTGGCTGCACCGTCGTACGACGTTGCCTAGAGGCCGCAGACCTGCTCGCTGCGGCGAAGATCGAACCCCAAGCGATGATCGTGGTCGATGTCGCGGTACCGCGGCTCGGCGCAGACATCATCGCCACGATCGAACACGCGACGCCCACCCGCACGGTCGGCCTGATCGACGACGATGCCGGCCACGACCGAGTGCGGGCCCTCGGCATCACGCGAGTGGTCGACATGCGCGAAGCGGGCGCACGAAGCGAATTGATCGCCATGTTGGGCTCACAGCCTGAGATCACCACCGCAGACATCCGCGCAAGCGAGTCCATGTCGTCTGCGCACGCTGCAAATGCACCGCATGCGCGTATGCCTGGAGTGCATGGAGCCGAGGAGCGGGTGCTGGGACGTCGAGTCGCGGTCACCGGTCCGGCAGGTGCACCCGGCCGCACCACGGTGGCGCTGGGTTTGGCCGAAGCATGGGCGCAGGCGGGCGAGCGCGTGTGCCTCATCGACGCGGACACCGTGGCTCCGTCGCTAGCCGTGACTGTCGGCATGACCGAGGATGTCAGTGGACTACTGCTCGCCTCGCGCTACGCCGACCAAGGTGCCCTCGATGCTCGCTCGCTCGGATCGGCTTGCCGCAAGCTGACCGAACGACTTTGGGTGCTCACCGGCATCGGTTCACCGGATCGCTGGGGCAGCGCCCGCCCCGCTGCGCTCGAGCGCATTTGGCACACCTGCGCTCAGCACTTCGATCGGGTAGTCATCGATGCCGGATCCCTACTCGACACCCCCGCAGGCGACGATCCGTTCGGCACGGGCCACGAGCGCGACGCCGCGACGGTCAGTGCCCTGCGCAACTGCGATTCGGTGATCGTCGTGGCACGTGGTGAGCCGATCGGCACATTGCGCCTGATCGATCAACTACCGGCGATCGGCAAACTAGCCGGCGCCGCCGACGTGCGCGTCGTCGTCAATCGAGTCGGTGGATCACGAAGCCGCACGCAGGAGCGGTCCACCGCCAAGGCAGTAGGACATGCACTGCTGGAATCCGGCAACCCGCTACCGGTGCACTGCCTGCGAGAGGATCACTCGATCCCCGAGTGTGTCAACAAGGGAGCGCTACTCGGTGAGATGCCCAAGACGCTTCGGATCAGACGATCGTTCGCGAAATTGGCGAAGGAGTGCGGTGCCTTAGGTACGTAAACGTTAGTGCGCGAACGTTATGGGGATGCGAGCACGACCACGCGGTCGCCGAGCTTGGACCACTCGTAGAGCGCCTCGGCGTCGTCCTCGTGCATCCGTACGCAGCCACCGGTCGCGATCGGCAGTCCGAGCTGATCGATGCCGTGCATCATTGAACCGTCGTAGTACAACGGAATGCTGTGGAAGCCGATCGGCGTCTTGCCATCGTTGCCATAGGCGAAGCGGGTCATGTGGTCGAAGGTCACCCGCGAGTTCGGATTTCCGCTGCGCTCGGACTTGGAGTAGATCTCGTACTCACCGGCCACGGGTCGATCCCAGCGTCCGACGATGGGGAAGCGGTACACCACCTCGTTCTTACCGTTCATCGCCCATACGGTCATCAACGACTTGTCGTAGATGATGCGTCGGCCGCTGCCACCGTCCATCGGCATCTCGGGAACGTTCTTGGCCTTGGTCGATCGCGATGCCGGCCGGGGCTTCTTGACCTTCTTGGGTGGAACTGGGACGGCTCGCTTGACCGAGGGAACGATGACCTCGGACCCGGACTGGCTGGCGCGTTGGGAGGGGACATCGCCGTAGGCGGCGGCCAAGGGTGCGGTGGCGAGCGTGCTGCCAGCAAGCATGATGCCAGCGACCGCAAGGGCCCCGACAGAGGGGAAGTGCATGGATTCAGAGTACGCAGGTGCGGTTGTTGCCGTTTGCGCCGCCCCGGCGTGTCACACTTGTTTGCACTTCGGAGGGAGGCGATGTGGATCGTCTAGATGCCGTGGATGCGGCCCTATGGTTCGCCGAGGACGCCCAAACCCCCCGCAACGTCGGTGGGGTGGCGATATTCCGCGCCCCCGAGGGCGGATTCGACCATGAACGCCTCGTGCGCTTGATCCGTAACCGCATCGCCCACGTCCCGCGCTACCGCCAGCGGCTTCGCGAGGTGCCCGCCGGACTCTCCCGGCCGGTCTGGGTGGATGATCCGGGCTTCGACGTCGCCTATCACGTGCGGCGCTCCGCACTCCCGCAACCGGGCACCAGAGCTCAACTCGAGGAACTCGTCGGCCGGTTGATGGCCCGCCCGCTGGATCGCGACCGGCCGCTGTGGGAGATGTACCTCATCGAGGGCTTGGAGGACGGTTGCTTCGCGGTCGTGACCAAGAGCCACCAGGTGCTTGTGGGTGGCAGCGGCGCGATCGACATCGCCCAGGTGATGCTCGACCGAAGCCCCGAGATCGCCGACGACACCCCCGATGCATGGAACCCACGCCCAGAACCCAGCGACGTCGAACTCGTCTCCTCGGCCTTGACCAGTGCCTTCACCCGCCCGACCGTGGCCTGGGATGTCGCAACCGGTGCGGCGCGGGATCTGGGTTCCACCGTCGAATCCGTGACCGGTTGGCTACGAGACACCGGTGTAGGGGTGCTGCGCTCCGTCGCCTCAGTAGTCCGCGCGCCGATCGACAGCCCGCTGAACACCCGCATCGGTGCGCAACGGCGTTTCGCGACCACCCAGCTTTCGCTGGAGGATCTACGCGAGGTGCGCGGTTCCAGCGTGGGTACCGTCAACGACGTCGTCTTGACCGTCGTCACGGGCGCCTTGCGCGACTGGTTGATGAATCGCGGTCGGGTGCTGGACTCCTCGGCCACCTTGCGCGCGCTCGTGCCGGTCAGCATCCAAGGTCCCCAGGCTTCGCGGCACGAAGGGGAATCCTCCGGTGAGGTCGGAGCCTTCTTGATCGACCTGCCGGTCGGTGAATCGGACCCGATCGTGCGGTTGCACCAGATCGCCTTCCATATGCGAGACCTTCGATCCACCGAGCGCTTCGTCGGCGCTGAAGCGCTCTCCGGGATGGCGGGCTTCGGCCCATCCACGCTGCACGCACTCGGATCGCGCGTGGGCTCCACGCTGAGCCGCCGCGCCTACAACGTCTCGATCATCAACGTCCCCGGACCGCAACGCCCCCTGTACGCAGCTGGTTGCGAACTCCTCGCCGCCTACCCGTTCTCCTCCCTGGTGCAAGGTCAAGCGCTGAGCATCGGGTTGATGTCCTATCGGGGCAACGTCTTCGTCGGACTCACCGCCGATCACGATGCCCTCGCCGATGTCAACGTCATGGTCGATGGCCTCGCAGCCTCGCTCGAGGAACTCAAAGCCGCCGCGGCGAAGGAAACCGGTTTGCGCATCATCCCGGGCCGAGCGGAGACCGGGTGAGCACAGCGAACAGAGCGACGCGCCGAGGACTCGTCTTCGGCGGCGGCGGCGTACTCGGTGGCACCTGGGCGGTGGGCGCGCTGAAGGCGTGGAGTGAAGCGACCGGACTCGACCCGACGGACGTCGATGTCATCGTTGGCACCAGCGCCGGTTCGGTGCTCGGTGCCCTGGTGGCCTGCGGGGTCACCACCGACGAACTCATCACCCACTACCAGGACGAGCAGGTCGCTACCGGTCCGCTAGCAGGCTACGAATGGGATCCCGAGCGCGCGACCGGCGGCCAGCGGCCGGGGGTTCCACGCCTTCGCGGTCCCGGATCGCCCGCGCTCATCCGCTCCGGACTGCGCAACATCCGCGGCTTGCCGGCAACCGCCCTGCTCTCGGCGTTCTTGCCCGAGGGCGGGCGTTCGCTCGAGCGGGTGGGCCACCTGATCGACGCCGTCACTCCCTTCGGCGAGTGGTCCGCGCACGAGAACTTGTGGGTCGTGGCCATGGACTACACCGACGGCCACCGCGTGGTGTTCGGTCGCCCCGGCGCACCCGTCGCCCCGCTGGCCAGTGCCGTCATGGCCTCCTGCGCGATCCCCGGTTGGTTCCAACCGGTCGAGATCGACGGGCGCATGTACGTGGACGGCGGTGCCGTATCGGCCACCTCGGTCGATGTCGTCGCGCACGCCGGCCTCGACGAGGTCTACGTCATCGCACCGATGGTGTCCTTCGATCTCGATGAACCCACTTCGCTATCTGCCCGCCTCGAGCGCCAATGGCGACGCCAAGTCACCAAGACCTGCCGCGAGGAGATGGCCGTGGTCCGTTCCACCGGCACCGCCGTCTACGCGCTCGGCCCCGGACCTGAGGACCTCGAAGCCATCGGCTCCAACCTGATGGACGCCTCGCGCCGACGACTCGTCCTCGACACTTCGCTACGCACCAGCTCCAGGGCTTGGGAGCGCGAGCTCAGCGCGCAACTCGCCGGCTAGTCGCGATCAGTCGCGCACCCGCTGGCTCCTGAGATCAGTCGC
>CAZJYN010000068.1:7343-9140 GCA_964550285.1 uncultured Rubrivirga sp.
AGATCAGTCGCAGTCGCGAGCCCACTCCGCAGCCACCCGTTCCTCCGCGCCGAGGTACCGCTCGGTTTGCTTGGCGGCTTCGGATTCGATCGTCCCGCCGACGAAGGGCACCGATGCCTTGAACTTGCCCTCGGTCACCACCTCGGTGCCGTGCCCGGCTGGGTGCAGACTCAACGTGCCGGTGAAACCGAGCGGGCCGCTGAACTCCACCTGCACCTTCGCCGTGCGCGAGCCATCGGTCGCGGCCGATGACCACACCTGGGTCTCCGTTGCGGAGATGGTCTCGCCGACGAACTTGCGCGCCACATCGGGCACCTCGGCCGGCAGCACCCTGGTCGAGACGATCGTGACCGTCCCGTCGCCAGCCTCGGTGACCTCCGCGGTCGTCTCGAGCGATCCGGTGGCCGCGCATTTGGCTTGAACATATTCCGGGTCCCGCAACATGGCGAAGACGGAGACCGGGTCGGTTTCGAAAGATTGCCGGTAGGTGAATTCCTTGGCCATCGCAGACCTTCTTTCCCGAAGTGGACGAACCCGCGCCGTACGGGTCTACCGTAGGGGAAGCACGCGGGCGAACAGCCGGTTGATTAGTTGAGCAATCGAGCACCAGGGCAGTCGAGCAGCGAGGGGCGATAGTCGTGAGCGACATCGCGGGCCAGTTGTGGCGTGAGGCACTAGCGCAACTCCCCGACGCAGGCCAGCGCGCCTTCGCCTCGCGCTTCTACCGGTACCTGTCCGATGAGGAGTTCGCTGGTCACGAAGTTCCCCAGATGGTCGACGAACTGGAGTCGATGCAGGACTGGGCGAGGCGGCGGCAACCTGGTGAAGCGCTCGTGCGCGGCTGGACCCCCGACATCTCGGGCATCGGATACTCGGTGCTGGAGATCGTCACCGACGACATGTCCTTCCTCGTCGATTCGGTCACCGCGAATGTGGTGCACGCCGGACGCAACGTGCACCTGATCGTGCACCCACAGTTGGCCGTCACCAGGAACGACGACGGCACCCTCGAGCAGATCCTCGACATCGACGTCGATCAAGCGCCACCTGCTGCACTCATCGAGTCGTGGATGCGGATCGAAGTAGAACGCGACTTCGTTTCCGATGATCTCGAACCGCTGATCAACTCCACCCGACGCGTGCTCGGCGACGTCCGCAGGGCCGTTACCGACTGGCACCCGATGCGCGATCAAGCCCATCGGATCGCGCACGAGTTGAATCAGCACCCACCGAACGGGATCGATTCGCACGAGATCCACGAAACCCGCGCGCTGTTGGAATGGCTCGCCAACGACAACCTGACTTTCCTCGGCTACCGCGAGTACGACCTGGTGACCGTAGACGGGGAAGACGCGCTGCGTCCGGTCCCTGCGAGCGGGCTGGGGATCTTGCGCCAGGTGACGCAGAACGGCCAAGACGACGACGCCGTCTCGCTGTCCTTCGCGATCTTGCCCACCGCCGTGCGATCCAAGGCACGCGAACCGCACCTGCTGGTCCTGAGTAAGGCGAACTCCCGATCCACCGTGCACCGCGCTGCCTACATGGACTACGTCGGCATCAAGAAGTTCGATGCCGACGGCAACGTGGTCGGCGAGCGGCGCTTCCTTGGCCTGTATGCCGCTTCGGCGTACAACCACTCCGTGGCCGATATCCCGATCCTGCGCGACAAGCTCGACTATGTGATGCGCGCACTGGACTACGTGCCCGGATCGCACAGCGCGAAGGATCTGCTGCAATTCCTAGAGACCTACCCGCGCGATGAACTGTTCCAAATTGACAACGATCTCCTTGCCGAGT
>CAZJYN010000069.1:0-8731 GCA_964550285.1 uncultured Rubrivirga sp.
CGGCATCGAGGTTGGTATGGAAGTTCCACATCTCCGAGTGGTAGTGCCACAAGGACCTGATCGGATCGGGAACGATCGAGGGCCCTTGGTCGGCAGCCCAGTTGCGGCTCCATCCGGTGGAGGTGGCGAACCAGCCGGTCCAGGTGAGCAGGTAGACGCCGATGCCGACGACGAGCGTCGAGCCGGCGGCCAGCGGTAGGTCACGGGCGAACGCGGCGGACCACGGATGATCCACACCGATCACCTTGCGCAGCGAGACGTCCCAGAACATCGACAAAACCATGAACGCGGCGAGGAAGTAGGCGCCAGACCATTTCGTGCCGATGGCCAAAGCGAACGCGGCGATGGCGGCGATGCGCAGCGGACGCCAACCCAAAAACGGGCCGAGTCCCATCGCAATGCGGTCGACTCCGTCGCGTTTGACGAGTGCTGCGACTTTGCCGCGGGTTCGATCGCGGTCGAGTAGCAAGAGTCCGAAGCCGACGAGCACCCAGAAGCCGAGCACGAGATCGAGCAAGGCCGTGCGGGCGAGCACGATGTGGATGCCTTCGAGGGCGAGCAGGCCGCCGGCGATCGTGCCGAGGACATCGGATCGGGTGAGCCGGCGCACGATCCGCGCGGTGATCACCACCGCGATGATCGCCAAGACGGCAATGGCGATGCGCCAGCCGAAGGGGGTGACCCCGAAGAAATACTCGCCGACCGCGATCGTCCACTTGCCGACCGGCGGATGCACGATGAACGCCGGTTCCCCGCTGAAGGCCTCGACGGTGCGCCAGTTGTCACCGGCTTGCATCATCAGTTCCTTGTGGTTCTCGACTTCGTCGATCTCCACGCCGAAGCGCAGCAGGGACCAGGCGTCCTTCGCGTAGTAGGTCTCATCGAAGACGACGGCGTCGGGTCGCCCGAGATTCGGCAGCCGGGTGAGGGCGGCGAGCGCGCCGGCACCGAGGGGGCCCGCCCAGCCACGCCAACCATGCGAGGGCATCGCGGGGGCCAATCGATCGGGCAGGGAGCCCAGCGCGCGATCGGGCGCGGAGGTCACGACTGCCACGTCAGCATCGTAGGTGCGACAAGATGACCGGGTGGGTGGGTCGCACAGCAGCAATGGTTCAAGCGGGCGAATCCTGCTCGCGGCGACGCCGCTCGGTAACGCGGGGGATGCCTCGATGCGGCTGGTGCGGGCGCTGCAGGAAGCCGATGTGGTGGCAGCGGAGGACACCCGCAAGCTGCGGGCGCTGGTCTCGCGCCTGGAGATCGAAGTGGGCGGGCAGGTGCTGTCCTTCTATGAGGGCAATGAGTCCGCGCGGGTGCCGGAATTGATCGAGCGGGCCGCGAAAGGTGCTCAGGTGCTCGTGGTCACCGATGCCGGCATGCCCTCGGTGAGCGACCCGGGATTCCGGCTCGTGCGCGAGGCGCACGAGGCCGGCGTGCCGGTGACCACGCTGCCCGGGCCTTCGGCTGCTTTGGCTGCTTTGGTGCTGTCCGGGTTGCCGGTCGCTCGGTTCGCGTTCGAAGGGTTCTTGCCGCGCAAGGCGGGGGAGCGTCGTCGTCGTTTGGAATCGCTGGCAACTGAGGAGCGCACGATGGTGTTCTTCGAAGCCCCGCACCGACTCGATGCGAGCTTGGCCGACATGGTCGGGGCATTCGGTGCCTCGCGGCAGGCGGCGGTGTGCCGGGAGTTGACCAAGACCCATGAGGAGGTCAAGCGCGGCGAACTCGGTGCGTTGGCTGCGTGGGCACAAGGCGAGGTGCGCGGGGAGATCACCGTGGTGGTGGACGGTGCTTCGCAGCAGGACGTCCGCGATGCAGCGGGGTTGACCAGCGACGAGGACGTAGTGCGCGCGGTGCGGGAGGCGATGGCCGGCGGGCTTTCGCGTAAGGATGCGGCGGCGTCGGTGGCCGAGGCGGCCGGGCTGTCGAAGCGACAGGTGTACGAGGCGTCGATCGCCGACCGGCGCGAGACCTAGGATCGGGCATATGGCCGAAGGCGATCCGTTGTCCAACGAGAAGGCGTACTACGTCACCACGCCGATCTACTACGTCAACGATGCCCCGCACATCGGCCACGCGTACACCACCACCGCCGGCGATGTGCTGACCCGCTGGCACCGGCAGCGCGGCGAGAAGGTCTGGTACCTGACCGGAGTCGATGAGCACGGCACGAAGGTGCAGCGCGCTGCCGAAGCAGGGGGTGTGACCCCGCAGCAGTGGGTGGACCGGCTGGTCTCCGAATCCTGGCTGCCGGTGCTGGAAACTGTCGATGCGGCCAACGATGATTTCATCCGCACCACCGAGGATCGTCACGTTCAGCGGGTGCAGAAGTTCTGGGAACAGGTCCGCGAGAACGGATACGTCTACTCGGCTCCCTACGAAGGCCCCTACTGCGTCGGTTGCGAGGAGTTCAAGCTGCCGGGCGATCTCGTCGAAGGAACCGGTGAATTCGAAGGGCAAATGGTGTGCCCGGTGCACGGCAAACCGGCCGAGGAGTTGCGCGAGGAGAACTGGTTCTTCCAACTCTCGGCATTCACCGACCGGTTGATCGAGCATTACGAAACCCATCCGCAAGCGGTGCGTCCGCAAAGTGCCTACAACGAGGTGATGGCGTTCTTGCGCGGCGGCTTGGTGGATATCTCGATGTCCCGCTCCTCGGTGGACTGGGGCATCCCCTTGAGTTGGGACCCCGAGCAGGTTGTCTACGTGTGGTTTGACGCATTACTCAACTACGCCACCGCTACGGGATACGGCTCCGAGCCAGGTTCGGCGGATGCCGCGCAGTACGCAACCACGTGGCCGGCCGATGTGCACCTAGTTGGCAAGGACATCCTGCGCTTCCACGCGGTGTACTGGCCGGCCATGCTGATGGCCGCCGGAGAGCCGCTGCCAGGACAGGTCTTCGCGCATGGCTGGTTGTTGGTCGGTGGCGAGAAGATGAGTAAGTCCAAGCTCACCGGTATCGCTCCCGAGCAGATCATCGACCACTTCGGATCCGATGCCTTCCGCTACTACTTCATGCGCGCGATCTCCTTCGGCCAGGACGGCTCGTTCTCCTGGGAGGACATGAGCGCGCGCTACACCGCCGAGTTAGCGAATGGCCTGGGCAACCTCGCCTCCCGCGCCACCGCGATGGTGGGTAAGTATCGCGAGGGTGTGCTCCCTGAGCCCGGTCCGCTCGGTGATCAGGAGATGGCCGTGGTCGAACGGTTGGCTGCGGCGGTCCCCGCCGCCGATGCCGCCGTTTCGGAACTGGACTTCGCTACCGCCATCGGGGAAGTGCGTGCGGTGGTTGAACTGGTGAATCAGTACGTGACCGAGGTGGAGCCGTGGGTGCTGGCCAAGGACGAATCGTTGGCTCAGCGATTGGACACCGTGCTGTACACGATGTGCGAGGCGCTGCGGGCGATCGCGGTGGCCTACAACCCGGTGATGCCCAAAGCGATGGCTAGCTTGTGGGAGCAACTCGGTGCTGAGTCCGCGCTCGGGTCTTTGACCGCACAGCGGCTCGGCGATGCCGGACGCTGGGGGCAACTGCCAGCCGGAGCGGTGATCACCAAGGGTGCCGCGCTATTCCCGCGGCTGCCGGACGAAGCCCCGGAGATCTGATCATGGCCGGGCCCCAGGGATGGCCGCAGGCACCCGAGGCGCTGCCGCGGCCGGTCATCGATTCGCATACCCACCTCGACGTCCACGATCGTTCCTTGCATGGGGACATCGCTCCCGATGCTGCGGAGTTGTTGCGCTGGGCCGCCGATGTCGGTGTGCCGAAGGTGGTGCAGATCGGCTGCGATGTCGAGTCCGCTGAATGGTCAGTGCCGTTCGCGCGACAGCACCCGCAGGTGGCAGTGGGGGTTGCGCTGCACCCCAACGATGCCGCGCATATCGCAGTGCAAGGAGGACGTGAAGCGCTCGAAGCCGCGTGGGCGCGGATCGATGAACTCGCCCGCGACGAAGTGGTGCTCGCCGTCGGTGAAACCGGACTCGACTACTTCCGCACCCCCGATCCGCAAGGCCAGGCGTTCCAGCACGAATCCTTCCGCTGGCACATCGAACTGGCTAAGGAACTGGACAAGACCCTGGTGATCCACGATCGCGATTCCCACGAGGACGTCATCTCGGTGCTGCTCGATCAAGGCGCACCCTCCCGGGTGGTGTTCCACTGCTTCTCCGGCGATGCGGCGATGGCGCGAGTGTGCGCCGAGCACGGTTGGTTCATGTCCTTCGCGGGGGTGATCACCTTCGGCAGCGCCGAATCGCTGCGCGAAGCACTGCACGTGGTTCCCGAGGAACTGCTGCTGGTGGAAACGGATGCGCCGTACCTGACACCCAAACCCAACCGGGGGCGGGTCAACGCCACCTACGAGATGCCCTGGACCGTGCGTCGGATGGCCGAGGAGCGAGGCACGGATCTCGCGCAACTATGCGATGCGCTGACCGCCAATACGCATCGAGCGTTCGGCCACTGGTGAGCCGCCTGCTCGGTGCCGCTGATGTGCGGCGCATAGCCGAGGAGATCGGCGTGCATCCCACCAAGAAATGGGGGCAGAACTTCGTCATCGACCCGAACACCGTGCAGCGGATCGTGCGTACTGCCCACGTGCGCCCTGACGACGTAGTCCTCGAAGTGGGCCCGGGGCTCGGCAGTTTGACGCTGGCACTGTTGGAAACCGGCGCGCAGGTGATCGCCGTGGAGATCGATCCGGTCCTCGCCGATCGATTGCCGGAGACGGTGGTGGAGTTCGCCCCGGAATCGGTCGCTGGGTTGCGGGTGCTGTGCGCTGACGCGCTGGACGTCTACTCCCTACCGGTCGATCCAACCGCCGTCGTTGCGAACCTGCCCTACAACGTGGCAGTGCCCGTGGTCCTGCATCTGCTCGAGGAGTTCCGGTCGATCGAGCGATTGCTGGTCATGGTGCAACGCGAGGTGGCCGATCGGCTGTGTGCCGCGCCCGGTTCGCGCATCTACGGCGCACCGAGCGTGAAGGCCCGTTGGTTCGGGGACGTGCACTACGCCGGGGATGTCGGACGCTCGGTCTTCTGGCCCGCACCGAACGTGGACTCCGGTTTGGTGCGGATCGATCGCGGACCCGAACCGCAGGATGTTGCTCGCGAGGCTGTCTTCGCGATCGTGGATGCTGCCTTCTCCCAGCGGCGCAAGCAGTTGCGCACCGCACTGGTCGAATGCTTCGGATCCCCCACCGAAGTCGAGCGGATCTTGCATGTCGCCGGCATCGATCCGACAGTGCGCGGTGAGCGGCTCGACCTCGACGACTACTGCTCGATCGCTCGGGCGGCGGCCGCTGAAGGAAAGGACATAGCCTGAGATCGTGACCGTCGTCGTTCGTTCACCGGCCAAGGTGAACTTGCTGTTGTCCGTGGGACCGGTGCGCGCGGATGGTTATCACGATCTGTTGACCGTCTTCCATGCGCTCTCCCTCGAGGACACCATCACCGTCTCCGAACGGCCTTCGGGCACGGGTATCGAGTTGACGATGGCAGGTGAAGGCGCTGAGGAACTGCCGCTCGATGCCACGAATCTGGCGCACCGGGCGGCCACGTTGCTAGCGCAGGTCGCGGAGGTCGAGCCGGATGTGTCGATCCATATCGACAAGGACATTCCGATCGCCGGCGGGATGGCCGGCGGGAGCGCGGATGCAGCGGGCGTGCTCGTGGCATGCGATGCGCTATGGCGATTGGGCTACGACCGCGAACAGCTCTCGCAACTGGCGGCACAGTTGGGATCGGACGTGCCATTCGCCTTGCACGGCGGCAACGCCATCGGCCGCGGACGCGGGGAGGAGATCACCCCGATCCTCGGTCGCGGACAGTTCCATTGGGTGCTCGCACTCGCAGATGGTGGGTTGTCGACACCGCAGGTCTACACCCGGTGCGATGAATTGCGCGGGGATGCACCGATCCCCGAAGCCGAGATCTCCGATGGACTCGTGCAGGCCTTGCGCTCAGGGGACGCCGATCAACTGGCCGGAGCGTTGCACAACGATCTGCAACCGGCTGCGCTGTCGTTGCGACCAGCGCTACGTGGACTACTCGAATCGGGGCTGGAGTTCGGTGCGCTCGCGGGGCTGGTCTCGGGCAGCGGCCCCACGTGCGCTTTCCTCGTGCGCGATAGTGAACACGCGCTCGATGTAGCGGTGGCACTCACCGCAACCGGTGCTTGCCGGACCGTCAAGCGCGCCAGCGGTCCGGTGCCCGGGGCGCATGTTGTGGCGTCGTAATCGCCGTGGGCGATTACCGCGCGAACTGACCCATCAGATCGCGCAGTAGTTCGGCGAGTGCGGAACGCTCACGTTCATCGAGCGAATCGAGCAGCGAGTGTTCGCGTTTAAGCAGGTCCGTGAAAGCACCGTCCACGGCGAGGAGTCCGGCGTCGGTCAACTGCACGCGTACGCCGCGGCGGTCATGGGGATCGGGACTGCGTTGCACGAAACCGCGGTCGACCAGGCGGTCGACCCGGTTGGTCATCGTGCCGCTGGTGACCAGCGTCTGGGTGGCCAGTTGTCCGGGCGAAAGCGAGTAGGGCTCACCGGTTCGACGCAACGCGGCGAGGACGTCGAACTCCCAGCCATCGAGACCGTGGGAATCGAAGGCCTGCGCCCTGGCCTGATCGAGGTGGCGGGCCAGTCGGGTTACCCGGGAGAGCACCTCGAGGGGCTGCACGTCCAGGTCGGGACGCTCGCGGCGCCAGGCGGCGACGATCGCATCGACGTCGTCGTTCTCCACACCCGCATGCTAGCCAAGAATCTTGACGTCGAGATTCTCGATGGGGGTTAACGCTTGGTGGCGCGAACCTTGCGCAGGGATGGCTTGGCTTCGAGGTCCTCCAGGCCGTTCCACGCCAGGTTAACCAGGTGCGAGACGACCTCTTCCTTGCGCGGCTTGCGCACATCCAGCCACCACTGGCCGGTCAGGGCGACCATTCCCACCAGTGCCTGGGAGTAGACCGCGGCGTACTTGGTGCTGATGTCGTGGCTGGCGAACTGGCTGGCGAGCAGGTGCTCGACCTGCGCGGCGACGTCCACGATCAAACTGGCGAAGGAGCCGCCGGCTTGGGAGACGGGCGAATCGCGCACGAGGATGCGAAAGCCGTCGGGGTTGGTGTCGATGTAGTCGAACAGCGCCATGCCCGCCTGCTCCAACAGCGCACGGGCGGAACTGCCGGTCAGGGCATCGGTCATCGAGGCGAGTAGGTCATTCATCTCACGGTCGACGAGCACCGCGTACAAGCCTTCCTTGCCGCCGAAGTGCTCGTAGACAACCGGCTTGGAGACGCCGGCCTTGGCGGCGATCTCCTCGACGCTGACTACCTCGAAGCCCTTCTCGGCGAATAGCGAGCGACCGACATCGAGGAGTTGCTCGCGGCGCTCGTGGCCGGTCATTCGGACCTTGGGCTTGCCCTTGGTAGTGGTGCGCCGGGGGCTTCGCGTCGAAGAGCGGGCAGCAGCGGCGCTGAACGTGACGACGGTGGCGTCGTCGTCGTTGGCGTCGCCGTTGTCGCTCGTCGGCTGGGGGTTCACCCGCGCACGGTATCGCCGCTGGTCTCCGGCGCGCGATAGCCGCGGATGCGCGGTGCCATCTGCGGATCGACCAGCTTCTTGGCCAGGCGCTCGGGCCGAGGCCAGCGGACATCGTGGGCCAGGTTCAAGCGCTCCAAGGTGCGGATGAGGCCGGCGCTGGGGTCGATCTGGCCTTTGAGCACGCCGTGTCGCGCGCACGTGGGATCGGCGTGGTGGGCGTTGTGCCAGGACTCACCGAAGGACGGAATGGCCAGCCACGCGACGTTGCTGGACAGGTCGCGGCTCTTGAACGGGCGGTTGCCGAAGACGTGGCAGATCGAGTTGATGGACCAGGTGACGTGGTGCACGAAGGCGATGCGCACGAAGCCGCCCCAGAACAAGCCGGTCAGGAAGCCGATCCACGACCAGGTGACCAGGCCACCGATCACACCCGGGAGCACGATGGTCACGAAGACCAGGGGCCGGAACCAACTGTTGATGCGCTGGATGTCCACGTCGTCTCGGATGTCCGGTGCGTACTTGTCGACCGTGGCCTGCTCTTCGGAGAACAGCCAGCCCATGTGCGCGAACATCAGGCCCTTGGCCACCGCACGCTTGGAGGTGCCAAAGCGCCAAGGGGAGTGGGGATCGCCCACTTCGTCGGAGAACTTGTGGTGCTTGCGGTGGTCGGCTACCCACTGGTTGATCGAGCCTTGTAGCGCCATGGAACCCATGACGCCGAGCGCGATCTTCACTGCACGGTTGGTCTTGAAGGAACCGTGGGTGAAATAGCGGTGGTAGCCGATGGTGATGCCCAGGGCGGTGATGGCCCAGAAACCGAGGAACAGCCCCAGATCCAGCCATGACACCCAGCCCCAATAGATCATCGGGATCACGCCGACGAGCAAGATCACCGTCGGGCCGATCACGAACAGTCCGATCAGCACCTTCATCTTGGCGCTTAGGAAGATCGCATCGCCGTCGTCGACCTTCTCGAAGTCCTGCATCAGCGTCATCTGGGCGCCCTTTCCTCATGCTGTCCCACGAAACTTACGGTTCCGTAGGTTACGGTACCGTAACCGTAACCCGACCTGGGGGGATTTGCGAAATTCCCGCAGGTTCTAGGGTTGGTGCCCGCACTTACGATCCCCGGTCGTCTAGTGGCAGGACAGCGGACTTTGAATCCGTCAACGGAGGTTCGAATCCTCCCCGGGGAGCAG
>CAZJYN010000070.1:0-8720 GCA_964550285.1 uncultured Rubrivirga sp.
AGGTAGCTCGGAGAACGACAGCGCCGTTCTTGCGCTCGACAATCCGGCAGTTGTCTCGGCTGCGCCTGAGCACTCGCCACGAGATGTCTTGACCGGCGTTGGTCTGGATGCCATCAGGTCCTTGCAGCCGCAACCGCTGACCAACGCGCATGCGCTTGCGGTTCGGAAGGGTTGCACTCGGCTGCTGGTCGGCCGGCACGAGGTTGATCGTGTAGTTGTAGGTGCCGGGCGCTAACGAACCGCCACCGGACGTAGTCCCGGTCATCACGCACTGCCCGCTGCCCTGCAGTGCCGTCACGTAGACGTTCCCACCAGCGGCCACTTGCGCGGTCGTGGTCGGCGTTCCGCTCGGATCGAACTCATCGCTGCCCACCGCGCAGTTCCCGGTGACGGAGAAATCGACGTTCTCGTTCGCATTCGAGGCTGTGAACACGGTTGCCGCAATGGACTCGCGATACGGCAACTTCAGTGGGTCATCCTTCGTTGCGAAGTTGCAGGAGTTGGTCGAGGACATCGGGTTGTAATTAGCCGCGTCGGTGTCGTTACACCAATAGACCGAACCCGCACCGAAGGTCTGATTACCTACGGAGGCAACGTTCAAGGTGATGGAGTCGGCATCTTGAGCAGTGGCTTGGGGTGCCGCAAGGAGCAAACTGCCCACCATCGCGATGGCTGCGCCAGCGCTCATTCCGGTTCGACTGACGTTGGGCATGCGACTTCCCCGTTTCATCGTCTTTCCCACCTGTGGGCGCGAACCTACGCAGAACACCTGCACCGATCTAGAGGGGCTACCCCGTCACTTTCGCGGCGGGGTCCAAGCGGTGCGGGATAGCGAAGGTCGCACGGATCCCAGCGACCTCGAATCCGGCCATCTGGTGCACATGCACTCCGAGTTCGCTGGCTTGCGTCGTCGTCGGCGGTAACTGCGCAGGCAACCAACAACAAACTCGCATGCTGCGCCCAAGTCTGGTTGTTGGGTTTCAGGTTGTCCACGATGCGCTGGAAAGTCCCATCACCGCGTCGGCCGACGATGAAGCGCCATGGCTGGGTGTTCGCGCACGACGGGGTTCATCTGTTCGCCAGGTGAGGATGGAGAGTGACGGCCGTGGACGCCTTCTTATTGGACACGTCTTACTGGGCACGTCTGAAGCGTGCGCGAGGGGGGAGTTGAACCCCCATGCCCTTTCGGGCACACGGACCTGAACCGTGCGCGTCTGCCTATTCCGCCACTCGCGCTGGGCCCACCGGGGTGGGCAGCGAGGCAAGGGTACAGGGGCTTGCTTGCCTGCACCTGAGCGAGCCTTGCGGGAAGTAGCATCGCGGGTGTGGGCCTGCTGCAGAAATTCGAGGACTCCCTCGACCGGGTGGTGAACGGGGCCTTCGCCAAGGCGTTCAAGGCGGAGGTCCAGCCGGTTGAGCTCGCCGCGGCCCTGCAACGGGAAGTCGATGACCGCGCCAGCGTGTTGGACCGGGAACGCACCGTGATCCCGAACGTGTTCCACATCGAACTCTCCGACCACGATTACACCCGCCTCGCGGTGTTCAAGGACGCCCTGAGTAGCGAACTCGCCACCTTGGTGACTACCTACGCCGGTGAGCAGGGCTACACGCTGCTCGGCCAAGTGCGGGTCACCATGAGCGAGGACGATGCGCTGGAAACCGGCATCTTCCGGGTTCGTAGCGAGGCGAAAGCCGAGGTCACCTCACGTGCCGGTGTGGTCGAGCCGGTCGAGGTGCTCGCGCCGGAAGCCGCAGCCCCGGCACCCGGTATCGAGGAAATCGATGAACCCGCCCTCGCCCCTGCGCCCGGTGTCCAACCGCGCCTGGAGGTCGGAGGACAGGCCTACCCGCTGGTTCGCGCCATCACACTGCTCGGACGCGGGACCGAGACCGACATCCGCGTGGAGGATCCCGGTGTCTCGCGCAAGCACTGCGAGATAGTGGTCGGCAATCCTGCGATGGTGCGTGATCTGCGCTCCACGAACGGCACATTCGTGGACGGGCAGAAGATCGACGAGGTCGCACTCGAAGACGGTTCGGTCGTGAAGATCGGTGGGACGTCGCTGGTCTATCGGAGCGGCTGAGCGGTGTCCGAGCTCGCGCTCACCTTGGCCCGATTCACCTTCCTGGGCCTGTTGTGGTTGTTCGTCATCTTCGCGCTGCTGGCATTACGTAAGGACCTGCGGGGAGCAAGCAACCAGCCGGCGGAGTCCGGGTCGAGTTCGGCAACCTCCGGGCGCACAGCCCGCACCCAGCGAGCTCGCCGCTCAGGAAGGGCATCACGGCGATCCAAGGTCAAGGGCACGCGACTAGTGGTGGTCGAAGGACCGCTCGAGGGTGCGGAGATCCCCTTGGAGGGCGCGCAGATCACCCTGGGACGAGCACCGGACTCCACCATCGTCATCGATGACGACTACGCCTCCAGCCGGCACGCGCGCATCTACGAATCCGAGGGCGCGTGGGTGGTCGAGGACCTCGGTTCCACCAACGGCACCTGGATCGACCGCACACGCTTGACCACCCCGACCGTGCTGCCCGTCGGTGCACCGCTGCGAGTCGGTCGCACCACGCTGCAGATCCAAAAGTAGGTCGCGATGAGCACACCCGAAGAAGCTGCCGCGTCGGTCGACGACGCCAACGACACCAACGAAGACGGCGACCTCGAGATCGTGGTCGACCCCGACGGCCAGGCCGCCCTACCTGTTCCGTCCGATAACACCAGCCTCGGATTGCGCTACGCCGCTCGTTCGGACGTCGGCTTGGTGCGCACCGGTAACGAGGACAGCGGCTATGCCGGACCGCGACTCTTGCTAGTAGCCGACGGGATGGGTGGGCACGCAGCCGGGGAACTGGCCTCGGCGGTCGCGGTCGCAACGGTGGCCGATCTCGACGTCCATCCACCCTCGAGTGCGGAGCTGCTCAACGCGCTCACCGACTCCATCGATTCGGTCGGCGAGACGATCGGGACGATCATCGGCGAGGAACCCGACCTCACCGGCATGGGCACCACCATCACGGGCCTGTATTGGCTCGGTGGCCGGGTGGCGATCGTGCACGTGGGCGACTCGCGCGCGTACCTGTTCCGCGATAACAACCTGCAACAACTCACCCACGACCACACCTACGTGCAGACCCTCGTCGATGCCGGACGTATCACCGAGGAGCAAGCCGCCACCCACCCCAAGCGCTCACTGCTGATGCGCGCACTCGATGGCATGAACCCGGTCGAAGCGGACCTTTCGATGCGTGAAGCGCGACGCGGCGATCGCTACCTGCTGTGCAGCGATGGATTGAGTGGCTTCGTCGACGAAGCCGATATCGCCGGTGCATTGACGATGAGTGACACCACCGGATGCGTCACCCGACTGGTGGATATGGCCTTGGAGCGGGGCGCACCGGACAACGTGACGGTGGTCGTGGCCGACGTCGTTCCGATGGAAGAAGACGAGGACGACGTCTTCACTCCCGTGGTCGTGGGCGCAGCGGGTGAACCACGCGTGCGTGCGCAACTGCCGGGCGTGCGCTTTCCGGACGATTCCCAGCCCGACCCCGATGCACCGGAGACCCCCGCACCCGTCGATGGCGGGCCACCCACCGCGCCCCAGCCACTCGTCGATGCCGAGTTGATCGTTCCCGCCGCCGAACAGGCGCTGCGCGATCAGCAAGCAGCCGCAGTACGAACGCAGCGTCGTCGTCGTCGATTCAAGAAGATCGCCGCCTACGTCGGTGTGATCGCGCTGATCGCGGCAGCCACGTACGGCGCACTGCTCGGCGTGCAGGCGTGGCTGGACCGACAGTGGTACGTGGCCGTCAACGGAAGCGCGGGAACGGGAACCGTCGGCATCTACCAAGGCGTCCAAGGCAATCTCGGGGGGATACGCCTATCTAGTTTGGAGACCGACACTGCGCTGCCGGTCGGAGAGTTGCCACTGTTCGATCAAGAACTCGTCAGCAAGGGAATTCCCGCCGAGAGCCAAGCCGATGCCCAGCGCATCGTCACTGAGTTGGAAACCCGGGCGGCGGAATGTCGCACCATCTTCCCGCCAGCCGGTTGCCCGGGCAGTTTGAGCAACGAACCCGTGGAGGAGGCACCGTGAGTACCGCGAACGGAACCGACCTCTACGCAGCCGAGAAAGCCCCGCGCAAGAAGCCGACGCGGCGCTGGGTCGAATTGCTGCTGCTGATCCTCGCGTGGGGTATCGGCCTGCTGGGCACCGTGCAGATCGGGTGGGTGACCGGCGAGGGCATGACCACCCGGCTATGGGTGACGGCCGGGGTTGTCGGTGGGCTGGCGTTGACGATGCACATCGTCATCCGCATCTGGGCGAAGTACGCCGATCCGATCCTGCTGCCCGTTGCAACGCTGCTGACGATGCTCGGGCTGTTGATGATCTACCGGATCGACGTGGCTGCCGCGCGGCGCGCAGTACTCAGCGATGCACCCGAACCCACACCGGACGTCTACTCGCAACTGACCTGGTACGCGGTCGCGACGATCCTGTTCGTCGCGGTCATCGTGCTGTTGCAAGATCACCGACGCTTGGCGCGCTACACCTACACCTTCGGCCTGGCCGGTCTAGTGCTGCTCGTCTTGCCGCTCGCACCGGTCATCGGCACCACCGTGAACGGAGCCACGTTGTGGATCCGCATCGGTGACCTTTCCTTCCAGCCCGCCGAGGCGGCGAAGATCCTGCTGGTCATCTTCTTCGCCGGCTACCTAGTGGCCAAGCGCGATTCGCTCGCAGTAGTGCGCACGAAGTTCCTCGGCATCGAACTGCCCCGTCCCAAGGACCTCGGACCGCTCGTGATCGCCTGGCTGATCTCGTTGGCCGTGTTGGTGTTCGAACGCGACCTGGGGACGTCGTTGTTGTTCTTCGGCTTGTTCGTCGCCATGCTCTACATCGCTACGCAACGACGCACCTGGATCTTCCTCGGTGGTGTGCTGTTCCTCGCCGGGGCTGCGGCCGCGTACTACAACTTCTCGCATGTGCGCTCGCGGGTGACGGTGTGGCTGGACCCCTGGGCTTACGCCGACACCGGTGGCTACCAGATCGTGCAATCGATTTACGGGTTGGCGAACGGCGGCGTCCTCGGCGCGGGGCTCGGACAGGGCTTTCCCAACCTGGTGCCCTTCGCCAAGACCGACTTCATCGTGGCTGCACTCGGCGAGGAGATCGGTGTCACGGGACTGTTCGCGCTGGTGATGCTGTACGCGATCTTGATCGAACGCGGCCTGCGCACCGCCGTGAGCGTGCGCGATGCGTTCGGCCAACTCCTTGCAGCCGGTCTGTCGATCGTGCTGGCGATCCAGGTCTTCGTGATCATCGGTGGGGTTACCGGGCTGATCCCGTTGACCGGTTTGACCACACCGTTCCTGAGCTACGGAGGGTCATCGCTCGTGGCCAACTGGGTGATCGTGGCGATCTTGCTGCGCATCTCCGATCGCGCCCGCCGTCCCGAAACCGTGGCGCCATCCCCCGACGACGCCATGACCCAAGTGGTGCGCACGGTATGAGGTCACGCTCGTGAGTAGGCAGATCAGGCGGCTTTCCTTCGTATTCGCGCTGATGATGGTCGCGGTCCTGGTGAACATCACGCTCATCCAGGTGGTCAACGCCGGGGACTACCGGGACCGCCCCGGCAACCAACGCATCCTGCTCGCCGAATACGACCGGGAGCGAGGACCGATCCTGGTCGGCACCGACCCGGTTGCGCGGTCCGTGGAGACCGGCAACACGCTGACCTACCTGCGCCGCTACTCCAACCCGCGGCTCTACGCGCCGGTCACCGGGTTCTACTCGCTGATCTACGGGGCAACAGGCCTCGAACGCACCGAGAACCGGATCCTGAACGGCCGCTCGGACATCTTCGCGGTCGACCGCATCCAACAATTGATCTCCGGCCGGCAACCCGTCGGCGGTGCGGTGACCACCACGATCGACGCTGCCGCCCAACGCGCCGCCTACCTCGGACTGCGCGGCAAGAAGGGCGCCGTGGTGGCCATCGAACCGGCCACCGGACGCATCCTGGCCTCGGTGCAGTCCCCGTCCTTCGACCCCAATCGACTCTCCAGCCACGACCCGAACGAGATCCGCGAGTACTACGCGAAGTTGGAGGCCGACCCGGACAAGCCGCTGCTGAACCGGCCGGTCGTTGCGCTGAATCCACCGGGCTCGACCTTCAAGCTCGTCACCGCGGCAGCCGCACTGTCCTCCGGTCGTTTCAATCCGAACTCGGTGCTCCCCGGTCCGCGCACCTACGATCTGCCGCTGTCCAACCGGGAACTGCGGAACTGGAACCGTCAACAATGCGGACCCGGCGGCAGGGTGACACTGCGCGATGCCCTCGCCATCTCCTGCAACACCGCCTTCGCCTGGCTCGGCAACGAACTCGGCGCCGATGCGCTGCGTGAGCAATCCGAACTCTTCGGCTTCGATACCAGCTTCGAGATTCCGCTACGAGCCGCAACCTCACGATTCCCCACCGACCCGGACGAGCCACAGACCGCACTCAGTGCCATCGGACAGTTCGACGTCCGTGCCACCGCCTTGCAGATGGCGATGGTGACCGGAGCGATCGGCAACAGCGGTCGCACGATGGTGCCCTACATGGTGCAGGAGGTACGCGCCCCGGACCTGACGATCCTGCAGACCACCGAGCCGGAGGTCTTCGCCGACGCACTGCGCCCCAGTGAGGCGCTCGCGCTGACGGAGATGATGGTCAACGTCGTGGACAACGGCACCGGAACCAACGCACAGATTCCCGATGTCCGGGTGGCGGGCAAGACCGGCACGGCGCAAACCGGTAACGATCGCCCGAATGTGGCGTGGTTCGTCGCCTTCGCTCCCGCTGCGGCACCGCAGGTGGCGGTGGCCGTCGTCGTCGAGGAAGCCGGCGCCGAAGAGGTCAGCGGCAACGGGCTGGGTGCACCCATCGCCAAGGACGTCATCGAAGCCGTACTGCAACGCAGGTAAGAGCGCGGCGAGATCGAGCAGGTCCATTGCCCCTGAGACAATGAGTGGCCGCTTCGAGAGCGGATAACGACGTGAGAGGAACGCAGGTGGAAACCGAAGAGCCCGGCAAGATGCTCGGCGACCGATACCAGGTCGGCGCCGTTATCGGCCGTGGCGGTATGGCCGAGGTGCACGAAGGGCGCGATCTCCGCCTCGGCCGTCGGGTAGCCATCAAGATCCTGCGACCGGACCTAGCCAAGGATCCGACCTTCCAGGCTCGTTTTCGCCGTGAGGCGCAAAGCGCCGCGGCCTTGAACCACCCGAACATCGTCGCCGTCTACGACACCGGCGAGGACACCCTCATCGACCCGGACGGTCAAAGCGTCGTCGTTCCCTACATCGTCATGGAATACGTCGATGGCATGACGCTGCGCCAACTGCTCGCCAGCGGGCGTCGGCTCCTGCCCGAGCGCGCGCTGGAAATCGCCGCCGGTGTGCTCGCCGCGCTCGACTACGCCCACCGGCACGGCATCGTGCACCGGGACATCAAGCCGGCCAACGTGATGCTCACCCGCACCGGCGAAGTGAAGGTGATGGACTTCGGTATCGCACGGGCGATCAACGAGTCCGGACAGACCATGACCTCGGCATCGGCCGTGATGGGAACCGCGCAATACCTCTCGCCTGAGCAGGCGCGCGGTGAAGTGGTCGATGCGCGCAGCGATCTGTACTCCACCGGCGTGCTGTTGTACGAACTGCTCGTCGGACGGCCGCCGTTCACCGGCGAGAGCGCGGTGTCCATCGCCTACCAACACGTCAGTGAGATGCCGAGTCCGCCGTCGCAGGTGGACAGTGGTGTCTCGCCGGAGATCGACGCCGTGGTGTTACGCGCACTAGCCAAACGGGCCGACGATCGCTACCAAAGCGCCACCGAGTTCCGCGGCGACGTCGAGCGGGCGATCGCCGGGTCTCCCGTCACCGCTGCGGTACCGACCATCACCCCGGACTACACCCAGCAACTCGCTCCCGTGGAAGCCGCGGGAAGCGGCGACGGGGGCTACTCCCCAGATCCGATCTACGACGACCGGCGCCGGCGCCGCGGACGAGCCGGACGCAGCACGCTGTTTTGGATCTTGAGCCTTTCAGCGGTCGCGATCGCGGTGCTCGGTGCGCTGGCGATCGGGCGTTTCATCTTCGGGGGGACGTCGGCGTCGTTGGTCAACGTGCCCAACCTCGATGGGTTGACCCTCGAGGAGGCCACCGAATCGCTATCGGAGTTCGAGCTGCGCCTCGGCGCGCAGACCCCGGAGATCTCCGACCGGGAGCCGGGCACGGTGATTGCCCAGCAGCCCGCACCCGGGGAGAGCATCGAACAAGGCCAAGCAGTCAACGTCACGATCAGCACCGGTCGCGAACAGGCAACAGTGCCGCAATTGATCGGGTTGACGTCGTTGGATGCCGTGCGCACCGCACTCAGCGATGCGAACCTGCAACTCGGCGACATCACCGAGGAGGACTCCAACCAGCCCGCGGGCTACGTGCTCGCCCAGGATCCGGCCGAGGGGGCGCAGTTGGCCGCGGGAAGTGCGGTGGCCGTCGTGGTGTCCTCCGGGTTGATCGAGGTGCCCGATGTTCGCGAAGTCACCGTGGCGCAGGCGCTCAGCGACCTCGCGCAGGCGGGCTTCGAAGTGCAACAGGTCGAACAGGAATCAACGCTGGAGCCACCGGGCATCGTGCTGGCGCAGTCCCCGCAGCCCGGTACTTCGC
>CAZJYN010000071.1:0-8213 GCA_964550285.1 uncultured Rubrivirga sp.
CAGCACCGGCAACGGTTCCTAGCCGAACAGGGCTACGGTTACCGCATCGTGGACGCCGAAGACGTCCACGCCGGTCGCTGGGAAGGTGCATGAGCGCACAGCAAGAAGAGCCGAAACCCGCCGCACCGACCCCCCTCCCGCTCAAGGCCTTCGGGCTGGCCATCGGCATCGGCTTCGTCGCTGCCGCGGGTGGTTCGATCCTGTTGGAGCTCGTCCACCTCGGCGAGGCCTTCTTCTACGACGATCTGCCCGCTTACCTAGGCCTCGATGGCATCCCTTTGTGGTGGGTGTTGATCATGCTTTTGGTCGGCGCCGTCATCATCGTCATCGCCCAGCATCTGCCCGGCCGTTCCGGACATGGGCCACTGACCGGGTTCCACTTCGACACCCCACCGATCAATGCAGTCTCCATCCTGGTTGCCGCAGCGGGATCACTGGTGTTCGGCTTCGTGCTCGGACCCGAGGCCCCACTCATCATCCTGGGCACCACCATCGGCGCACTGCTCGCACGGCGGTCCAACGAAGAGACCACGAAGGCCGCGATGCTGCTCGGCGGGATCGCTGCCATCGGCGCGGTCTTCGGCAACCCCTTCGTCACTGCGTTCATGATCTTGGAGTTCATCGCACTTGGCGTCATGCCCCGTGCCCTGATGATGCCGATGTTCGTCGCACTCGGTGCCGGCTACCTCACCCAGGTAGGGATCGGATCGTGGGACGGCTTCGGCCTGCATCCACTCTCCGTTCCGGATCTTCCCGCGTACACCACCATCGATCTCAGCGATCTGGGCGTCGCTGTCCTGGCCTCGTTCGTAGCCGCCCTCTTCGCCATCGGTGCTCGCGAGATCGCCGAGCGCATCGAGTCCGTGAACGCCAGGCATCGGTCTTCGATGCCCTTCATCGCTGCCGTCGCAATTACCGGTCTGGTGGCTATCGCAGTGCTCGTGTTCGACCTCGAGCCCGCAATGATCTTGTTCTCCGGTCAAGGGGAAGCGATGTCGACCCTGATCGACGAGACTGCCGCAGGGGTCGTGTTGGCCATTCTTGCTCTCAAGGCTCTGGCATACGCCGTGTCCATGGGAGGAGGCATGCGCGGTGGCCCGATATTCCCCGCCACCTTCCTCGGCGTGGGTATCGGCGTGCTGTTCGCGATCGTGTTCTCCGGCACACCGGTGAGCCCACTGGCCACAGCCGGCATCGCCGCGACTTCCACCGCCATGATCCGGTTGCCGTTCACCTCCGCGATGCTGGCCCTGCTGCTGATCGGTGGCGCCGGAATGGAGGTGGCGCCGTTCGCGATCGTCGGCGCCGTCGTGGGCTTCGTGGTGCGCCAGCGAATAGACCGCCTCGGATCGAATCAGCCTGAAGCACAACCCACGCAATGATGAGAGTTTGCTGAGAGGAAATCGCAAGGTAATCGATAGAAAGTAGAAAGTGAGTGGCAAGTCGCGCCTGCTGCGCCCCATCAGCGGATCCGGCAGGGTGGTTCTTACCAACTAGACAACGACGGGCACCCGACGGAGCACGACTTAATGCTTCATGATTCACCGACAGGGTTCGATCCCCCTTTCTGTTTCGATGATGCGACTGGGGAACTTCGCGCCAACGGCAAGACCGTGTGGTTGACCGAACGTGAGGCACAGGTGTTCGCCGCGCTGCTTCGCAATCCCGGCGACGTCGTCGATCACGGCACCTTGCTTGAGGCGATTTGGGGAACCCGGGATGTCGAGGATCACCACCCCATCCAGGTCTACGTCAGTCGAATCCGAAGCAAAGCGCGTGAACTAGATGGTTCGGGTACTTGGATCCGTTCGATACGTCGCCGCGGGTACGTCTTCCACCAGCGAGATGTCACTCTCGTGCGGCTCACCTACGACTCGGATTTGCTAGTCACCGGGATCGACCCGGTTGACCGATTCTTCCTGGGCTGGAATCCGGCGCAGATCCTGGGAACGTTCTTCCTGCTCGCCGATGGAGGCATCCCCCATGACAACCAGGATCAGGCGATCCAGGCTGTGCAGACTATGCACGCGCTCGGGATCTTGGACAGCGACAACACCTTGAACCTACGTACCGGTGACGGGGGCGTCCGAGCCCACCGCGTGCGAATGCGGTCCCTTGGCCCACGAGATGAATTCCAGGGACTGGAGGCGACCATCCACCTGTAGCCCATCCACCTGTAGCCGCGAACGCTGCTTCGTAACCCGGACCGTGCCGTCATCGGCCCCGCATCGAGCCCTCATCCAGGACCTTCGTGAAGAATCTGTGAGCCAAAGACACACGTCCAAGCGCCTCATTTCCGGGTTTGGGAATCTACCCTCCGCCCAGGGCGGCAAATGCCACCAAAGGGGGCGGTTTCTATGTCAGTGCCCAGCGCTATCCATGGGACTCGCGAAAGATCGATAGCCCACCAACTAGCACCACCACTACCACCACGGAAATCCCTCTTCGTCGACGTAGACACCCGCGAAGTGCTGGTCGACGGACGCTCGATCGCCTTGACCCGTGTCGAATTCGATCTGCTCGCGGCCTTACACCGCAATCCACGGCGGGTACTCACCCACGCCGAGCTCCTCTTCGCAATCTGGGGCTCGGACTGGGTAGGCGACGAACACGCTGCCGAAGTCTACGTCTCGCGGTTACGCAAGAAGCTCGGTGAGCTTCCCCGAAATCCACGGTTCATCCACACTGTGCACGGCGTGGGCTATCGGTACGTTCCGGACTTGCCGGATGTAGTTCTCCCGACCCGTGCGTTGTTCGACTCAACAGGGGTCTTGGTTGCGGTCTTTCCGGTGGTCGATGAAATTCTCGGCTGGCGTGTTTCCGAGATCATCGGCACCCGTTTCGTTCCCAGCAAATTGCCGATCCTTCGATCCCGCGGCTTCATCACCAGTGTGATCAAGTATGCCGAGCTCATTCAACTCAAGGGATTTACCTTGCGCACATGCGTGCGGGACAGCGGAGGCATCGACAGGGATGTCGATCTAGCCGCGACTTTCGCCTACAGCGCCGGCACGATTCAAGGACTGTCCGTCGAGTACCGATGGTGCGACTAGACAAGCGACTCCATGAGTGCACCCAAATCGATCGAGGCAAAGCGAATGCGCCAGTCGCTCACTCCGTAGGGGAGGATCAAACGATCGGCGTGCACCATGCCACCGCAGGAATACACCACATTGGGCACGTACCCATTGCGCTCATCTCCAACCGGCTTCAACAAGGGTTGGTCCAGACGACCTAAGACGATGCTTGGGTCGTCCCGGTCGAGCAGCATGGCGCCGATCGAATACTGACGCATCGCACCGGCTCCGTGGGTCAATACGAGCCAGCCCTCAGGCACCTCGATAGGTGATCCGCAATTGCCGATATGCACCAACTCCCAAGGGCTCTTGGGAACCTCGATGGGATGCACATCATTCCAGTGATAGCTGTCCTCGGACACGGTCAAGGACATGGATTCCCGATCCCACCGTGAGATCGCCACATACCGACCATCGATACGACGCGGAAAGAACGCAAGGCCCTTGTTCAGCGAGCCCTTACCCGTCAGGGACATCGACGAGAACGAACGGAAGTCATCGGTTTCCAGGATCCGCGATTGCACACCGGTGCCGTCGAAGGCGGTGTAACTGCCCCGATAACGCACCGGCTCGTCGTCATCTCGCAACCGGACAAGGCGCAAATCCTCCATCCCACGCCGCTCTTCGGGCGCCGTTGGCCACAGGACCCGCTCGCTGAGCACCGACGCCTCCGGGAAGTCGGCTTCGTAGCTGTTGCGTGCAATGTCCTGCATCGTGGCAACCAACTCATCTGATGTCGTGTTTCGTAGGCCGCGCGGGTCGAACTGATTCAAGGTCGCGAGCAGTTCCTCACCGGTGAACTTGTCCGGGAGCATGCCGAGCACTAAGTCGAGATCGGTGCAATCGACCCCGGCCTCCACAGCCGACTGCCGCACATAGCGCCGCCGAAGCACGGTGTACCGATTCGCGCGGATGGACGCATATGGCGACGGCTCATCGATGACCACTTCTCCCGAGGAAGTCACGAATCCAGAACGGAACACCACGGTCGAGATATGCCCCTCGCCGACGGCGCGCACACTCATGATGAACCGGAGATTGCCCTTCTCGGAATCGGGCTCGTCTGGATGCGGCACCATCGACGGGTTGAAGTAGGCCGCCCCCTCGATCGCATACTCCTGGGTCAAGTACGCCCCGATGAGCAATTCCCGCTGCGTCGAGATCGTCTCCTCCACGAGGTGCGCCACTGCGCGATAGTGCGAAGCGAACTGATCGCGTAGATCGCGATGGCGAGTCGTGAAGTCCCGCTCGATCGCTTGCAACGCCACCGCCACCTCAGACTCGCTCAAGTCCATGCAGCGCCCTACTACTTCCGGGATCCGCGAAGGCCCTCGGATCAGATCCTCCTCACCGGGAATGAACATCCGACAAAGCACGCGTTCGGCCGAGCCGGTCAACTCCATCGGCAGCCTTTGCAGCACGGTCACACAACCGCTTTGACGAGGTGCTGCGTCCGTTGATCAACGCTCAGGAAACAGACCGTGGACTCGGCTCCCCGATTTTCATTACGGCCATCGACCGTCAGTGCGTCGAAGCCAGCGCCGGATTCGGCTTCGTGCATGGCAATGCTCTGGTCGTTCCATCCCTCGAACCAGCGGCGACCGGTGACCATGCGCTCTAGCCAGGCTGGATCACTGGTGAAGTCGTATGCGGTCTGACAGGCATCGACCAGCGCGGCCACCTCGATCGGTTGCTGATCGAACGCTGGCAGTCGATCACCGGGTAACCACCCTTGGTGCGGAACCATCGAGAGACGGTCGGCAATGCTCTGCAACTGCCACAACCACTCCAAAGCGTGTCTTCCCTGACGGAAGACGTCATCACGATCCGTATAGAAGCCAGCCAGCATCATCGCTTCGGCTACCGACGCGTTGGCGTAGGTGAGCCGACCCTCCGGCCATACCCACTTGCCATCCGGAGCATCGGGCAACATCGCGATCGTGTCCTCCAAGATCGCCAGTGCACTGCGATTACCCGGCAAGACATCGAGCACCTGGCTGGCCCCCAGGGAGGCGAAGACCATCGAGCGCAAGAACACCGAACGTCTACGCGCCGAGAGCCGAAAGTGCTCATAGGCCTGGGCTGACTGATGGGTCTCCCGGCTGTGACGCACGGCGGTGCCCCAAGCCCAAAGCGCCCTACCCCAGTGGTCCGCAGTCGAAGGCACCCCGTGCCAATCGCCACGAGCGTCTCGACGATTGACGATGCGCCCATCGGGAAATTGGGAATCGGCGAGGAATCTGGTGTAGGTCTCGATCAGTCGGCGGCCTTCGTCGCTGCGATCATCCGCGCGCAGCAGCACTATTAGCGCCCTTGCGACATCATCGACGCAGTAACCGTGTTCAGTGCGTGGCTCGTCGTACAAACAGTGTTCGAAGAGTCCGAGTTCATCGGTGAGCGCCGCAAGGTACCCGATATTCATGCCGGCACCTGCTCGTGCACCATCGGCGTAACCTGCTGCTTGCGAGCACCTCGAACCACCGAGTGAGTCAACGAGGTCATCGTCGAACCGACCGCTGGCCAAAGGAACGACGACGACTTAGCAGCTGTCTTGTCCCGCATTGCCCGCCGCAACTGCGGTTCCCGGATGAGCTGGCGCACGGCCTCAGCTATGGCAGTGGGGCTTTGGTGCTTGACCAGGATTCCCGTGCCATCACCGAGCATCTCGACCGCGTGCGGGAAGTGCGTGGCGATCACCGGACCGCCCGCCACCATCGCCTCGGACAGCACCCCGGATGTGACCTGCTCACGTGTGTCGTACGGCAACAAGTACATATCGGCCGATGTGATCAATTTGGTCAAGCCGTTGTTGTCGAGGTATCCGTCCACGAAGTGCACGCGATCGCCGACCCCGAGACGTCGCGCCATTTCCCCCAGTTCCTGGCGATAGCGGTGCCCATCCCGCGCAGCTACTTTGGGATGCGTTTGACCGACTATGTAATAGTCCGGCATCGGGTCGACATCTCGCAGCAAGGACATCGCGGTGATGCCCCATTCGATGCCCTTGCCCTCGCTTAGCAGCCCCCAGGTGAGTATTCGAGGACGCATTCGTACACCGTTGGGTCGGTAGGAACCACGGACGTCGGGAGCGCCGTGCGGAATGACCAAGGTGCGTTCCGAAGGGACGTCGTAGGTGCGTTGCAGTGCATCGAGCGCAGCATTGGACAGCACGACCACGGCATCCGACGCGTACATCAGACCCTGCAGGATCCTGCGCTGTCGGTAAGTGGGTCGCTCACCGACCGTGTGCAGGATCGAGATCACCGGAACCGTGATCTCTGCAAGGAGATCCAGTACCCCTTCACCATCCTCGCCAGGATAGATACCGAATTCATGCTGCAAGATCACGGCATCATGGCCGTTGAGCACCTGCGCCGATCGCGGGACATCACGCGCGGAGCCGTGATCGCCGATCACCAGCGGACCCGCGGCTCCGCTCGCCCCATCCGCCAACCGCAGGATCCGGACGTCCTGACCGAGGCGATTCATCGCCGACGACAACGATCGCGCGAACGTTGCGATCCCACATTGGGTGGGCGGGTAGGTGCTGATCATGGCGAAGCGCTGCGACATTCGAGATCTCCTTGACAGTGGTGGTCGGTGGTGGTTCGTGGTGGGTGTGCAATCAGGTGATAACCGTGGAGGAAGCGGACAGGTAGACGGGTGGTCAAAGCCGGCGGGCGCCGGTCAGTAGATGTTCAGGCGCGTGTTGCGATCACGACCACATTCGCCTGGTAACCGCCACGTGATCTGTCGTATTCGCCACCACAGGTCAAGAGCACCAACCGATGTGGGCCGTCAGCAGCGAAGAGACCCTCCGCTTCTGCGGCGAATTGCGACCGGCCGAGTAGGTCGACCTCACTGACCACGTATTCAAGGCCCCGCCCGGCCTGATCATCGAGGTGAATCCGATCACCGGGTACCAGCTCCCCGAGTCGACGGAACACCCCGTTCGGATCATCGACGCCGTCACGGTGGCCGACCATGACCGTGTTCCCCCGCGTAGCCACCGGGACGACGCTGCGATCGAACCACCCGATCACGTCGATATCAGCCGGTACCTGCATCGTCACCTCATCGGTCATGCCCACCGGCTGCACTGGACCGCGCACATCGAGTGCAGGGATGCGCACCATGACGGGTTGCTGACTGTTCGCATACGGCACCGCCCGAGGTACTTCCATACCCGCCTCGGGTTTCGTGTGCACCGGCTCGCGCATCACGCCTGGCGGCTCGAGACCGGAGTCTGCCTCCGCGCAGCCGGAGAGCAAGGTAAGGCTCATCGCCAGTACCAGCCAGGCGCCTATCCGCCGCAACAGTCGACCTCCTCCGGCCAATTGGTTCCCGGGAACAGGGCCTTCGGTGACGACGAATCGCCGGTCGCGTACTCGAACGCCGGGATCATGCCGATGGCGCGCTTCACACCATCGCAGCATGACGATTACCCACCAGCACGGGAGCCACGGGGGCATGACCGTCTTCGGCGAGCAGTCCCCTCAACCCGGCGATATGCACGGCGTCGCGGCGACCGTCGGCGTTCAGGAACCGGTAGATGGCCATAGTCTCCTGGCGCACCGTCGAATCGGAAAAGCCGATCCGCGCAGCGATCTGCGGATTGGTCATCCCCTCGGCGAGCAGATGCAAGATCCGCAGCTGGCGGGGCGTCAACTCGGTATCGGCATCGCGATCAACAGGACTGAGCTTGGGGTGCTTGTCATCGACCGGATGACCGTTAGGTATCGGTGAGCGCATACTCACGTACAAGCCCAGCAATGGTGCGATCGTTGCGAATACTCCTTCGACCACAGCCTGCGAAATGGTTTCGGCGAACTGAACCTGCAGTGATCCCAGGCGCTGGCCACCCACAGCGAGCGGCCACGCGATGGTGGGATAGAGCAGACCCTCATGGTTGCCAAGCCAGGGATAGTTGGTCAGAAGCGTCTGCCGATCAGTGTGGACCACCGGTGCACCTTCGCGGATCGCATCCACGGATGGAGATCGATCCCACAGGGACAAGCGGCGCAGCGCACGAACCATGTCCGGCGCCAAGCCGAAGGATCCAGCGGCGCTGACACTTCCGCTGGAATCGAAGACACTGATCAAGGCAGTACGCGGCTTACTCTCCCGGAAGGTATC
>CAZJYN010000072.1:0-8123 GCA_964550285.1 uncultured Rubrivirga sp.
ACAACCGCCGCCGTTGCCGCCGGAGCGCTCCTTGCGCCCGGTGCTCGTGCCGCCGAGCCGCTATCGCGGGCCACGAGTTCCTGGCCGTCGAGGGCCAAGTGGCGTGCGCTCGATAAGCAGGTGGGCGGGCGGCTCATCACCACGTCGCTGCCCTGGGTCGATGCGACGCCCGAGACCTTCGAGTTGTTGAAGAACCCCTTCTGGAATGAGGAGCAACCCGGAGCGCTGCAGTCGACGGGCTGGTACGGCGCATGGCTGGCCGCCGCCTCCCCTTACGCGGTGCGCGCCCAACGAACATCGGACATCGTGGCTGCTGTGAATTTCGCCCGAGAGAACGACGTCAAGCTCGTGGTGAAGGGAACCGGTCACGACTACCTCGGGCGCAACATGGCGCCCGACTCACTGCTGGTGTGGACGCACGACATGCGCACGATCACGATGCACGATGAGTTCGTGCCGGAAGGGGCCCCTGCAGGCACCGAACCTGTGCATGCCATGACCGTCGAAGCGGGCACTCGCTGGCTGGAGGCCTACCGTGCTGCCACGCTCGCCGGCCGATTCGTCTCCGGTGGTGGATGCACCAGCGTCGGAGCGTGCGGTGGTTTCACCTTCGGCAGTGGATTCGGGCCCTTCTCCAAGCGCTACGGAACGGGCTCGGGTGGGATCGTGCAGGCCGAGATCGTCACGGCGGACGGCAAGGTGCACACGGTCAACGAGTTTTCCGAACCCGACTTGTTCTATGGGGTCCGCGGGGGCGGGGGTGGCACCTACGGCATCGTCAGCCGGGTAACTTTGCTGACGCATCCCATTCCGTCCACCTTGGGCATCGTCACCGGATCGATCAAGGCGAAAAGCGATGCTTCGTATCGAGAGCTCATCGAAAGATTCGTGGAGTTCTATCCGGTGGGCCTGGACAATTGGCACTGGGGTGAATCGGTGGCGTTCGGTCCCGACAACGAATTCGGGTTCCGGTTGACGTTCCTCGATATGCCCGAGGCGCAGGGCAAGGCGACGATCGAGCAGTTCGTCGGTCAATTCCGAGCTCGACCCGACGACTTCACCGTCGACCCGCAATTTCAGTTCCTGGCGTTCGAGAATCTATGGAATCCGGACTACTGGGACAGCGTTGATCCGGACTTCATCACCCGTGATCCGCGCCCGGAGGCACCCGACTACCAGTTCTGGTGGACGGGCAACCAAGGCGAACTCGGGGCTTTTTGGAATGGCTACCAGTCGCGCTGGATCTCCACGGATCTGATGCGCCGTGACCCGGGCGCGCTGGCCGATTCCTTCTATCGTGCTTCGCGCTTGCGCCCCTTCATATTCCAGGTGAATAAGGGGCTTTCCGGCGAGCACCCCGAGGCTCGTGCCCGCGATGAGAAGACAGCCCTGCACCCGGGCTGCTTCGAAGCGGCGGCATTGGTGATCATGGCCTCAGCGCAGCAGTACAAGTACCCCGGTGTGCAGGGTCGCAAACCCAGCGCCAAGGTAGCCCGAGAGATCGGTGAGGACATCAATCGTGCGATGGGTTACATCATGGATGTCACCCCGGGTGCTGGTTCCTACTCAACGGAGGCGGACTTCTTCCTCGAGGATTGGCAGGACGCGCAGTGGGGTGTGAACTACCCGCGCTTACTGCGTATCAAGCGCAAGTTCGACCCAGACAACTTCTTCCGCGTCCACCATGGGGTTGGCAGCGAGGAGCCCTAGCCCTATTGCCTAGCCCAGGTGCTCTACTAGGAAGGCGAATCGGCAGTCCCAAGCCTTCTGTCCTAGAGCGGAGTTGGCAGCAACGTAGTCGAAGCCGTGTGGCGCACCGTTCCAGATGTGTGCTTCCACGATGACGCCGTCGGCGATCATCTTCTTGGCGTAAGCGATGTCTTCGTCATGGAAGATGTCGAGCGTTCCGGTATCGAGATAGGTCGGTGGCAGTCCGCCGAGATCCTGCGCGCGGGCGGGAGCGGCGTAACTGGGTACGTCATGTCGATCGGTGAGCCCGGAAAGGTAGGCATCCCACCCGGTTTCGTTGTCGACGTACGTCCACACCTGGAATTGTTTGGGGAAGCGTGCATCGGGGACCACGTTGCGATCATCCAGCATTGGGTAGACCAGCATCTGGCAGGCGATTTCCGGGCCCTTCTCGTCGCGGTTCCTTAACACCGCACCGGCAACCAAGCCGCCGCCGGCGCTGTCACCCGCGATGCCGATGCGCTGACGATCCCAGCCGTGTTCGCTGGCGTTGTCGTGCATCCAGGCAAGGGCTAGCAGCGAGTCATCTATCTGCGCCGGATAGGGCGCTTCCGGCGCGAGTTCGTAGTCGACGGATACGACGGGTAGGCCGGTGTTCGTGCAGTAGTGCATGCAGCGGCCGTCATAGTCCTCGATGTTGCTGACGATCATGCCGCCACCGTGGACATAGAGCAGGGCCCCTTGGGCTTCGCTACCGATCTTGCGGTAGATCCGCACACGCAGGTCGCTTCCGTCCGGACGGGCAATGCGGTAGTCCTTCAGCGTGACATCGCTGGCCTTGCCGAAGCGTCGTTCGAAATCGGCATTCATCGCCGCCGACATCTCCCGCCGGCATTCGATATCCCCGAGCTCGCACGGCTTGGCCCGCAATGCGGACGGCAGTTGGCGCAGCAGCGCGCGAAGGACTCCGGCGTCGATATTTCCGAATAAGGCCATAGGAGCGACGGTAGTGGCCTGGGGATGCGATCACCCTGCAACCGACGGATTTGCGAGCCCCCGGCGCTGGTGGTTACCGTCGATCTCGTGCAGCGCAGACTCGTGGCCGGTGCGGTGGCCTTCATGGTGGGTGCGGCCCTAGTGGTTCCGGCTCCCGCAGCCGCGGACGGCGTCACGGTTCCTGCGCCCGTCGTAACCGCGCTCGGCAACGCTGCTGCCGATCCCCAGGCGGCTGCAACACAGTGGAGCACCTGGGCAGCGGGCACGTCCATGAAATATGTGCGCAAGGGCAAGCGTCCGAAGACCCGCTCGAACTGCCGGATCGATAGCGCAGGAGTGGCCGACTGCAACGATTTCGCCCAGGTCATCGGGCGGGGAAACCGCAACATGGGGATGAAGAAGATCTCCGAGATCATCACCGCAGGCAAGCGCCAGTACTTCCGTGACCCACCGTTGAAGAAGTGGACACGCACGCGCGCGGTATCGAACCCCAACCCGATCACCGGCGTGGAGGATCGGGTGGGGTTCGACCCGTGGTTGCCATGGACCGATCAAGCTCCCGGAGTCGTGACCCAGGTCCTGGAGAACGGGACCTTGGAAATCCGCGCCGAAAATCCCCGACCCGTAGAAGGGGAGCCACGTCGCACGGTGGCTCGCATCGCATCGAACGGGCTGCAGGCCACACTCATCGAATTCGACGAGCGCGATCGCCGAAATTCCACCACGCGCATTACTTTCCAGCCGGTATCGGCGATTCGTATTCCCAAGGCTCGCTAGCAACTAATCTGCGCTGGTGCGGGCAGCCAGCAAGTGGTCGATCCTGGCCATCTTGTCCTTTGCCCTGGCGCTGATCTCGCTCGACAACACGATCGTCAACGTCGCGCTCCCGAGCCTGCAAGAAGACCTGAAGGCCACCAGCACCCAACTGCAGTGGGTAGTCGATGCCTACTCGGTGCTGTTCGCAGGGACGCTGCTGCTCGCCGGAGGCTTAGGCGACCGATTCGGGCGCAAACGCATCCTTGTCATCGGGCTCGTCATCTTCGGCGCGGGATCCCTTGCCGCGGGTGCGTCCTCGAGTGTCGATCTGCTCATCGCCTCCCGCGCACTCATGGGAATCGGCGGTGCCTTCATCATGCCCTCGACCCTGTCCATCCTTGTGCAGACGTTCACCGCACCAGCGGAGCGGGCCCAGGCGATCGGCGTCTGGGCCGCTGTCGCCGGTGTCGGCGTTGCGATCGGGCCGATCGTGGGCGGAGCGCTGCTCGAACACTTCAGTTGGCATTCGGTTTTCCTCGTTAACCCGCCCCTGATCCTCATCGCCCTCGCCATCACGCTCTTCGTGGTTCCCGAATCGCTCGATCCCAGCAAACCGAAGCTCGACATGACTGGAGCCGCTTTGTCGTCGCTGGGGCTGATCGCCCTCGTCGCCTTCATCGTCGAACTCCCCGATTCGGGCATCAACGCCGTGACGGTTGGGGCTGGGTTCATCGCTGCAGCGTTTTTGTCCTTGTTCGTGTGGTGGGAGAAGCGGGCACCTCGACCGCTGCTGCCCATGGAGTTGTTCACCAAGCGCGTGTTCGCGGTGGCGGTGGTGCTCGTTGGACTCGTCTACTTCGCATTGATGGGAGCGTTGTTCTTCCTGCCGCAGTTCTTGCAGTTGGTGCAAGACATGACGCCGCTTCAGTCAGGGGTAAGCATGCTTCCCGGGGCGGGAGGCCTGCTTGTCGCCTCGCTGGTCAGTCCGCGGCTCGCCGAACGCTTGGGCACGCGCAACGTGGTTGTGGTCGGAGTGCTGATCGTTACCGCGGGACTATCGGCGATGGCCTTCGTCCAGCCGATGACCACCTACCCATACGTGGGCCTGGCACTGGGCATCACCGGTGTGGGAATGGGCTTGGTTCTTCCGCAGGCAACCAACGCGGTCCTCTCCCAGGTCCCTCGGGAGCGCTCGGGGATGGGATCGGCGGTCAACGATGCCGTCTCGGAGTTGGGTGGGTCCTTCGGGGTGGCGATCCTCGGCGGGATCCTCGCCTTCTTCTACCGCGCCAGGATCGATGAAGCGGTGTCCTCCGCAGGGCCGGTCGCGACCGAACTTCCCGACTCCGTTCTCGAAACGGTGCGAGAGTCGCTCGCTTCAGCCATGGTGCTGATCGGGCAACTGCCGCAAGGCCTTGGCGATCCTGCCCGGTCGGTCGTTTCGCAAGCCTTCGTCTCGGGGATGGGGTGGGCATTGACGACGGGAGCGGTTGTCACGTTCCTCGGTGCGTTGCTTGCTTGGCGCTACTTCCCACGACGCATGGACAAAGTCGAGGAGTGATCACTCCTGCACAGCGCGCATGCGAGCATCGAAGCGCGAGACCATGATCATGTGCGGGACGGTGAGCCCCCACACGATGGCAAGCCCGATCCACAGGGCTGGGCCGATAGCGAGCGTTGGGCCGAAAAAGGCCACTGCAGCGACCACGACCACCACGAAACCGATCAATGACGGGATGCCACCCTTCGAGACGCCCAGCAGGGTTCGAGGCGTGATCGTGCCGTACGTAACCTGCGCAAGGCGCGCGGTGTGCCGGAGTGCATGCCAGAAGCCGAAGTAGACGGCGAACGCGACGAGGGGCGAGGCCACGAAACCCAAAACGGCCAAAGCGAACAGTTCGATCGCTCCCCGCACGTCACCACGCTGGATCAGCCACAACAGTGTGACGACGATCAAAGTGAGGACCGTAATGCGAGTTGCGACGATCACCGGTTCGCTCATCATCAGCGCGAGTCTGGGTTCGATGGCAGTAAGCGTTGAAACAGCCGCCGGGGAGGAAAGCGGCAGCAGGACCGGTGCGCTGCCAAGTGCCAGCGCGTAGATCACGCGGGTGAGACCGGAGACGGGGGCAAGGTCACGCAACTCCCGGGTGGCTTCGACGTCTCCGGTGCCGAAATGCCACACCGTCATCGCGATCACGATGACGAACGAGATCCCCGGCCACGTGACGATGGCGAGCGCGGCGATCGCCGCGACGGCAAGGTAGGCCAGTGCGCCGCGCAACTTCTGACTTGTGGTCAAGGAGTGCTGCAAGGTGAGGTTGTCGACAGCACCGTGCGGGATTCCGACCATCAAGGCGATGAGGGCGACGATGATGGGAATCGGTCCTACCGAGGTGCTCGCTGCGGTGGTTCGAGATAGCAAGCTGACGAGAACCGCCGCGCCCGCAGCGATCATTCCGATGTTCAGGACGACCGTCGGGTTCGAGGCGGTGATGATGCGAGCCCGGGGGGCTTGCTGGACCTGACTCACGCCCGAAAGTCTCCTCCTTGCGGCGCCGACTCGCCACTTGGACGCAGCTGCCAGCACACCACGGCAGCGGCGGCCGCAACGTTCAAGGAATCGACGCCTCGCTGCATGGGGATGCGCAGCTGAACGTCGGCCTGATCGAGGGCGGAAGTGGTGAGTCCATCGCCCTCGGTGCCCACGATGATGGCAAGGCGTTCGGGTGCATCGAAGGTGTCGATCGCTACAGCACCGGAATCGGGCGTGATCGCCGCGATGGTGAACCCCGCAGCCCGCAGGTGCTCCAGATCACCCGGCCAGCTCGTCAGTCGAGTCCATGGCAGGTCGAAGACCGTGCCCATGGACACGCGCACGCTGCGTCGATAGAGCGGGTCGGCGCACCTTGGTGAGACCAGCAGGCCGTCGAAGCCCAAACCAGCGGCGGAGCGGATGATCGCTCCCACGTTCGTGTGATCGACGATGTCCTCGGCGATGATCAAGCGCGAAGCACCCTGCATCACCTCAGCGATGCTCGGCAAGTCAGGACGCCGCATCAGTGCCAGAGCCCCGCGGTGCACGTGGAAGCCGGTGATCTCCTCCAACAACCCCCGATCACCTACGAAGACCGGTACGTCCTGCATCTCCTGCAGGATCGGTTGCATCCGCTCGAGCCACTTGTCTTCCGTGAGAACCGACACCGGCTGGTATCCGGCCGCGATCGCACGCTCGATGACCGCCGCACTCTCGGCGATGAAGACCCCGGTCTGCGGCTCGATACGCGTTCTTAGCGCCACATCGGTCAGATCCCGATAGCCGGCGATGCGTTCATCACTCGGATCGGTGATGAACTCCAGGTGCACGGTAATGGCAAGGGCCCTAGTAGTTGATGCGGCAATCGGTGGCGATCACGTCGATCAACTCATCGAACGATGCCTGATCCAACACGCCCTCTTGCAGCCAGGTCTGTTCCATCAGCAGCAGATAGCCCTGCGGATTCGCGCGGAACTGTCGACACACCTCGGTCTTCACGTCCTCCGGTTCGCTGGCCCACACCGCCTCGGCGTCGATGCTCTGCGGTTGATTTCCGCCCTGGCGGGGGATGAGCGCGGCCGCGCCGGCGCCGACGAAGCCGATGATCACGAAGACCACGATCGTGATCATGAACGGACGGGAGCGAAACAGTTGCACGCCCCCACCGTACTTTGCCGCTCGACGAAGAGGTTTCCTATCTCAGGTGAGGTAGGGAACCCCTTCGTCGTCGATGAGGACATGAACCGGGACTCCGTGCGCGGCTACCGCTGCGCGCCCGTTCAACGCCGGGAGGTCCATCACCACCGCCAGGGACATCACGTGGGCGCCACTTCGGCGCACGAGATCGATGGCGGCGCAGGCTGTGCCGCCGGTCGCGAGGACATCGTCGATGATCACCACTCGGTCATCGGCGGTAAGAGCATCGGTGTGCATTTCCAAAGCCCCTGCTCCGTATTCCAGGGCGTATTCGATCCGGTGGGAATCGCGCGGCAATTTCCCTGGCTTGCGAAGTGGCACGAAACCGCACCCCAGTTCGTAGGCGAGTGCCGCTCCGAGGGGGAAGCCGCGCGCTTCGACGGCCACGAGCATCGTCGGATGCTCGGGCCCCAGCGCTTCGATCCAGGCGCGAACGGTGATTGCCAGTGTGTCCGGATTCGCCAGGATCCCGGACAGGTCCTTGAAGGAGATTCCCGGCTGCGGGAAATCAGGAACGACGACGACCTCGTCCCAAAGCTGCTCGAGAGGCTGCGCCATAGCAACCACGCTACTTGCTAGACGAAGAGTGCGGCACCGCACGCCACCGCCGCACCGATGAGGCGAACGGCATCGGCTCGGCGCAGACTGCGCAATAGAAGCGGTGCGGGCCCATCTATCGAGAGCCGGTGGTGGATTGGCGCCGCGGCGAAGGCGGTCGTGGCCCAAACGAGAATCAACGCACCGGCCGTGATCACCAGAGGCGCTGAGATTTCGAGCGTGGCGAGCGCCCAACCCAGTGCGATCAGGGTGGCGGCGTAGACCGGGATCACGACTGCCACCATCCGCCGACTGTGTGCTGCGTGGCCGGCGGCCCAGTCCTGCGGCGGAAGATTCGCAAGGGCCGGATACACGACGATGGTCACGACGGCCTGGAAACCCAGGTGCACAC
>CAZJYN010000073.1:0-7942 GCA_964550285.1 uncultured Rubrivirga sp.
ATAGCCCGGGCTTGCTCCACCGACAGGGGTTCGGCTGCCAGCGTCCGCAGCGCAAAGTTCACGGCCTCGCGCTTGGTTGACAAGTGGTACCTGGCCATGACGCGTTCCAGTGCGGCATCATCGAGGTCAATGCTCGTGCGTGACATGCCCCCCTCTTACATCACCGGATGCACAGGTCAAGCGAGTTCGGCTGTTGCGTCCTGGATCGGGGTGAAGTCCCCGGTGGACGGTCCGGCACCGATGCGCACGATGTCCTTGTTCTTAGCGATGAGGGCAGGCAGCGACACCTTGCGGATCGACTGATCGCCGTAGGTGCGCCAGTAGTACTCCCCCGCCTTCGCATCGCGGGCGCAGGTGGCCAGGGTCCACTCAGCGGCGTGGATCTTGCCGGCGACCGCCTGAACCGAGCCGATCGGGATATCGAACATGTTCAACAGGTGGAAGACCTCATGGATGCCGGCTCCGGCGTTGTCCGGATCATCGTGACTTGCCGAATAGAACGCCGCGCGCACGAACCGGCTAGGGGAGGTGCCATCACCCGGCAGACCCAGCGCTCCAGTGCCTTGGGAACTGGCGAGCAGCTGGGTGCCGAAGGAATCGCTGCTGTCGATATTCAGCGGCTGCACGTTCAGGTAGTTGCCGAGGTTCTTCAGGTGGAAATCGAAATCAGGGGAATTCGCCATCGCCCCGATCGGATTGTCCGTCACTACGAGCTCGCCGCCGCGCGGTTCGATAACCACGGCGTTGCCGTCGAGGTCGTAGGCGATCCAGTGGAAGGGTGGGGCGCCATCGCCCCAGCCGGGAACAGCGATATCGGCGATGGAGATCGTGGTGACCGCTTCGCGCAACTCCGCGATGTTCGCGCAAGTGCCAAGCGCCCAACCGCTGAAATCGATGGCATTCATCGAAGAGGCTGGATCGGCATCGCTGAGCGGGACGTATTGCGCGTAGTGGTTGAAATAGAAGCCGGCGACGGTCAGGCCGGCTTCGTTGAAGCCGTCGATCACGCTTGGGTTATCGAAGGCACCGATGCCCACCGCGGCGTGCTTGGTGGTCCAGGACATCCCCGATTTGTCCCCCAAGGACGCCGATGCCTCGGTACCCGCCGGCACGAACAGGATCCGCAGATCCAGATCGATCCCGAACTCCGCGGTGCGCCCGGCCACCACCGAACCGTCCTTACAGGCCAGTTTCAATCCAGTGCACATGAACTCGCCTTCCCTCTCGCATTCCCTTTGACTTGAAACTACTACGAGCCAAGGCTGACTCGCGACCAGCATGCATAGATCGAAGTGCCCGTTACCATCGAAATGTGGTGTCGGGGGCGAGGCGCGGTAAGCGCGCGCGAGGCCGGAAACCAGTGTTTCCGCCGCTTCGCTGGGCTGTGGAGCAGGTGCGGCTGGAGACTCCCGAGATCCTGCACGAACTTCGATCCGAATTGCCAGGACAGCACCATCGGTCGACTCAACCGGAGCCGATCGATCCGCAGGTGCCCGAACGCGACACGATCGCAACCGGCCAGGAGCAAACCGGGCACGAACTCAGCCTGTGGTACTGGATCCTTGGACTCGGTGCATGGCTCACCTGGTTCGGCATCGGGATCTACGCCTGGTGGTTCACTAACGCATCACTCGCCGACTACGTGATCGCCAGCGTCATCTGGATCCTGATCTTCATTTTCGCGGTGGTGGGAGTGCCCATCGTGCGCACGGTGGCAAGGAATAGGAACCCCCAATGAGGGACTTCCTACTCTCGGTAGGAGCGAATCCGTTCTACCTCGCCTTCGCCTGGTTCCTGGCTGCCTTCCCCATCGTCATCGCGGCCCTGGCGATCAATTCCTCGCGGGTTTTCTACCTGAATCGACTCAGCCGGGAAACGGAGATCCAAAATCCCCATTTGGAACAGCTGCGTCACGCTCAGCGTGTGTGGCCACTGGCCTCGATCGTGATTCCCGCGCGGGATGAACAGACCTATATCGAGGACACCGTCGATCACGCGCTCGGACTTGCCTGGCCGGCGATCGAAGTGATTGTCATCAACGACGGATCAACCGACGGCACAGATCAAGTCCTCCAACGATTCGCTGATCATCCGAAAGTGACCATCATCGAACACCAGGCCCCCGTAGGTAAGTCACGTTCACTGAACGAAGGCATCGCCGCGGCGAGCAGTGAGTTGGTGATGATCCTCGACGCCGATGCAGTGCCTGATATCAACGTCCTTGCGCGGATGGCCTCCCACTTCATGGTCGACCAGGATGTGGCAGCGGTAACCGGCAATCCCCGCGCGATCGGGATACCGAACCTGCTGTCGAAGATGCAGGCCATCGAATTCTCTTCGACGATCTCCACGCTCAGACGAGGGCAATGCGCGTGGGGCCGGATCAACACCGTGTCCGGAATCATGACGCTCTTTCGCCGCAGCGTCGTACTGAACTCCGGAGCCTTCTCCAGCAATCAGCCCACCGAGGACATCGAGATCACCTGGCGGCTGCACCGCATGGGATACCGCTGCATCTACGAGCCGGCGGCTTCCGTTGGCATGCACGTGCCCCAGGACTTCACGCAGTGGTTCGCCCAACGAAAACGCTGGAGCCGCGGTCTGGTGCGGGTGCTGCAAGAACACGGTTGGGGAATCGTGCGCAGGAACGAGTGGCCGATGTATCCGGTCATGTTCGAAGCCCTATTGGCGATTATCTGGTGCCACGTACTGGTGTTCATGACGGCACTTTGGGCGGTCGCCTTAGCGGTGGGTGCCGGATTGCTCGGCAATTCGATCGTGATCGGTCGATGGGGTGCGATGACGATCGGGATCGCTTTGGTGCAGATCCTGTGGGGTATGCACCTAGACGCCAATCACGATAAGGGCATCCGCAAATTGTGGCCGTTAGCCCCCTGGTATCCACTGGTGTATTGGTGGATGCAGGCATTCACGGTGGTGTGGGTCACTGTGCCAACCCTGCTCACCAAGCAAAAAACCGTCTCGTGGGACATGGTGCGATCAACGCGAGGCACGCGTGCATCTCGGGCCTTTCCAGCGAAATCCGACTCGACCGATTAGCGCTGCAGGCCTTTGGCTGCGTCCTCGGCCTTCTTGCGTGCTAGCCAGGACTGGAATTCCGCTTCCTGCTGGTCGCGCCAGGTGGCGATGTACTCGTCGAGTTGGTGCGGCGTGAGGTCGTGAAGGTCGTCGTAGTCGTTCATCTCGGCAAGGAAGAGCTGGCCGGTGATAGTGGCGTCGGCGGCAGCCCCGTGCCAATCGTCTTCATTGAGTTCGAGTCCGTAGCGCTGGATCGTAGGCATGAGCCGGCGTTGGTTGCGGCCCTTGACGTATTTGTCGAACTGCTTGTCCAGCACATAGGGGCAGATGACGGGGTTCGCGGAGATCGGTTCGATGCCGTGGCGGATCAGGTTCGCATTCAACATCTGCATATCGAAGGAGGCGTTGAAGGCAACGATCGGTAGGCCGGAGCCGGCGATGAGTTGGTGGATCTCGGTCAGCGCAGTTCGCTCATCTTGGCCGTTTCGTTGGCTTTGTTCATCGGTGATGCCGTGCACCGCGGTGCTTGCCTCGGGGATCGGGATATCGAGCTTGAGCAGCCACTCGCGCGAGTCGGTGGGTTCACCGTGTTCGAAGCGCACCACGGCGGCGGTGACGATGCGATCGCCGGCTGGATCGACGCCGGTGGTCTCGGTATCGAAGGCCAAGAAGCCGGGGTCGAGCCACCAGGGTTGCGTCGATGCGTCCGGAGGCGAAGCGTCGTCGTTCATGGGGTCATCCAACACGGTGGATGTGACGGCGACGACCACGAGTGGGCCCGCCAGCGGCGGGGCAACGGGGGTTTGCCCGCACGCCGCTGACGGGCTACCTCCACCGTACGGGAGAGATCCACACCACGTAACGAAGAGATCCAATCTCTTGCTGGCTTGATGGCCGAGAGTCGGGAAAACCCGACTCCGACATCCCCTGCGGCCACTACGTCCAGATCGCGACGACCGCCATCAAGGTCAATCCGAGCCCGCCCAGACCCTCATCTGCGCGGCCTGTCACCGCTGTAGGGAAGCAGCGCCATCTCCCGGGCGTTCTTGATGGCCTTCGCCACCATCCGTTGCTGGCGCAACGTCAGACCGGTCACTGACCGGGATCGGATCTTGCCCTTGTCCGAGATGAATCGCCGCAATTGCGCGACATCCTTGTAGTCGACGTACTCCACGTCGCGTGACAGGAATGGTTCGCGAACGGCTCGTCGCGGCACTTCACGTGGCTTTCGCTTCGCAGACATTCGCAAATCACCTGACCATCGTCGACGGATCGATGTGTCCGGCCTTGACTGCTGCCACCAGCCGTCGGGGGACGCGATAGACGTCACCACGAACACTCACCGAAACCAGGTCCGGACGCTGCGCCTTCCATTGCGATCGCCGATGCCGGGACCTACTTCTCGACATTCGTCGTTTGGGAACTGCCATGAAATGCGTCCTTTCACGCGGCGTGCGGAATGTCGCCCAACCAGGGCTCGAGTCCGTCTTCGGGTTGTTGCCAGGAGCCGATGTCCATAGCCATTTCGGCATCGGTCAACAACAGATTTGCGAAGTGTCCGTACACATCGGTCGGCCGGCGACCAACTCCGGTCAAGATCACCCGGGTCACGGGTGCACGTGCTGCCCACAGCGAGTGCTGACCGATACTCACCTGACCGGACACCCCATCCCACGTATACGCCATACCTGGACGCGTGGGAACCCAAAAACAACCTCGCGAGCGGTAACGCCCGCCCAACGTTGCTATCTGATCGACGAGCCGCTCGGGATGGAAGGGGCGGTCCGATTCAAGGTCGATACGCCAGGCCCTGCTCGCGCCCAGGCCCGGTAGCCGGAAGCTCGATCGTGGGCTCCGCCAAGCGTAGGCCTGTGAACTGACATGCCGGCCTTTGACAAGTGCCGAGACATCGAGATTTTCCGAGCCGATCACCACTGATGAAGTCGGCCGAATCAAGGCGTGGATGAAGTCCTTGTCCACGTGATCATCCATCCCCGATGCAACCACCACGTCGGCGTATTCCACCTGCGCACAGGCCGCCTCGCCGATGCAACGCGGATCACTGGGCCCGGTATTCAAACCACGGTCGCCCAACCATTGGTCGTCCAACAAGTGATCGGCCAAACCCTCACTAGGAACGGCTGCCACAACACTGGTGAGCTTGACGTATCTCGACACCGCCGGGTCTCGAGAGATCGCGGCACTGAGATGATCCGCCTCCGCGCTGAGCGGTAGGCACGCGACGATGCTCCTCCACTGCGGCTCACGGGCGAGCCGGGCGATAGTGGGCAAGATATCTTCGCGGATCGCACACCCCACACACGCGTGTTCTAGATCGATATGGGCCGTTTCGATTGGGCCATCGATGGAACTGACATAGCGTGACAACTGCTGCGTGACCGGCTCGATCACATGACGGATCGCGACGACAGCGGGCATGTCCCACACCATCGAGGACATCGTGGCCTGAATGGCCATCGGATCGACGCCGGTGAGAACTATTAGCGGCTTCCTCATGGGCCCACCTGGTAACGGCGACGGAATGCTTCAACCCGCCCTTCGGTATCGATTACCCGTGTCTGTCCGGTCCATAGCGGGTGACTGTCACTGGATATTTCGACGTCGATGATCGGTATTTCGCGACCGTCGATCACCTCCCGTGGCGCGCTGGAGCGTCCCACGAGGGTTGATCGGGTCACGAAGATGCGGCCCGTGGAAATGTCTCGAAACCCCACCGGTCCGTACTCGGGGTGGATGTTGTCTTTCACTGTCGCTGCCTTCTAGTTGCGTGAATGGCTGAGTGCACGCTACCTTACTGAAAATGATTGTCAATATCAACTGATCAGAGGGGCGTCCCGGCGACACCAGTTGAATGACCGTAAGGAGCGTCATGGCACGCGTTTGCCAAGTAACCGGGGCCACCCCCGGTTTCGGCCACAACATTTCCCATTCGCACCGGCGAACAAACCGCCGGTTCAACGTCAATATCCAGCGCAAGACCTACTGGGTTCCCAGCTTGCGCCGCAAAGTCACGTTGACGGTGAGCGCACATGGCATCAAAGTGATCGATCGACGAGGTATCGACGCAGTTGTCGCGGAGATCATCGCGCGCGACGGGCGGGTGTGATGTCGAAGAAGAGCAAGGAGATTCGCCCCATCATCAAGATGCGCTCTACTGCCGGTACCGGCTACACCTATGTGACCCGCAAGAACCGTCGCAACAATCCCGACCGGTTGGTCTTGCGCAAGTTCGATCCCGTGGCCGGAAGACACGTGGACTTCAAGGAGGATCGCTGATGGCGAAGAAATCGAAGATCGAGGCGAATGAGCGTCGCAAGCGCACTGTTGCACGGTACGCACAAAGACGTGCCATGCTCAAAGAGCAGTTGCGCACCGCACGAACCCAAGAAGAGCGCCAGGCGGCAGCGCAAGCACTGAGCAAACTGCCCCGAGATGCGAGCCCGACCCGAGTTCGTAACCGCGATGCGGCTGACGGTCGCCCACGCGCCTACCTGCGCAAGTTCGGGTTGTCACGCATCAACGTCCGGTCGATGGCCCATAAGGGCGAACTACCCGGAGTTACTAAATCTTCGTGGTGATCCGCGGCTGACAGGGGTGAGGCCTGCGGGTCCACCGGCGGTCTAGGTCCAGATCGCCACAACCGCCATCAACGTCAGGCCGATCGCGGCCCACAACCACTTGACGCGTCGGTCGCTTCGCGGAGGCAAGAACTCCTCACGGATGATGTCCAGGCTGGCGATGTACAAGAACGTACCCGCAGCAATGGCATCGAACAATGCCTCGAAGATCTGTTCGCCTGTCGAGTCCAGCAGCGCCGAGATGCCGGTCCCCAACAAGATGCCGATCGGCGTCATGATGGAAAAGCCAATGATGAACGATCGAGCCCGGCGAATGTCGGTCCCGATGCGGTGCAAACTCACACCTAGCGCGAAGCCGGCGGCTGACTTGTGGGCCAAGATCGCAATGACGATGATGACGAAGCCGGCTAACGACTGCTGGGCGCCCAGCGCCATACCGGCGATGATCGAGTGAATGGAGAGCGTCAACAACAGCAGATACGGATAGCGACTTGTGTCTTCGGCCGCTTGGACGATCGAATCCGACTCCGGATCGCTGCCCAACTGAGCCGAACCCGCCGGAATCCGTGCCGTTCGTGGAAGCACCCGTTCGATCCCCAAGATCAGCAAGAAGGCGCCGGCGGCGATGGTGAACGCCCACGGGTAATCGACATCGGGATACAGATCACCGAAGCCATCTGCAGCATCGCCCAGTAGGTGGATCAAGCCGGCGGCGAGGAGGACTCCACCTGCGAAGGCGTTACCCCAACCCAGATAGGTCTCGCTGCGCCGTGACGCCGCGACCCGCCACGGTAGGAGCCCCCCGAGCATGCCAGCGCCGAAGACCAGCACCACTGCCGCCAGTTTCCATCCCAGTAGTTCATCCATGGCTGCAGAGTATCTAGATGAAAATGATTGTCAATAAGGTACGCTCGGAATAACTTCGACAGTAAGGATCGAGCATGTCAACCGAGCACCAGCCGACCGATCACGAGCACCTACCCGGCGATGGCCACCCCACCCGGGAGCATGAAGGCCACACTGACCATCTCCACGACGGGGAATGGCACACCGAGGAGAAGATCCACCCCGACCACGAGGGCGAACACTTCGAAGGTGACGGCCACGAAACCGTTCAACACGGCGATCACGTCGACCACATCCACGACGGGCATCGGCACTACCAACATGGGGATCACGTGCACGAGCACGGCGATGCCGACAGCTAACTTCGAACGCCACTGTCAGACCCCCGGTGTTTAGTGCAGGTGGGTCGAGGCACGCGGTTTTCGCGGGTCCCACCTGTTCGTGCCGGGGAGGTATTG
>CAZJYN010000074.1:0-7805 GCA_964550285.1 uncultured Rubrivirga sp.
ATTCCAGGGCTGTTCTTGGGCTGTTCTTGGGCTGCTCTGGGGCTGCTCTGGGGCTGCTCTGGGGCACCGAGCACCGCCTGGGGCACGCGGTAATGTCGGGGGTATGCGATCACTGTCGGTATCTCGGCCCCGTCGCGTCGTGGCACTCGCTGCGACCGCCGCTGCCGCCGGTCTCCTGCTCACCGCATGCGAGAAGCCGGCCCCCGGGGTTTCGGTCTTCTCCGGCACCACCACCGAGTGGCGTGAGGCCGTGTGCTGGGCCTTCGAGGCCGATGCCCTCGAACCCGGGGACTGCGCCCAGGACGTCATCACCGAGGCGAGCACCGGAGATGGCGTCGCACGGATCCCGGTGCTGCCCGGCGAGACGATCGGCATCAGCGTCGACCCGAAGGTCGCCGAGCAAGGCTGGACCCCGGTCATCGGCCAGCAGCGGCTGACCAGCACGCCGCTAGAGACCACCTACTTCCGGTTCACCTACCCCGATCTGCAGGAACTGCCCGCAGACGGCGTGCTGCTGCAGGTGGTGGCCGGTCGCGGCGAGTCGACCAAGGGGATCTGGGTCTTCCGACTCGACCGCGCCTGAACCCACCCCGTTCCTGCGTCACTTGACGGGGCGACACGCCGCGGCGGCACCCCGATGAGTGACGCAGGAACGGGGTCTAGATGTCGAGGTCGTCGGCGACCGCCCGCAGCACCGCCGCGGTTTTACGCGCCATCTCATCGGAGGGGTACTTGCCGCGGCGCAACTGACCGGAGACGCCATCGAGCAACTTGATGACGTCCTCCACGATGACCGCCATGTCGTCGGCCGGCTTGCGGGACCCTTTCGCCACGGACGGGGTCTCCAAGACAGTCACCGAGAGCGCCTGCTTGCCGCGTCGGCCATCGACCACGCCGAAGTCGACCTTGGTTCCCGGCCGCAGGGCCGCAACGCCGTCGGGCAACGTGGACACATGGACGAAGACATCCTCGCCGTCGTCGGCGGTGATGAAGCCGAACCCCTTTTCGGAGTCGTACCACTTCACTGTTCCGGTAGGCACGGCCTTCTCCTCGCTCACGACGCTGCTTCCGGGCAGCCGAAACTGCCCTCTCACGAGATACTAGGGCCATGCAAGCCGCTCCGGGAGACCGCCTGCTGCGGATCGGCATCGCCGTGACCGTGATCGGCCTGGCCTGCACGCTCGTCGCTATCGCTCCCTTGGTGATCCCCTCGCTGCAACTGTCCGGAGTGTGGTGGTTCTTGTCCATGCTCACCGGAGTTGGCATCGCATTGGTCCTCACCGGCCTCGTACGCTCCGCGCGATCCCGCCGAGGCACCCGCGTAACCTAGGGCGGATGTCCCCTTCGACGTCGGCGCAGCCCAAGACCCTCGCGGAAGATCTCCGCGGACGCAGCGATGACCACATCGCGCGGCTGCTCACCTCCCGACCCGACCTGTTGCACCCGGTCCCCTCCGACATGCGTGCCCTGACCACCCGCGCGGCGACCAGCCCCTCCATCGCCCGGTACCTGGACACCGTCGACTGCCTGCACCACTTCGCTTTGCGTATCGCAAGCGAGCAGACCGCCACCCAACCCACGACCCTCGAGCAGGTGGTCGATGCGATCGTCCGCGAGGTGTGCGATGAGTCGATCCGCATTCCCGCGCAAGACGCGGTGGAGCAGTTGCGCCTCGCGGCGTTGCTATGGGGAACTAACGAGCGACTGCACGTGGTGACCGCCGTGCGCGATCAGGTCGCCACCGCCCCCGTTCCCACCTGGCCCGCCCCAAGCTGCAGCGCCGAACAGGCGGGTAACGAGGATTCGACCATCGAGCAGGCCGATATCCGCGGCGGAATCGTGGCCCAAGAATTAATCGAGACCATCGAGGAGATCGGTGATCTCTGGGCGCTGACGCCCGGCCCCATCTTGCGCTCGGGCGGATTGTCGGCCCGTGCACTCGAGGCGCTGGCTGCCTCATTGGGTAGGCCGAAGCAGGAGATCGCCGTCTGCTTGGACCTCGCCTGGAGCGCCGGTTTAGTAGCGCAGGGATCGACCGGCGCGGACATCGGATGGATGCCGACGACCGGCTTCGAGTCCTGGAGCGCCGAGCCGGCGGCCAAGCGCTGGGCTGCGATCGCTCGCACCTGGCGGGGTCGACCGAGCGTGACCGGAGATCGCCCACTCGTCGATACCGAGAACGCACTGATCCGCACCTGGCGATCCCACCTGCTAGCGGTTCTCGCCGATGCCCCGCGGGCATGCGATCTGCAAACGGCACTCGCGATCGTCGACTATCGATGGCCGCGTCGTCGGGGCACTCGGCGCACCGAGGTCCTCGAGGCGACATGGACCGAGGCCGAGCAGTTGGGCATCCTCGTCGACGGCGTCCTCACCGACTCCGGGCGAAAGCTCGCATCCGATGCCGCGCTGGCGGCGCTCTCATCGTCGATCGGAAGGACGCTGCCGGCAGAGGTCGACGAAGTCCACATCCAGGCCGACCACACGATCGTGGCCCCCGGCCCACTCGAGCCCGCACTGGGTCGCAAGTTGCGCACGATCGCCGATGTCGAATCGCGCGGACACGCGACCGTCTTCCGGCTGACCAATGCGTCGATCAAGCGGGCGTTGGGTATCGAGCCCGATCCGAAGGTCTGGCACCAGTTCCTCGAAGACATCGGATCGAAGGGGCTACCCCAGCCCGTCGCCTATTTGATCAACGACGCTGCCCGAAAGATTCCAGCCCGCCAGCAGTTGCACACCGCTCCAGCCGAGCCGACTCCGGTTCGGCATGCCTCGATCAAGGCTTCACCCACGCGGGTCGAGAAGGCGCTGGACATTCTTCGAGCCCGCGACGAGCGGCACATCCCACAGATCGTCGCCGAGTTGGCGGACGAGGAGGTTCCCACGATGGAAGGTGCGGCCGTGGTAGCCGCTTTGCGCTACTCGATCGACCACCACGAAACCGTGCGCATATCCCACGCGGAGTCGGACGGCAGCACCGCGCTACTGCTCGTGGATCCGATCCGCCTTGGAGGCGGCTCCCTCACGGCTTACGACCACCACGGGGAACAAGTGCGAACCTTCGCGATCTCTCGGATTTCCGGGGTCGCGACCGTGCGCATCAGTGCCTAGCGTGCGGTCAGTTCCACCACCTGCACCGATCGTGCCGCCAGCACCTCGGGTAGCGGAGCGATACCAATCCCCGGACCGTTCGGGACGGTCAAGCAACCGTCATGCAGGACAAAGGGTTCGGTGACGTCCTCGGCGTAGTAGCGATCGGATGCGCTCGTATCCCCCGGAAGCGTGAATCCGGGAAGCGCAGCCAAGGCGACATTCGCTGCCCGACCCACACCCGTTTCGAGCATTCCTCCACACCACACCGGTACGTCGCGGGCCAGGCACAGATCGTGGATCTCCTTGGACTGCAGGAAACCGCCGACTCGGCCGGGCTTGATGTTGATGTTCGACGCGGCCTTGAACTCGATCGCACTCTCGGCCGACTCGACCGACAGGATCGATTCATCGAGGCAGATCGGTGTGGTGCAGGCCTCGGCGACCAACCTGTGCCCCCACCAGTCCTCCTCCCCGAGCGGTTGTTCGATCAGTAGCAGATCGAACTCATCGAGCCTGGCCAAGTGTGCGGCGTCTTCGCGGGTATAGGCCTGGTTCGCATCAACTTGCAGTGGCATCGATGGCCATCGCTCGCGAACGGCGGCTACGGGCGCGAGGTCCCACCCCGGTTCGATCTTGAGTTTGATTCGTCGGTACCCGGCATCGACGTAGCCACCGACCTCTTCGAGGAGTTCGACGATCGTCTCGGATGTGGGTATCCCGACACTCACGCCGCATTCGACTTCGCTGCGCACAGCCCCCAGGTACTCCGCGAGTGACTGGCCCCTAGCTTGCAGCCAAATGTCGAGAACCGCCGTGTGCACTGAAGCTCGCGCGATGTGATGGCCGCGCACTACCTCCAAAGCCGTACGAAGCGGCTCCGGATCCCAACCGTTGCCCAACACGATCGGAGCGAGGTACTCCTCGATAAGCCGAACGGCGCCTGCGGTGTACTCGGAGTTATAGCCCGGCCAGCCCAGGGTGACACATTCGCCCCAGCCGTGGATGCCATCGGAGTCGATGGCTTCTACCAGCATTACGTCACGGACTTCCTGGGTTCCGAAACTGGTTCGAAACGGGCGCACCAGGGGGATTTGCAGCGCGTGCAACCGCAAAGCCTCGATCGTCATCGAACTCCCTCCTTCGCCAAGACGTACGAACCTGCGCGATCCAACCCCACGACACCAAGGCCCGCTGCGAAAGCATCGAGGAATTGCTCGCGAACGCTCAGCCGCCACCGCAAGGCCGCAGCAGGATCGGCTGCGCGCAGCGCAACGACGTCTTCGGGAATTTCGATAACCCGGGCTGCTTCGAGCGCCACCGGGTCGATAGCCGGTAGCGGCGCCTGAGCTGCGTTTACCGCCTCGGGGCTGTCCAACTCCCACCACGCGAAGACCCGATCCGACGGATCGCCCGCGTTGATGGCGTCGTCCATCTCTCCGTAGAAGTTCGGTTCGTATCCGCGTAGCGTCGTACCTAGTTTTTGCAGATTCAACCGGGCATTGCGACGTACGAGCGGATCGAAACTCCACACGATCGTGTCGATGCCTTGGGACAGTGCCCAGGCACGTTGGTGGAGTTTCAGGGCAGTCCCGATGCTGCGATCTCGGTACCCCTCGACCACGCCAGTCATATGGGAATGCAGATGCCCGTGCCAAGAAGACGCCTCGGCGATCGGAGCCTCGCCTACGCGGTGCCGGCCCACGAGCGCCAAGGCGGCACCGACGGCGACGTCCTCTACGAAGGCTGCCGCCACGTAGCCACCCGAGTGGATCATCGCTCGCATCAGATTCGACTTGATATGCGTGGCTCCCGAACCCGGTGGCCAGACGGTATCGAAGATTCGCACGGCCTCCGGCTGGTCATTAGGGTCATCCATGGTCCGGATGCGGATCCCGGCTGCATCTTGAGCGAGCGCTGCCGCCTGCCACGCATCATCCACAACATCCACGGCCGCACGGTACCGAGAAGGCGAGGAGGCAACGATGAATGAGCGCGAGATTGCACGCTCGCTCGTCGACACCACTCGCGCACTCGTCGAGGTCGAGTCCCCCACCGACGACCTCGACGCCTGTCGTCGGGTGGCGAAGGCGGCCGATTCCCTCGCCGCCGAATGGCTCCTCGACCCAGGGCGCATCGAGGAGCACCATGGTCGCCCGGTCTGGCGATGGGGCCCGGAGAGTCCACGCATCCTGTTGCTCGGCCACCTCGACACGGTCTGGCCAATGGGCACGCTGCAACGGCTCCCATTCACCGCCGAAGGTGACCGCATGACCGGCCCTGGCGTGTTCGACATGAAGGCCGGGGTGGTGCAGGGCTGGTGCGCGCTCGCTCGGGCAGGTGCGCGTGCGGACGGTCCGGTCGGAATGCTGCTGACCACCGATGAGGAGACCGGCTCCCTGTCATCTCGGGACGTGATCGCCGAAGCGATCACCGCATGCGATGCGGTCCTCGTCCTCGAACCATCGGCCGACGGGGCGTTGAAGACCAGGCGAAAGGGCACCTCGTGGTACCACCTGACCTTCCACGGCCGGGCTGCTCACGCGGGCTTGGAACCCGAGCGCGGGATCAACGCATCGGTCGAAGCCGCGCACTTCATTACCGAGGCGGTCAGCTGGGCGGATGCCACGACCGGAACAACCATCACTCCCACACTCCTGGCCTCCGGGACCACCGCTAATACCGTCCCTGCCGAAGCGCGGCTGACACTCGACTGTCGAGCCTGGACCCGCGCCGAGCAGGAGCGAGTCGATGGACTGGTGCGCAGTTGGGTCCTGCGCCACCCGGATGCCACCTGGTCCATCGAAGGTGGCATCGATCGCGCTGCCCTCGAATCGACTTCCTCCGCTGAGTTGTTCGCGCGTGCGAACTCCGTAGCGCTGACGCTTGGTCTGGCACCGCTGCCCGAATGCGCGGTCGGTGGGGCCAGCGATGGCAACCTGACAGCGGCTGCAGGGGTTCCCACCCTCGACGGTCTTGGCGCAGTGGGGGACGGTGCGCATGCCGAGCACGAATGGGCTTCGATCTCGGCAATGGACGAACGCTCCCGGTTGCTGGCCGGCTTGCTGCAAGACCTCGCGCAGGACGTGCGATGACCGACGGTCCGCTCATCGTCCAAAGCGACAAGACGCTCCTGCTCGAAGTCGAGCACGAGGCTGCCGATGACTGTCGAAAGGCCATCGCTCCCTTCGCCGAACTCGAACGAGCACCCGAGCACATTCACACGTACCGGCTGACTCCCCTCGGCCTGTGGAACGCACGAGCAGCCGGACACGATGCCGAGCAGGTCATCGACACCCTGATCAAATATTCGCGCTACCCCGTTCCGCACTCGCTGTTGATCGATGTCGCGGAGACCATGGCCCGTTACGGTCGCCTGCAAATCGCGAATGATCCGGCTCATGGACTGGTACTGCAAGCAATCGACACCGCCGTGCTCGAGGAAGTCCTACGCAGTAAGAAGATCTCACCACTACTCGGCACCCGGTTGGACGAGACGACCGTCATGGTCCATCCGAGCGAACGCGGGCACCTCAAACAGGCGCTGGTCAAGCTCGGCTGGCCGGCTGAGGATGTCGCGGGATACGTCGACGGTGAGCGCCATGCAATCGCGCTGGACACGACCGAATGGCAACCACGCGATTACCAGGTCGAAGCCGCTGACGGCTTCTGGTACGGAGGTTCGGGTGTGGTCGTCCTTCCGTGCGGTGCGGGCAAGACGATCGTCGGTGCCCTGGCGATGGCGCTAGCCCAGGCGACCACGCTGATCCTGGTTACCAATACCGTCGCTGCCCGCCAATGGCGCGAGGAACTCCTGCGCAGGACATCCCTCACACCCGATGAGATCGGTGAGTACTCGGGTTCGAAGAAGGAGATACGTCCCGTCACCATCGCCACGTATCAAGTCCTCACCAGCAAGCGCAAAGGGATCTACCCGCATCTCGAGGTGTTCGACACCCGCGATTGGGGTCTGATCGTCTACGACGAAGTCCACCTGCTCCCTGCTCCGATATTCCGATTCACCGCCGACATCCAAAGCCGGCGACGCCTGGGCCTCACCGCCACCTTGGTACGCGAAGACGGTCGCGAGTCCGATGTCTTCTCGCTCATCGGCCCCAAGCGGTACGACGCCCCCTGGCGGGAGATCGAGGCCCAGGGTTACATCGCACCCGCCGAATGCGTGGAAGTACGGGTGGACATGCCCGAGCCTGATCGCATGGTCTACGCGATGGCCGAACCGGAGGATAAGTACCGACTCGCGGCCTGCACGCCCGAGAAGAACAAGCTCGTCGACGAGATCATCGCTAAGCACGCCGGGGAGCAGGTACTGGTCATCGGCCAGTACCTCGAACAGCTAGCGGAACTCGGCGAACACCTCGACGCACCCATCATCACCGGAGAGACGTCCGTGAAGGAGCGCCAACGCCTGTTCCAATCCTTCCGCGACGGTGACATCAAAGTCCTGGTGGTCAGCAAGGTGGCGAACTTCTCCATCGATTTGCCCGAAGCGGCGGTAGCGATCCAGGTGTCCGGCACCTTCGGTTCCCGGCAGGAGGAAGCGCAACGACTCGGGCGGGTGCTCCGCCCGAAGGCCGACGGTCGAATGGCGCACTTCTATTCGATCGTCACTCGGGACACCGTCGACGCAGACTTCGCTCAGCACCGGCAACGGTTCCTAGCCGAACAGGGCTACGGTTACCGCATCGTGGACG
>CAZJYN010000075.1:0-7556 GCA_964550285.1 uncultured Rubrivirga sp.
CCGGGTCCGTTGTCTCGCACCGTGAACACCACCTGCTCCCCATCGACGACCGTCGTCAAGCGGACTCGAGTGCCTTCCGGATTGTGTTCGACCGCGTTTTCCAGCAGGTTCAGCAACGTCTGCTCGATCCGGGCTTGATCGCCCATGACGACGTCAGGCGGCGGTGGCTCAATCTCGATATCGGCGTGACCCAAGCCGGTGATGCGAGACGTGAGAGCCTCGATCACATCAGGAAGGAAGACCGGTTCTTGGCGAACCGGTAGATCATCCGAACCTCGCGCCACCGCGAGCAGATCATCGAGTACTCGACGCAATCGTTCGAGTTCCCGCTGCACGATGCGAGCCATGTCCGCGTTGGATTGACCTTCCGCCGGACCCAGGCTCTCCCACACTTCGAGATGCCCCTCGGCAATAGCCAACGGCGTGCGCACCTCATGGGAAATCGCTGCGAGGTACCTGCGCCGCGTTTCCTCATCCTGGGCAATGCGCTCGATCATCCCGTTGAACTCCGTCGCGAGTTCCGCCACTTCGTCTGCAGTCTCCGGCACCGGCACTCGGGCCGACAGATCGGCGAGCGAGATTTCCTCGACGGCTTGCGTGACTTCCCTCAACGGGCGCAACGAACGTCGCACCACCAGGGGCAACGCGATGCTTCCGATGATCAACCCGACGAGACCAGCGCCTATCGATCCGATCAGCACGATTCGAGTCGCCGAGCGCGTCTCGTCCTGCGGCACCAGCACCGAAACGATGGCCAAGTCGTTACCAGCGTCGTCCTGGATCGGGACGTCGATACTGCGTAGCGAACCTGCATCGCTTGAAACGGTGCGCAGCAGGCCCGGCTCCGGTTCGGGCAGTCGACCCGAATTCGCCAAGGCAATCAACAATGCAGGGCCGGTGTCGCTGCGCAGCCGGGTGTCGCCGATGGAGATCGTCGCCAAATGCAATGGGCCTCCCGCATAGCTCGCGAGGGCCTCACGACCATTCGCGACGAGCGCCGCGGTGTCCAACGAGCCACCCTGCGAGGCGGCCTCCTCGATTTCAGCGGAGAAGGTGGCCACCAACCGATCGGCTTCGTCCTGGGCGATGCGATCTACCTCGGACCTTCCCCACACCGTCACGATCTCGAAGATCAAGATGCACACGGCGGCAATGACCAGCGCCATGACGATCAACGATCGAATAACTACCCGAACAGTGAGGGTCACGGCATGAACCGCTCGACTGGGTTAGAGGGGCTGCAACTTGTAGCCAACTCCGCGCACCGTCTCAATTCGATTCGTTCCGATCTTCCGACGCAGTTGACCTACGTAGACTTCAACGACGTTGGAGGACCCATCGAAGTCGTAGCCCCACACCATATCCAGCAACTGCTCCCGCGAAAGCACACGTTTGGGGTTACGAGCCAGCACCTCGAGCAGGGCGAATTCCCGAGCCGAAAGGCTCAGTGTCTGCTCCTCCACCGAAACGGTCCGAGCGCCGAGATCGAGAACGAGGTTGCCGGCAGCGATCGTGTCCGAACGCGCCTGACCTGACGTACGCAATCGCGCACGCACTCGGGCAAGCAATTCCGAGAAGCTGAACGGCTTCATCAGATAATCGTCGGCGCCGGCCTCCAGATTCGAAACGCGATCAGACACCGAATCCTTGGCCGTGAGGACTATGACCGGGACCGTCGGTCGTTGCGCACGTAGGCGTCGGAGGACTTCCTCACCGGGGATCCCGGGAAGTCCGAGATCCAAGATGACCAACTCGACATCGGGAAGCATCGCCACCGCCAGCCCATCGATGCCATCGGCGGCCTCGAGGACGGTGTAACCAGCCGACTCCAGACCCCGACGGACGAACGAGACGATCCCTTGCTCGTCTTCGACGATCAAGATCGCCACCGGACCTCCCTACGCTTCGCCTTCCAAGGAACAGCGGCACTCTTCCGGGCCGCCATGAGCATTACCTGAGCGCTTCCTGAAGATGGCCTTCACAATCCTCTCAGCGCACCCTCAACTGAAGCCGGTTCGCTTTCACCATGGCTTCAGATACGCGAACCAGGCGATCGACGTGGCTAACCGCAATAGCTTCAGTATCGGTCGTAGCGGTCGTCGCCGCGAGCCTTGCCATCATCTTGGATGATCCGGAGTTTCCCGTCGAGCCTCGAGTAGTCGAAGGCGTGACCTCATCGGAAACGGTGGCAACACCATCCACCGCCACGGTCAGCCAATCCGTTGCCGGTTTGGAACGACTCGAAGGAATATTCCGTCCATCGGACGAGGCCGACGAGTGGTTCCTAGAAGGACTGGAGATCGATGTCGGTCCGGCGCCATGGATGCGTTCCACGATCGCTGACGCGGACATAGATGGAGACGGCGAAGTGGCCAGCATCTACGACGAACTCCGTGGTGTTAGCGGTGAGCAGGTGGAGATCTGGGTTCGTTTCGACAACACACGAGACGACGCCGAACTCTTCGCAATCGAACAGACCTTCCTTCGCGATCCCAACGCGCAACAACCCCCCTGGGCCGGCGGAGGTTTCGACGAATGACGCCACACGATTCGACACACGATCCGGAAGTAGACCGACGAGCAGGTAAAGGAGAAGCAACGTGGCTATGACCGCGCAACTTCCAACACCCAACTGGGCGAACCTAGGAAAAAACCCACAGCTGACATTCGAAGGGGTAACACTCATCGAGGAACGTATCCGCGACATCGAGCAACGCCGGATCCCCGAGCTTCGTCCCTTACTCGTCGAAGACGAGCGCGACGAACGCGACGTCGCCGCGTTCGAGGGGTTGCTATTCGAGGTCGAGATGTGGCAACGACTCCTTGCGGAGACCACCGTCTTGGAGCAGGATCCGGAAAATTTCGACGGAACCATCGCTCTCGGCGTTCGTGTGCTGGCCAACCTGCCCGATGGCGAAGCCTGGGTCACCCCGGTGCATCCCGCGGAAGCCTTCTTCGACGACGAACGGGTCTCCGCCGAATCACCACTCGGCTCCGCGCTCTTGGGCAAGAAGCCAGGCGACACCGTGCGAGTCGAGGCGCCACGCGGCACATGGGAATGCACCGTTGTGCAGACAGACCCGGGGCTACTCGCGCCGCAGTGACCGATCGGGACTAGACGGGGTCGCCAAGCAGATCGGCAAGGACCGGCACCAACGCGCGAAATGCTTTCCCGCGGTGACTGATGGCATCCTTCTCATCAGGGGTCAGCTGAGCTGTAGTCAGGACGTATCCGTTCGGTGTGAAGATCGGGTCGTAACCAAACCCATTCTCCCCACGCGGTTGTTCCACGATGCTGCCCTCGAGCAGCCCTTCCACGACCCTTTCGTCACCATCGGGTGTGGCAACGGCGGCCGCGCAGTGGAAAGCAGCACTTCGCCGTTGTGCCGGAACATCGGCCAGTTGTGCGAGCAGCAGGGTCAAGTTGGCGTTGTCATCGCCGTGCCTACCCGCCCAGCGCGCCGAGAGGATGCCCGGCATCCCATTCAGTGCATCGACGCTCAACCCGGAGTCATCCGCGATCGCGACTAGTCCCGTGCGACTGGCAACATCTCGCGCCTTCACAAGTGCATTGGCGGCGAAGGTCGTGCCGGTCTCAGCTACTTCCGGTAGCTCGGGGAACTCCTCGGTTCCGATCAGATCGATAGCCAACCCGGCACTTTGCAGGATCCGTCGAAGTTCGACGATCTTGTGCTGATTGCGTGTGGCAAGGACGACGCGATCGGTCATGAACCCAAAGCAGCCTTCTGCATCGTCGTCAAGTCGCCGATACCCGCCGCCGCAAGATCCAGCAAGCGATCTAGTAGCGCCCGGTCGAAGGGATCTCCTTCCGCTGTGCCCTGGACTTCGACGAACGAGCCGGCACCGGTCATCACGACATTCATGTCCGTTTCGGCGCGGACGTCGTCGTCGTAGTGCAGATCCAACCGCGGCTCCCCGTCGATGATTCCCACGCTCACTGCGGCCACCGAGTCGACTAATGGGTTCACCGAAACGTGTCCCTCACTACGAGCCCAGTCGATCGCATCGACAAGCGCTACATAGGAACCGGTGATGGCGGCGGTTCGAGTGCCACCATCAGCCTGCAGCACATCGCAATCGATGAGGATCGAATTTTCTCCAAGAGCCTGCATGTCCACCACGGCACGAAGGCTGCGTCCGATCAGGCGGGAGATCTCTTGAGTACGTCCGCCGAGTTTGCCCTTCACCGACTCGCGCTGATTACGTGTCGTGGTCGCTCGGGGCAGCATCGCGTATTCGGCCGTCACCCAGCCCGTTCCGGAATCCTTCAACCACCGGGGCACCCCGGGTGTGAAAGAGGCCGTGCACAGCACTTTGGTGCGACCGAAGGAGACCAAAGTGGAACCCTCCGCGTGTTCGGACCAGTGCCGTTCGAAGGTTACGGGTCGAAGTTGGTCAGCAGTGCGGCCATCAGTGCGCGTCATAAAGCGTGACACTATCCAGCGTGCTCAAGGGTCGTGCGCCGGTGGTGCTCCTCGAGGTCGCCAACGTGACGTCGGGTGTCGGTAACGGGATCGTCATCGTCTTGCTTCCGTGGCTGGTCCTCCAGCGAACCAACTCACCGGCCGCAGCCGGGCTCGTGGCAGCCATCTCGACCATTCCCGCCCTGGTGGTCATTCCCCTGGTTGGCGCTGCCATCGACAAGTACGGCCGCAAGCCGCTGAGCGTTTTGTCGGACATCGCATCGGCACTCTCGGTGATCGCCTTTCCGATCGTGGGCTGGGTGATCGGATTGAATCTGGCCAGCATCATCGTCCTTGCCATCATCGGGGCGAGTTTGGATCCCGCTGGCTACACCGCCCGCAAGTCCTTGATCGTCAACGCTGCCCGCGCGGGCAATATCCGACTCGAGAGCCTCAACGGAGTCCACGAGGCACTTTTCGCGGTGGGCTGGACGCTAGGACCACTCATCGGGGCACTGCTCATCGGCGCATTGGGCGCCGAGCAGGCCTTTTGGATACCCGGGGCCTTGTTCGTCATCGCTGCCGTCTGCATCCTGGCGATGCGAGTCCCCGATGCCGGTCGTCCGGCTACCAGCGATGACCCGGACGCAACATCCGGATGGCGGAATCTGACGCGCGGCTTCGCGGCGCTGTGGGCCGATCGCGCGCTGCGCACTTTGACCATCGCCATCATGGTGCTCGCCGGCGTCTACCTGCCGACCGAGGCCGTGCTGCTACCAGTGCACTTCGAGGCCCTGGATCAGCCTCGAGGGTTGGGCATCGTGATCGGCGCGCTAGCCGGCGGCGGGGTGATCGGCGCCTTCGCCTACGGCTGGTTGAGCAATCGGTTCACCCAGTACCGCATCGTGCAAATCTCCCTTATCGGCACCGTCTTCGGCATCGTGCCGATGTCCTTCCTTCCCTCGCTACCGTTCTTGGCCTCAGCTGGATTCGTCCTCGGCCTGAGTTGGGGCCCGATGCAACCGCTACTGAATACCTTGGTTCAACGACGAATCCCCGATCGCGAACAAGGTCGAGTCTTCAGCGTCCAACTGACGGCGTTCTATGTCTTCCCGCCACTGGCTATGTTGGCGACCGGCGCATCGATCGAACAGTGGGGCATCGCCCCGGTCTACCCGGTGATCGCAGGCCTGTTGATCATCACCGGGATCGTCACACTCTCGCTTCGGGCCATCCGCGACATCGACTCACGAGTTAGCTGATGTGTTCAGCTGATGTGTTCAGCTGATCTCTTCAGCTGATCCGCCCGGCTGCTCTCGCAGCGAAGCAACGGCGCCGACCTCCGGCCCGAGGAAACGTCGACCGTGCTCGGCGAAAGCCTGCGGATCGCCGGTGACCAAGAACTCATAGCGAGGCGGCCCCGCTTCGGGATCGCGAAGCAGATCACCCGCGACGAGGACTCGGTAAACGTCTTGGGCGGTCTCTTCCGCGCTCGAGACCAACGTCACGCTCTCGCCCATGACGTAGGACAGCACCCCGGTCAACAAGGGGTAGTGCGTGCAACCTAGGACCAGGGTGTCGACCTGCGCTTGTTGGAGCGGGGCCAAATACTCGCGAGCGATCGCGATGGCCTCATCGCCGCTCGTGACGCCGGCCTCGACCAACTCGACGAAACGTGGGCAGGCACGGGAATGAAGAACCAAGTTGGGTGCGGCGGCGAAGGCGTCGTCGTAGGCCTGGGAAGTAATGGTTGCTTCAGTACCGATCACCCCGACCGAGCCGTTGCGGGTGGCGGCCACCGCTCGACGCACCGCCGGGTGGACGACCTCGATAACAGGGACGTCATAGCGCTCGCGGGCATCGCGCAAGGTCGCGGCACTTGCCGAGTTGCAGGCGATGACCAGCGCCTTGACGCCATCGGCGACGAGTTCATCCATGATCTCCAGGGAATACTCACGCACCCGGGCGATCGGCTGGGGTCCGTACGGTCCGCGCTCGGTATCGCCCACGTATCGGATCGATTCGTGCGGCAGTTGATCGATGATCGCTCGGGCTACGGTCAATCCGCCGAATCCGGAATCGAACACCCCGATTGGTGAGTTATTCGCCATGACGGGGCAAGCGTACGGCGGGCAACGGGTCGCGTTGCGTCATCGGCCCCGGCACTCGAGCCACGCGAAAGGGCAGTTTCTAGGCAACGAGTGGGCACTAGTGCCCACTCGCGCCTTCGAAACTGCCCTTTCGGCGTGGCGAGAGTGCCCTTTCGGCGTTAGGCCCAGAGTTGGCCTTCGAGTGCCGCCTCGGCCTCCTCGAGCGTGCCCTCGTAGGCGCCGGTGGACAGGTACTTCCAGCCACCGTCGCACACGATGAAGGCGATGTCGGCGGGTTGTCCGGCCTTCTCCGCTTTCGCCGCCATGCCCAGCGCCGCGTGCAAGATCGCGCCGGTCGAGATCCCCGCGAAGATGCCTTCCTTGTCCAGCAACTCCCGAGTTCGGCGCACAGCATCACGAGGACCCACCGAGTAGCGGTTCGTCAACACCGACTCGTCGTAGAGCTCCGGGACGAAACCTTCGTCCAAGTTCCGCAGGCCGTAGACGAGTTCGCCGTAACGCGGCTCCGCGGCGACGATCTGGGTTTCGGGCTTGGCCTCGCGTAGGAAGCGCCCCGCGCCCATCAAGGTACCTGTGGTGCCGAGCCCGGCGATGAAATGCGTGATGGTCGGCAGATCGGCAAGGAGTTCCGGCCCGGTGGTCTCGTAATGCGCCAGCGCGTTGGCTTCGTTGCCGTACTGGTAGAGCATCACCCAATCGGGATTCTCCGACGAGATCCGCTTGGCCACCCGCACAGCTTCGTTGGAGCCTCCGGCGGCCGGGGAGTAGATGATCTCCGCGCCCCACATGCGCAATAGTTGCGTGCGTTCATCGGAGGTGTTCTCGGGCATCACGCACACCAGTCGGTAGCCGCGCTGTTTGGCGACCATGGCCAGCGCGATGCCGGTGTTGCCGCTGGTCGGCTCGAGCAAGGTGGCCCCCGGATGCAGCAGCCCGTCCTTCTCGGCCTTGGTGATCATCGCGACCGCAGCTCGATCCTTCACCGATCCGGTCGGATTGCGATCCTCGAGTTTGGCCCACA
>CAZJYN010000076.1:0-7499 GCA_964550285.1 uncultured Rubrivirga sp.
GCGCGTGTGGGGGCAACCTCACCGTGGGTTCAAATCCCACCGCCACCGCCAGCGAACAAGGGGTATCCCGCTAGGGGTGCCCCTTGATCGCTTTTAGTGATCGATTTGAGTGATCGCTTTGGATTGGTCGCAGATCAATCGGTTTGATGGACCAAGTCCGCTCGACGACGCTTATGCGGTTTGATCTCCCCATGGCAGACGAGCCGTCCAGACCTCCGTCCATCCGCGAAGTTCGCCTCAGCCCGGCGAACATCTGGCGGGTGGGGCTCGTGGTGCTTGGCCTCATCGCGCTGGCAATCTTCGTGCAATTCCTGCTGCGCGAGGGCGGCGGGATCTTGTTCATCGTCGTCATGGCCTGGTTCGCCGCCATCGCGATGGCACCGGTGGTCGCGTGGCTATCGAAGTACATGAAACGTGGTCTGGCGACGCTGCTGGTGATGCTCTCCTTCGTACTGTTCGCCGCCTTCTTCCTTCTGGCGTTCGGCAACCTGCTTGTCGATCAGCTCGTACAACTCGCGCAAGCGGTGCCGGGGGTCATCACCGAAGCACTGCGGTGGGCGAACGAGCGTCTGGGTACGGCCTATGAGTTCCAGGACATCCTGGCGATGTTCGATGTCGAGACAGCCGATCTTGCGTTGTATGCCGGTGAGATCGCGATCGGCGTACTCGGCTTCGTGACGTCGTTGGTGGGAAGTGTCTTCAGCATCTTCACCTTCGGTCTGTTCTTGTTCTACTTCTCCGCTCAGTTGCCGCAATTCCAGCGCTGGGTGGCGAGCTTGTTCCCCGAGCGGGCCCAGGAGTTCGTGATGACCGCCTGGCGGCTCACCTCACAAAAGACCGGTGGTTACATCGGAGCGCGCATCATCCTGGCGGCGATCAACTCCTTCTTCACCGGCATCGTGTTCCTGCTCATCGATATGCCCTACTGGCTGCCACTCGCGTTATGGACGGGCATCGTGGCGCAGTTCGTGCCCACGATCGGCACGTACATCTCCATCGCGCTGCCCGTGCTCGTCGGTCTGCTCAGTGATCGACCGGTGGTCGGGATCATCGCGCTGGTCTGGGCGATCTTGTACCAACAGGTGGAGAACCTGCTGATCGAGCCGAGGATCAGCGCCAAGGCGGTCGATGTGAATCCGGCTGTAGCTTTCGGATCGGTCTTGCTCGGTGCCTCGCTGTTCGGGGTGGCGGGAGCATTCCTCGCGATCCCGGTCACGGCGATGCTGTTCGCCATGTTGGACACTTACGGAAAGCGGTACGAGTTGGTGGGGGACTTGCGCGAGGACGATGCACCGAGCGAGCCTTCCCCCGAAACCGGCGAACAGGCCTAGGAGCGTCAACTATGGATCTCGGACCCAGCGACCGAGCACGGGAGTACGTCGCGCGCACCCGGCAATTCCTCGACGATTTCGTCTACCCAGCCGAGCCGGTCTACGCCGAGCAACGTCGTGCACTGGCGGCCGAGGGGCGCACGCACGAACTGCCGGCAGTAGTGGAGGAACTGAAATCAGCGGCGCGGGAACGCGGACTGTGGAACCTGTTCCTTCCCGATTCCACCGATCCCGCTCACGGCCTCACCGTCTTGGACTACGCGCATGTGGCCGAGTGGACCGGTCGGTCGGTCGAGATCGCACCGGAGGCCTTCAACTGCGCAGCGCCGGACACCGGGAACATGGAAGTGCTGCACATGTTCGGCAGCGTCGAACAGCAGCAGCGCTGGCTGCAACCCCTGCTCGATGGGCGGATCCGGTCCGGCTTCTCGATGACCGAACCCGATGTCGCATCCTCCGATGCCACGAACATCGCCACTCGCATCGAACGCGACGGCGATTCCTACGTGATCAATGGCATCAAATGGTGGACGACCGGGGCGATGGATCCCCGCTGCGAAGTGCTGATCGTGATGGGCAAGACCGATCCGGATGCGAAGACCCACCGGCAGCAGTCGATGGTGCTCGTGCCGTTAGACACCCCCGGTGTGATCGTGCACCGCTCACTCCCCGTCTTCGGCTACCACGATCAACACGGACACGGTGAGATCGAGTTCCGCGACGTCCGCGTTCCCGCATCGAACCTGATCGGTGAGGAAGGAGCCGGATTCGCGATCGCGCAGGCGCGGCTCGGCCCAGGACGCATCCACCACTGCATGCGGATGATCGGTGTGGCCGAGCGGGCCCTGGACATGATGATCGCGCGCGCCAAGGAGCGTGTGGCCTTCGGTGGACCGCTCGCCGATCAGGGCGTCGTGCGCGAGGCCATCGCGCTATCGCGCATCGAGATCGAGCAGGCGCGACTGCTGACCTTGAAGGCCGCAGCGATGATCGACGAAGTCGGCGCCAAAGGTGCCCGCACCGAGATCGCGGCTATCAAGGTCGTGGCTCCTCGCGTTGCCTGCGAGGTCGTCGATCGCGCTATCCAGGTGCACGGCGGTGCCGGTGTCAGCGATGACACTCCCCTCGCGGCGATGTACGCGGGCGCGCGTTCGCTGCGGCTGGCCGACGGGCCGGACGAGGTGCACTTGCGCGACATCGCACGCATGGAATTGCGCCGCTGATCATGTCCGATCGTCAGTCGGTTCGTGATGAGGATGCTTTCGATGTAGCCGCGGTCGATCGCTGGCTGCGGACCCAGATCACCGACCTGCCTGCGGCTTCGCCCGAGGTGCAGCAGTTCGACAAAGGGGCCTCGAACCTGACGTACCTACTCGTCTACGGCGATCGGAAGCTGGTGCTTCGTCGGCCGCCGGCGGGAACCAAAGCCAAGTCTGCGCACGACATGGGTCGTGAGGTCCATGTCCTGACGCACATCCGCAGTCAGTTCCCTGCCGTTCCGGAGGTCTTCGCGCACTGCGACGACGAGACCGTCATCGGCTCGCCCTTCTACGTGATGCAGTACCTCGATGGAGTCATCCTGCGACCGGGCAACGCAGATGTCCTCGATACCGCGACTTCGCGCCTGGTGGGCGATGCCTACGTCGATAGGTGGGTGCAGTTGCACCAGGTAGATGTCGATAAGGCGGGGCTGGCCGACTGGGGCAAGGGACCGGGATACGTCCGCCGGCAGATCGAAGGCTGGTCCGATCGCTACCGGCGCGCACGCACCGACGACGTCCCAGACGGGGAATCGGTGATGTCCTGGCTGGCAGAGCAGCAACGCGATGACGTGGCTGCCTGCGTGATCCACGGCGACTGGCGTTTGGACAACATGGTCTTCACCGGGATCGGTGCCGACGCGGCCGGGCGATCGCCCGCGATCATCGGGGTCCTCGACTGGGAGATGGCAACGATCGGCGATCCGCTGATGGACGTCGGCGCCGCGCTCGCGTATTGGATCGACGCCGATGATTCCGACATCGATCCGGCCTTCGCGGCCTTGAAGCGTCAGCCCAGTGACTTACCGGGGATGCCGACCCGTGCCGAGATCGTGGATCGCTACTGCACGCAGATGGGATTCACCGGAGTCGACTGGCGCTTCTACGAGACGTACGGGTTGTTCCGGCTCGCGGTGATCTTGCAGCAGATCTGGGCGCGCTACCGCTCAGGGCAAACGACGAACCCTGCTTTCGCGCCGTTCGGTCAAGCCGTCACCGTGCTACTCGCCCGGGCAGCCCGGGCCCGAGAGTGACGGCGAGGGCGATGCCAACGAGGCCGCGACCAAGCCCTGTTCCTCGATCGCTTCGAAACCGCGGCCAAGGGAGATGTCCACTCGCGGACCACCACGATCGTCCTCCACGAGCACCGCATCGGGGAAGAAGAATTGCAGCAAGCGGGCGTTATCGGCGCCGTTGACTCCGTACCGGATCTCCCCGACTCCGCGAAGCGAGACACCGAGTGGATCGTTCTCGACCTTGTTGATGCGAAAACCCCGCAGGCTCAACTCCTGGGCGGTGCTTCCGGCCAGTCCGCCCCGGTTGGTGGAGTTGTAGACGTTCACCACCACACCATCGGGTCGCGGGAGCACCTCGGCAGGCGCAATGAGTGTGGTCTCGCACGGTTCGGGCTCGGCCAGCGGCACGCCGTTCGCCTCATCGGATCCGGTGCCACCGACGGCATCGGCGGCGTTCTCGCCGGAAACGATCGTGCGGCTTTCGTCACCACCGGTTAGCAGCGCCGCGGCGAAGCCCGCGGAGAACAACACCAAGACGCCCACAGCGGACAAGATCACGATCAACCACACCGGGCGTTTCGCCGGCGGACGCCTGACCGGTCCCAAAGTGCTCATCGAGCGCCACTCTAAGCCTCGGGAGAGTCACTTCCCTCGCGTTGGGCCGCGAGGAATTCCCTCAGTAAGGCCGCGCCCTCATCACCGCGCACACCGCTGATCACTTCGATCCGGTGGTTCAACCGGCGGTCTCGGACCAGATCCCAGCGCGAACCACTCGCGCCGTACTCCTCGTTCCACGCCCCGAATACCAGCCTGTCGATCCGTGCCAACACCGCAGCACCCGCGCACATCGGGCACGGTTCGACGGTGACGACGAGGGTGCATCCACTCAATCGCCAATCGCCCACGCGGGCGGCGGCTTCGCGCAGCGCCAAGATCTCGGCATGGGCCGTGGGGTCGTGATCGCGTTCGCGACGGTTGCCTGCGGCGGCGATGACGTCGTCGTTGTCGTCCAATACAACCGCACCGATCGGGATCTCACCGGATTCCCCGGCCGCGCTGGCCTGCTGCAGCGCAAGGCCCATGGCGCGCTCGAAATGGTTGGTCGATCCGCTCACGTGCTCAAGCGTTCGCGCGGGACCACAGTGCGGCGATGCCGAGCCGTTCGGCGATCGCCGTGAGTTGCTCGTCGGGGTAGAGGTCCTCGTTGCCGCACAGCAACTCGATGTCCTCACCGCTGACCCCGAAGTCCTCGAGTAGGCGGGTGTCGCCGGCGGGCTCGAATTCCTCGACATCGTCTTCACCCAGCCCGAGCATGTCGATGGCCTCCTCGGCAAGGGACCAGTCCCACGCAGCAGCGCCGTCGCTGACCATGATCTGTCGACCCTGGGCGACCTCGCGCACGAGTACGAAGAACTCATCGCTGATCGTCACGGCGCCGAACACCCCACCTTCGCCGGGGAAGCGGGACAGGGCACCGATCAGTGATTCCATCGAGATCGCCGAGCGTCCGGGGACGCTGGATACCTGCCAGGTGCCTTCCTCGCGCCAAAAGACGCGAAAGGACTCGACGTCCGCTGCCGTGACCACCTGGGTACCCATGGGTAGATCGTGTCATGACGCGGCCCGAAGCGTCAGCAGGACGACTACCCTGCCGTCCATGCGCACATTGGTGATCGATCATCCACTCGTCGGGCACAAGATGAGCCGGCTGCGTCGCGAGGAGACGTCGTCGGCCACATTCCGTTTGCTAGCCGAGGAACTGGTCACCTTGCTGGCCTACGAAGCCACCCGGTCCTTGACCGTCCATCCCGAGCAGATCAACACTCCGGTCGCCACGACCACCGGTTACGAACTCGGCGAGCCGAAGCCGCTCGTCGTACCGATCCTGCGCGCGGGCTTGGGGATGCTGAACGGCATGGTGAAGTTGATGCCGACCGCCGAGGTCGGGTTCCTCGGGCTGGTGCGCGACGAGGACACCCTCACCGCGTCGATCTACGCCGATCGACTACCCCACGACATGCACGATCGGCAGGTCTTCGTGCTCGACCCGATGTTGGCAACGGGCGGCACCCTCGTCGCCGCGATCGACATCCTGCTCGAGCGCGGCGCGAAGGACGTCACGGCGATCTGCCTGCTGGCTGCACCCGAGGGCCTAGCGCACATGGAGGAGACCTACGGCGGCAAGGACGCCGATGTCACGGTTGTGACCGCGGGGCTGGACGAGCGGTTGAACGAGAAGGGCTACATCGTCCCCGGGCTCGGCGACGCCGGCGACCGCCTCTACGGCACCGTCTAACCCCCAAGCGTTTCCCCCGGATTCCGGGGGATTCGCTTCGCTTCCCCCCGAATCCGCGGGAATCTACGCGAATCACCCAGCTCGTCACCCCGCTCGAGGTCTTGCGATGTTCTCCGCTCGAGCCGCAATCAGCCGGGCAACGACGTCACCCGGGCGATCCCAGATTTCATTCCAGGTCCAGCGAACGACGCTCAGCCCCAACGCGCGCAAGCGGTCTTCGCGGATCTTCTCCCTGCGCAGGTCCTGTGGATCGTCGTACTTGCCCATTCCGTCCGCCTCGCCGATGAGGCGCCACTGCGGCCACCACATGTCCACCCGGCCCACGAAGCCTCGTTGATCATGGAACTCCTGCTGCAAGATCGGCTCGGGCAAGCCGCGCTTGCAGAGCCTGACGCGACTGATGGATTCCAGGACCGACTCCGCTCCATCTCGGGCCAAGTCCACGAGACGGGTTGCCGCAACCATTCCTTTCGAACTGATCCAACGGGACCCGATTTCGGTCAATTGCTCATGGGTGGCACCGAGACGAAGCGCCGCATCGAACATGCCGACGGCGTACTCATCGGTCAGATGCGCAGCAGATGTCATCGCGGAGGCCGCTACCCCGATCACGGGTATCCCGACAGCTGTCGTGACCGCCTCATCGGTCAGATTCCGACTGACGATGCGCACACCGTCGAGACGATTGCGTGGCTTGACGCCCTTGTGCGCGGGTCGGGTGTCGCGACGCGAGTCCCGAACCAGGTCGATGAACTTCGGTTCCCAGGACGGGAGCGGCAGCCCATGCAATTCCGCCGAGAAGGGGCCGCATGCGTAGACGGGTTCACGCATCCCGGCCATGGCCGAGAGCGCGAGGATCCGCCTGCGCAGTGCGTCGTCGTCCTTGGCCCGGGACCAATGATCCCCGAGGCAGTAGGCGCCGTGGCGGATGCGTTCTACCTGCCCGCGTCGCTGCAGGGCCAACACCTCTGGACGCGAGATTCCCCACTCGGCGACCTTGCGCAGGGTGAAGACGGGGACGGTGGAGTCAAACTCCGTCGCAATCTGTTTGCTGATCTCTTCTAGTCGAGCATCGTCGATCCATTCACCGGTCATGGAAGAACAGTGCGACCGGAGCAACTTAGAGCTCAAGGGCTACGGGCGGGGCTGGGGAAGCCGAGTACGCCGGCTGGGGAAAACGCACAAAATCGGACGGATTCCGGGGGAAGCGAAGCGAATCCCCCGGAATCCGGGGGATTCGCCTAGACGGATTTGAGGGAGGACACGACCTTCGTCAGCGAATCCTTCGCATCGCCGAACAGCAGTGTGGTCTTCGGGTCGAACAAGATCTCGTTCTCGATACCCGCGAAGCCCGGACGCATCGACCGCTTCAAGAACACGATCTGCTGGGCTTGATCCACGTCCAAGATCGGCATGCCGTAGATGGGTGCGCTCTGGTCGGTGCGCGCTGCCGGATTGACGACGTCGTTCGCGCCCACCACGAGCACCACATCGGTAGCCGAGAACTCCGGGTTGATCTCGTCCATCTCCTTGAGTTGCTCGTAGGGCACGTTCGCCTCGGCGAGCAGCACGTTCATGTGCCCGGGCATCCGGCCGG
>CAZJYN010000077.1:0-7279 GCA_964550285.1 uncultured Rubrivirga sp.
AGGCACCTTTCGAGGAGGAATCCATGGCCATCGCCACCCCGGCACCCCGAGTCCTAGGTGACTACATCGCCTCGACCAAGGCGGCCAACATCGCCCTGGTTCTCGGTGGATCGGCCTTCGTGGGTATCTCGGCCCAGGTGGTGATCCCGCTTCCCTTCACGCCGGTTCCGCTCACCTTGCAGACCTTCGCGGTGCTGCTGGTGGGTGCAGCGCTGGGAACCTGGCGCGGCGTGGCCTCCATGGTGGTCTATGCCGCAGCCGGCACCGCGGGAGTTCCCTGGTTCTCGGCCGGCTCCTCGGGTTGGAGTGGGGCCAGCTACGGCTACATCCTCGGCTTCATCCTGGCCGCTGGGATCGTCGGACGGCTCGCCGAACGCGGCGCCACCCGCACCCCCGTGCGAACGGCCGGGTTAATGGTGCTGGGCAACGCGGTCATCTACGCGGTGGGCGTGAGTTACCTGAAGTTCGCGATCGACGCCTCCTGGGCCATGGCCTTGAGTTTGGGCATGATCCCGTTCCTACTCGGCGATGCGCTGAAGATCGCGCTTGCCGCAGGACTGTTCCCGGCCACCTGGAAACTGGTGAACCGCACCGGCTAGAGGCTGGCGAGCACCTCGTCGACCATCTGCGTGGTGGTCGACGGATGCAAGAACGCAAGGCGTCCCACTGGCTCGCCGTACCACGCACTAGCCGTGACGAACGCCGTCTGCTCGCGCAGTAGTCGATTCGACCAGGCCTGGTAATCGCCGATTTCCCATCCATCGCGGCGGAACAGCACGATGCTGAGTTCGGGCTGACGGATCAGTTCGACCTCCGGCATCGCGTCTATGCGATCGGCCGCGTACCGCGCGATCTGCACCCCGGCTCGGACAGCATCGCGATAGGCATCCATGCCATTGACCGCCATCGAGAACCACAGCGCCATCCCGCGGGCGCGCCGGGTGAGGTGGAAGGCCAGATCGCTGGGGTTGAAGTCGGTGGCGTCGTCGTCGTGGATTACGTCGAGGTAGGAAGCATCTTGGGTGTGGACAGCCTGCGCCAAGCGCGGTGCGCGGTAGATCAACGCCGCGGAATCGTAGGGCGCGAACCACCACTTGTGCGGATCCATCACGAGTGAATCGGCACGCTCGATCCCGGCGTAGAGGTCGCGCAGCTCGGGCAGCAGCAGGCCGGCGCCACCGTAGGCGCCGTCCACGTGGAACCACAGTCGGTGCTGCGCGGCAACATCCGCGCACGCGGTGAGGTCATCGACGATACCGGCGTTGGTGGTTCCCGCGGTGCCGACGATCGCCACGAGATCAGCGGTTGAAGCTTCGTCGGCCGTGAGCACCTGCTCGATCGCCGCGCGGGTCATGCGCCCATCCACCGTCGGCACGATCAACGGCCGCATCCCGGTAATACGAAGCGCGTTCGCGATTGACGAGTGGCTCTGATCGCTGACCAGCACTCGCGGGGTGCCAACCGATAGCCCGCGTTGCTCGGCGGTGTCGCGGGCAACGACGAGTGCGGACAGGTTGCCGGCCGATCCACCGGAGACGAACGTGCCGCCCGCGCTCTTGGGAAGACCGGCGGCGTCGGCCATCACCCGCAGTGCGGAGTTCTCCGCCATCACCGCGCCGGCCGCCTCGAGCCACGAGCAGCCTTGCAAGGACGACGCGGAGACCACCATGTCGAACAGCAGCGCGGCCTTGGTGGGCGCTGCGGGGATAAAGGCGTAAAAGCGCGGGCTGTCGGCCGAAAGGATCGTGTCTGCAAGGTGGTCGGTATAGATGCCAAGGATCTTGGCCGGGTCCTTGGGTTCATCCCCGATCAGCTGCTCCATCGCCTGCTGCATCGCGTCGCGATCGCCGAGGCCATCGACGGGCGCTTCGGGTAGGGCGAGCCGCTCAGCTACATAGCCGAGGATCAACTCCAGCATCTTCGGATCGAGTTCATGCATGCGGGCGGGATCGGCGCGCACGGGGCACTCCTTGGATCTACCGCGCGCCGACAGCCTTCCTGCCAGCAGGCGCTGTGTGAATGCTACGTCGTTGGTTTACTTCGCTGCCACCGAGCGAGCCTTGCTCAACGCGCGCACTGTGCGCACCGCCACGAGCAGCCACACCCCGGTGACGATCAACGCGATCACGGTGCCGAGGATCTCCACCGGCCGCGCCTGCAGCGCTAGGCCCACCGCGCTGGTGGACAGCGACATCGCGGCGATGGGAAACACGAAACCCCACCACCCGGGGTGGAAGGGAACACCGTCTCGGCGCGCGCGGGCGAGGTCGAACCAAGCGAACAGCGCCCACCACAATCCAAAGCCGATGCCGGCTGCCGAGACGACTATCCCCAGCGCGATCACGCTCTCGGGAAGGACTTCGGTTGCAGCGGCGGCTTCCAGCGTGCGCAGTAACGACAGCCCGAGGACTCCCGCGGGAGCCAAGGGAATCCACAACGACGGCGCCATGGGTGCAGCGAGCGGCGTGCGGAAGGCCAGCCGCGCGAGTAGCACCGCGAGTAGCGCGAGGAACAAGATCGCGCCGATCCCCCAGAACGCGAGCGCTAGGGGCACCAGCCACGGCGCGTGCTGGGGGTGGGCGACGATCAGCGGGACGATCGCCAGCGGCACGATCAGGTTCATCACCGGTGGGATGAGCCAGCCGCCGTTCACCCCCTCCAGGCCCACTCCCGAGCGGCCGATGGAGGTGGCCCACCACGCGGAGATGACCGTGGCCACTGCGGCGCCGATAACCAGCAACACCGCATCGATCAGCAGCGCGATGTCATCGCCGACCAGATATGGGCCAACCCGGCCCCAGGCAACGGCAAGCACCAGCACTCCCGCGGGGAAGGTCGCGAGCATCGCGCCGTGCGCGGGGTCGGATAGTTCGGCGGTGAGCTTGCCGCGATCGGCCATGCGGCGCAGGTAGCGCGGCCACAGCAGCAGCGCCGCGGCGGTAGCCAGCACCAAGAACGCGACGGCCACCCACTCCAGCCAACTCGTCGAGTCACCCACGATCCACGTATCGGCCTGGGAGGCGGCCACGAGTGCGAGCGCCCCGGTGCCCATCACCACCCCGAACCACGCCGGATGGTGATGGATGGATGCGCCGCTGGCCGACATTTACGAACACCTCGATTTCCCTGGATCCGGGTGCGGGCCGAATACCCGGTGGGGTATGTTACTCCGGTGTCGAGTTTAAACGCCCTGCGCATGTGGTCCACGCGCCGATGGGGCATCGCGGCCCTGTCCGGCTTGATCGTCGCCGCCCTGGTGGCACTGCCCACCGCGGTCATCCCGAACCCGATATTCGGGCGCGATATCGGCGTGACCTGGTGGTCCTACCCGATCGTGATCATCAGCGGCATCCTCGGCGGTCTACTCATCGCGACCTACGTCCGCGAACCCGGCAACGAGGAAATCGACAAAGCAGCCAAGGTCGGCACCGCCGGCGGACTGCTGGCGTTCTTCGCCGTGGGCTGCCCGGTATGCAACAAGCTCGTGCTGCTGGCCCTGGGCACCTCCGGTGCGATGAGTTGGTTCGCACCCGTGCAGCCATTCTTGGCCGTCGCGTCGGTCGTAGTGATGGCATGGGCCCTGCACATCCGACTGAAGGGCATGACCTCCTGCAAAGTCCAAGCGACCGAAGCCGTCGAGTCTTCGGTATAAACACGTCTTGTGACCGATAGCTGGATCGTCGCGAGCAGCGGCGGCTTCGTAGGAACAGGCCTGTGGGGCGTGATGCGCCCCGGACGCATCTTCACCCGCGCGCTCGAACTCTCCGGCAAGGATCGACCGCGGGTGCTTTTCATCCTCACCGCCTCCGGCGATGACCCGCAGTACCTCGCCGCGATGTACTCCGCCCTGGCCGATACGAACTGCGATGTCGACCACCTCGCGCTGTTCCCGCAACCCAACCGCCCCGTGGACGAAGCCATCGACAAAGCCGACGTCATCTGGGTGGGAGGCGGCAGCGTGGCGAACCTGCTCGCGCTGTGGCGCCTGCACGGTCTGGACACCGCGCTGCGCCGCGCCTGGGAAGCCGGCACCGTCCTCGGCGGCGTGAGCGCCGGCTCCATCTGCTGGCACGTGGGCGGGCCCACCGATTCCTTCGGTAAGCAACTCGCGCCGGTCACCGATGCCCTCGCCTTCCTGCCCTACGGCAACGGTGTGCATTACGACAGCGAGGAACAACGACGCCCCCTGCTCCACGAGCTCGTCGCTAGCGGAACGCTCCCGGAGTCCTACGCCACCGACGATCGGGTGGCGATCGTCTACCGGGGCACCCAGCCCGTCGAAGTGATCACCGACGTCCCGGATACCGACGCTGCCGCGTACCGCGTCACAAACACAGCGGACGGCGTTGTCGAGGAGCGCCTGGCACCCGGACCGATCGCGCCATAGTTCCGCGTACGGGCACGAAGTGACGGGGTTAACCCCTCAATTGCACTCCAACTCCGCGACCTTGCTTGCAACGCACCTATCCGCGTGCTTGGTTGCGTGTCCTGAAGGCGTCTGCCTACATCGACCTAGGGAGTAGTTCGCATGCACGTTGATCGTCGTTCGTTCCTCATCGGTGGCGCATCGGCAGCCGCCCTCGCGGCCGTCTCGGTCGGGACCGGCGCCGCAGCATCGGCTAACACCAAGGTCTCCCCCGCCGTGGCACTGCGCCGCCTCGAGCGCGGCAACACCCGCAGCGCGAACGGACGCACCGTGCAGCGCAACTACTCCCCGCTCGGCAGCACCCCCGGCAAGGGGCAAGAGCCGTTCGCCGCGATCGTCACCTGCTCGGATTCGCGCACGGTTCCCGATTCGATGTTCGACATGGCCCCAGGCAACTTGTTCGTGGTCCGCAACGCCGGCAACTCGATCGAGTCCGTAGGACTGGGCAGCCTGGAATTCGCCGCCGCGGTGCTCGGTGTTTCGTTGATCGCGGTCATCGGTCACACCGAGTGCGGTGCGGTCATCGCCACCGAGGACAGCGTGAAGACCGGTGAGTTGCCTCCGCCGTCGATCGACAGCGTGGTCGAGGCGATCGCCCCGGCCGTCGAAGCACTGCCCGCCGGCGCCACCACGAACGACGCCATCGCCGCCAACGCCCGCTTCCAGGCCCAGCAGATCCAAAACTCCAGTTCCACGCTCGCGGAGATGACCGCTGCCGGCACGCTGGGGATCGTCTCGGGTGTGTTCGGGGTGGCCAGCGGCCGCGTTACCTGGCTGCCGTAAGGAGCGACTTCCTCGCCGCCCAAGCGGGCTCTAGGCCACGTAGCTGACTAGGCCACGTAGCTGACTAGGCCACGTAGCTGATTCGAGCCTGCTTGGGCGACATCCCCGTCCAGGAGCGAAACGCCCGGTAGAAAGAACGCGTGTCCTCGTACCCGAGGAGGAACGCCACCTCGGCGTTGTTGAGGTTCTCATTCACCAGGTAATGGTGGGCCAGTCGTTCCCGGGTGCTGTTGAGTACCGATTGGAACGACGTGTCCTCGGCTTGCAGTTGACGCTGCAAAGTGCGCGTGCTGACGGTGAGTTCGCGCGCCACCGCCTCGATGGAGTCCTCGCCGGCTGGAAGGAGTTCCACGAGAGCGGCCCGCACCCGCTCCTCGGTACTTGCACCAGCGTCGATCTCCGTCAGCCGCTTTTGCAGGACCGGTTGGAACGCCCGCCACATCGAATCGTTCGAGGTCAGCAACGGCCGATGGGAATCGATAGCGGAGAACTCGATCCGGCTCTTTGGTCCCAAAGTGATAGGAACGCCGAAGAACTGCTCGTACGCATCCATGTGCTCTGGCAGGTCCGGGTTCGTTACCCGCACCGGCTGGACGTCGATCTTCGTTGCCGTGCGAACCAACCACACTCCGAACGCATGCGCGGCGAGATTGACCGCAGCTGGCGCATGAAACGGCGCCGGCCACCATTGCTCCACGGTCAGCCCCGCAGGCGAGGTGTCCACCTTCACCCGAAGAGCGGAGGTGACCTTCTTGTAGCTCGCCATCCGCACGAAACCGGTCGTCACGTTCGGGCTGTTCAAGAAGGCGAAGATCAACGGATCGAAGTACTCCAGGCTCACCTGCTCGACGAGGCGAAGCGGCATCGGCCCGTCACCGTTGGATTCCACCTCGTCATCGAGGGCCGACCACAGCGCGAAGAACTGCTGAGGGGTCAATGCCGCTGGAAGTCGCGCGAACAGATCCTTCGGCAACCCGCTACGACGCAGCACCGAATCCGCGCTCGCACCGACCGCATCGATCATCGCCGGCATCATCGCCGGGACCAGGCAACTCTCCGTGGCTGGATCTGCGTAGTGCGATTCGCTCATGACTCCTGCTCCATCGATTCGAATCCGCGGACCCCTCGATGATTCCCCAACTTCCTGAGGCGCACCGCCGAAATTAGTGACCGATCGCGCCAATGTTCGCCGATAACGCGACAGGGATCACACAAACTGCGCCGTCGCAGCGTCCCGAACCCGCTTCCCAACTGGCGCATCCGACTCAGCGGAACTTAGGCGCGAACGGTTACCTCTTTGGCGCAAAGCGCGACTTTTCCGCGTACTCGATTCACGCATTCCGGCATAGCGTCATTGGACACCCCGGATCGAAGGAGACCACCGACGTGAAGACCCGCAGGCCCCTCGCCATCCTCGCCGCAACCGCTGTCGCCGGCCTCGGCCTCACTGCCATCGCAACTCCCGCCAGCGCAGCGACTACGGTGACACTGACCGGGTCGGGTCCTTCCCCGGATTCGGTTTCGGGAACATCATTCGATGTCACGAATAACAGTGGGGGCAACGCAAGGTTCTACGCCCTGTCAGGAGCCGCCAACGTTATTGAACTGAACGGGACTCCCTGCGCTGTGGACGGGGACTGTTCCGTTTCAGATGGGCAGACAGTAACGGTGACGATCCTGCCCGGGGCGCAGTCGCAAGAGTCAGTGGAATTCCTATTCAGCATCCAGACAAGTATTGCGGTGACCTACTCCGGTACCCCGCCTACTCCCGATCCATCTGCCGTGGTCGCCGGAAGCGGTGGGCCTGGCATCCATATCCAGCAGTTTCCCCGACCCACGTCGGGAACGTGCGACGACAACCAGCCGGAAGGTCTGAACTGGTCGGGCGTCGCGAGTGGCGGCTGGGGCGAATCCTGGGCCCAATGGATGCACGAGGGCCAAGGCGGAACCGTGTGCACCCGCACCCTCGCCTACAACAACTCCACCGCCACCTGGCAAGTCCAATAACCCCACTCCCCCTGCACCGATTCCTGCAGTTCGCGTCACAAAGAGGGTTCTCTTGTGACGCGA
>CAZJYN010000078.1:0-7265 GCA_964550285.1 uncultured Rubrivirga sp.
GTATTCCGGCCTCTTCCATGGCCCCGCCTTCCGAGCCGTCGAGGTGGTGGACGACGTAACAGGGGATCGTGTTAGGGCCCGGGGGCGTCGTCGTCGGGTGGATCTGCACCCCGATTACTCGCTGCGCCCCCGTATGGAGATGGACCCCTTCCTTGCTGATACCTGCGGTCAACTCGTGTCCTTTTGGGCCAACGAGCACAACTCGCAGACCGTAGGTGCGTTCCCCTACTCCGCGGATGCGTACGAGGTTTACGGCCCCTTGATCCCCGAGGGCACGCCCGTTCGGTTCGAGGTTCGCATCCGCGAGAGCGACGATGTCGGCACGTGCGCGGATATCGACATCATCGATGGATCCGGAACGGTTGTTGCCTGCTTCGTCGGTCTTCGACAACGGGTATTTGCGTTCCCAACCCGTTTCCTGACCTACCTGTTGAATCCGGCACGTGAGATGCTCAGCGTCGATTGGCCGGTGGGTCCGCCCCCGGTCACGCTGCGGGCCATCACCGATGTGCAACCGGACTTTCTGGTTTCGGGATACGGGATCTGGTCCCGTGTCCTTGCGCACGTCTCCTTGACCGCCGTTGAGCGGCGATCTTGGTACGGAATGCGGACGCAGCCCGCTAGACGGATCGAGTGGTTGCTGGGCAGGATTGCGATGAAGGACGCGGTTCGGGCTTGGGCTTTGCATCACCACGGTGTGGACCTGCAACCTGCCGACGTCGAGATCCTGACCACCACCGAAGGTGCTCCCTATGTGCATTGTCCGCCGCTGGAATCGATCGGTGGTGTCCCGGTGGTGTCGTTAACCCACAGCAAGTCCATGATCGTGGCCGGTGCTGCCCGTCCGGGAGCGGTGCTAGGTATTGATATCGAGGCCAGTGATCGGGACACCTCCGCGATCGACCGCGCGCTCACGCAGCGGGAGAGCGAGATGGTCGAATCGGGTGTCACCCGAACCATCGAAGTACTCGTCGCGAAGGAAGCAGCCGCGAAGGCGGCGGGGACCGGCCTTGGCGGGAACATCCGCCGATGGCCGGTGATGGCGCGAGATCCCTGGAAGCACTCGCTGATCGTGGCCGGACCCGATGGCGCGGGCACTTTGCTGCCGGTGATGCTGGTACGCCCCCCCGGGGCGGTACTGGGAATCTGTTACGAGCGAAAGGATCAAGCATGACGACTGAAACACTCGTGACCATCCGAAAGGAGTCCGACGATGCGTCCTTCGCCGACATCGATCCCCAGGACGTGGCGCTCGCGCTTCACACCGCCGGCAGTGTCGCGATCCGCGGTTTCCAAGCTTCGCTCGATGATTTCGTGTCGATTAGCGATGCTGTCTGTGCTGACTGGCACGACTACCGAGGCGGTGGGTTCCGCTTCGGGTCACTCGACCGAGCCACGGTCGATACCGAATCCTCGATCCTGACGGCAACGGGATCCACTCAGACATTCCCGGTGCCGCTGCACGGGGAGATGTACTACTTCCAGGAGCGACCGCAGGTCTTGTGGTTCTACTGCCAGGTGCCGCCTGCAGGCGGAGGGGGCGAGACCACCGTCTGCGATGGCGCGCAACTGCTGGCAGCGCTACCGCAGGAAGTGCGCGACTATCTGGGGGCGAACGATCTCGTCTACCACCGTCGGCTCGAAGGATCCGACTGGCGCCAGGCATTCATGACCGAGGATCTCGACGAGATCGATCGCATCTGTCAGGCGAACAACACCACCATGACCTACGACCCCGAGTCCGATGTTTTGACTACTCAGTACCGAACGAGCGCGATAGTCGTCGGTTCCGATGGAACCGAGCGGCTACTTAGCAGCCTGCTGCCGGTGTGGTTCGGCGAGCAGATCGCCGATGCTGGGACGGCGGGTGATGTTCTGCATGAGGAGTCAGGACGTACGCCACCGATTGTCATCCGTACACCAGAGGGTGAGCGTGTTCCCGAGCAGATCGTCTACACCGTCTACTCAGTGGGTGAAGCCCTCGAGCAGCGAGTGGATTGGCAGCCGGGGGAGATCCTTGCGGTCAACAACACGACAACCGCCCACGGTCGCACCGAATCGCAGGATCCCGATCGACTCATCTACGTGCGGATGGGGCAGTTCGCGACATGAGCAGGGCTTCCCGGATCGATGAGCGGCCGCGCCCGGTCATCTTCAGCGACGCCACCTTGCGTGAAGGCGACCAGATGCCCGGATCGCTGCTCGACGCCGATGGGAAGGTCGAACTCGCGCGTGCACTTCGCGATCTTGGTGTTGCGAGTATCGACGCCGGTTTTCCCGCGAACTCCGACCGCGAGCTCGCCACAGTCCAAAGGGTGGCGGCCGAGGTGGACGGCATCATCATCTCCGGACTGGCCCGAGCGCTGGAGTCCGATATCGATGCGGTGGCTCTCGCCCTTGGGAACCTGCCGCCCGACCGCCGTGCGGTAACCGTCTTCTTAGGTAGCAGTCCCGTGCATCGACGGGACAAACTGCATATGGAAATCGACGAACTAGAGGCCACCGTACGCGCGAGTGTGACCCACGCCGTAGCAACTGTCGGTACCTGCGCGTTCAGTCCGGAAGACGCCACCCGTACCGAACCGGAGGTGCTTGTGCGGCTCTATCGCGCTGCGCTGGAATCCGGTGCTCGCGTACTCGGCTACACCGACACCGTTGGCATCGCCACCCCCGAGGATGTTCGCGAGCGACTCGGGTACTTGTTCGATGAACTTCCCGGCCTAGCCGAAGCGCTCTTCGCGGTTCACTTCCATGATGATCTCGGGCTCGCGGTAGCCAATACCGTTGCCGGAGTCGATGCCGGTGCCGATATCGCGCAAGTGGCGTTGAATGGGGTCGGGGAGCGAGCTGGAAACGCATCTCTCGAGGAAGTGGCGATGTGTCTGGACGTCCATGTGGACCGCTACCAGCGACCCATCATGTTGGACCTCTCTCGCCTATACGACACGTGTCGCTTGGGTGCGACACACACCGGACCCCCAACCCATCTGCACAAGGCATTGGTGGGCGAGAACATCTACCGAACCGAAGCAGGCGTCCATCAAGACGGCATCTTGAAGAACCCCACCACGTACCTGCCATGGGAGCCCGACAAAGTCGGTGGTCCTCCGCTGGCCTTGGTCCTCGGGCCAAGTTCCGGCCGGGCGGCATTCGAGCGGGAGTTGTACGAGCGTGGGATCGCACTGTCACAGGAGCAATTCAACGATTTCGTTCGCGGGATGAAGAACGCCGACCGGGATCGGTGGGACGACATCGATTCGCTCGTCTCGATCCAGCTAAAGGAGGTCGGCCATGAGTGACGCCGTGCGGCAGTATCTGGAATCGCTGGAGAGTGTCGATGGTTGGCTACAACCTGGAGCCGCTGACCTGATCTGTGATCTAGATGCACTCCAGCAGCAGCGTCAGATAGCTGGCGCACGGGTGGAATTCGGTGTCCATCACGGACGCAGCCTCATTCTCTTGGCACTACTCGACCCGGAGAGTCCCGCACTGGGCTTGGACCTAGACGACTCGCACGTTCGCCAACACATCGATACCTACGGCATGACGAATGCGTCCATGCTGACGGGAGACACCAACGACATCGATGCCGACCGTATTCGCACCGAACTCGCCGCCCTAGGTGCCTCGTCCGTACGCATGGTCAGCATCGATGGCGATCACACTTACGAAGGCACTTTGCACGATCTGCTGACCACCGCCGAGCTCCTGTGCGCCGGAGGTGTGACGATCGTGGATGACATTGCGAACCCGATTTATCCGGGGGTGCATCAAGCGATGGTCGAGGTAATCGACGCTGGACGGCTTGTCCCCTTCGCGGCTGCCGGAGGGCGTATCGCCATGTGTTCACCTGCCGACATCGCCCAGTGGGCCGATGCGGTGTCCGGTTACGCGGTGGTAGACGTGCGCGGTTGGCCGGTCGTGATGACCACGGATGACGTCTGGCGGCAACCCACCCTGGAGTCGCGAGCGCTGGCCGAGGGTGTGTCGATAGACGAGATCGTGATTCCGGCACGTCGCGAGTACGCCCAGCAACTAGTGGCCGATTTCGCGGGGGGCAAAGTGACCCATGGCGTATCACTCGAGCACTGGATCGGTGAGTGGTTGCGAGATACCGGTCTGACCCGCGAGGAACTCGGAAGTATCGCCAGGGAAGTGCTCGGTGATGAGGGACTGGACGATCTCAAAATCAAATGGGGCTACGAGGAGGCACGGGCATGAGCGAAGGAAGCGTTCCCAAGATGGAGGAGGACCTCGCAGTCCGTTACTCCGCGAGCAAGTACGACGAATACACAGCCAATGCTGTACGCCACTTCGATGATGCCCTGATCTGGCGCCTGGGACAGATCCTGGCCGAACGTGGCGACAGCACCGGCACTTTGGTCGACGTCGGAACGGGGACCGCGCAGTTCCTGATCCGGGCTGCCGGCGAGCCCGAACTGGAGCAACTGCATTTCATCGGCTTGGACTCCTTCGATGACATGGTGGCTGAAGCGAACCGTGCAGTGGCTGAAGCAGGATTGGGCTCGCAGGTGGAAGTGCGTACTGGGGATGCGCATGAACTCCCGGTTGCAGATGCCTGCGCTGCTTTGGTGATTAGCCGCTCCACTTTGCACCATTTTCGTGATCCGCTCGAGGCGGTGAAGGAGATGGCTCGTGTGGTGGCACCCGATGGCATGGTGGTAATTCATGACGTACGTCGCGATGCGCACCCCGAGGCCCGCGCGGCATTCAACGCCGAGCGGGAGAAGTACGGCGTACCGGAGTCGATCGTGGAGGAGAAGCTGTCACTTGCCGATGCTCGAGCGCTTATCGAGGCTGCAGGATTGACCCATCGCACTGTCATCACCGCACCGGAGGAAGGCCCATTCGCCCTCGGTTTCGAAATCGCGATCCGAGGTGTTCAGTAGTGACTCGCGAGGATGCTGAACGGGTCATCATCGAGGTGATAGGGCAGATCGCCGCTGAGCGAGGTATCGAAATCGCGCGAGTGGATTCGGAGACGTTGCTGATCGGACCGGAAGCGTTCTTGGATTCCGTGGGGTTGGTGTCTGTTGTGATGGAGATCGAAGCGCGCCTGGATGAGGACTTCGGCGCGGAGGTTTCCTTGACCAGCGATGCGGCGATGTCGCGCGAACGCAGTCCGTTGCGGAGCGTCGGCACCATCCGCGATTTCGTTGTCGAGCAGGTGGCCACCCCTTCGGGTGGGCGAGGCACTTCGTGAGCCGTGTAGTCCTGATAACTGGAGCGAGCCGGGGAATCGGCGCATTCCTGGTGCAGCGCCTCTTAGCCGATGGCTGGTCAGTTGCCTCAGTGAGCCGCACCTGCACGGAGATCGAAGGCGATCGGGAACTGTCGTTTCCCATGGATGTTACGGATGTCGAATCGGTTCGCGCCGGAATTCGTCGCATCCAACGGCACTTCGGCCGACTAGATGCCGTTGTCAACAACGCCGGAGTAGCGTCCATGAACGCGGCCGCTTTGGCATCCACTGAATCCGTGACTCGGATGTTCGAGGTAAACACAGTGGGCACCTTCACGGTGTCACGAGAGGCGTTACGGGCCCTACGCAAGAGTGAGGCGTCAAGGATCGTGAACCTGTCCTCGATCGCTGTCCCGATGCACCTCGAGGGGGAGGCCGCCTATGGAGCAAGCAAGGCGGCTGTCGAACACCTGACTCGAGTGATGGCTCATGAGTTTGCCGAGTGGGGCATCACGGTCAATGCGGTCGGCCCATCCGCGATCGCGACCGACCTGACATCCGGTGTACCTCGCAGCGCTTTGGATGCCCTGCAAGCCCGGCTCAGTTCATCGGTGCCGGCAACCATGGATGACGTCTACTGGACCGTGTCCTTCTTCCTCGATGAGCGCAGCCAACTGGTAACCGGGCAGGTTATGTACCTCGGTGGGCCGTGAGCGGCGTCGCCGAATTCCTCGATCGGCTTCGTGGCTACCGAGATCGGGAGGCGATCGTTGAACCTTCTAGGTCGTGGACGTACGCAGAGCTGATAGACGCATGCGAGGAAGTTCGCGAGGCGATCGATGCGAGCGACCTGCAGCCGGGTGATGTTTTGGAAGTTTGTGCGGAGCACGGTGGGCTCGGGATCGCCGGGCTGCTCGGTAGTTGGGCCGTTGGCATGGTGGCCGTTCCCATCAACCCGTCAGTTCCGGCTGCCACCGTTGCCCGGCTACGAGACATCGCCCACGTGCGCGGTGAAGTGAATTTGGATCCGATCGGCGTGCTTATCAAAGCTGGCCGAGACTCCCATCCACCGCTGCCGTATCAACGGTTGATCGCCGCGGATGCACCCGGACTCGTGTTGTTCACCAGCGGATCAAGCGGCGAACCGAAGGGCGTGGTGCATGACGTTGACCGCCTGTTGACGCGCTTCGAGGATCGACGGCCAGCGGCAAAGGTTGCGGCCTTCCTACTGTTCGATCACATCGGGGGTGTCAATACCGTGTTGCATACGCTCGCGCATGGTGGTTGCGTCGTCACGATGCCGGACCGAAGCCCGCATGTGGTCGCCGAACGAATACAGACTGAAAGCGTCCAGGTGTTGCCTACTACCCCCACCTACTTGAACATGCTCGCGATTGCGCAGGAACTCCCGCGGCTTGCGAGCCTTGAGCTGATCACCTACGGCACCGAGGTGATGCCGGCCTCGACCCTCGCTGCCGTGCGCGAGGCATTGCCCCGTGTGCGATTGCTGCAGACCTACGGCATGAGTGAACTCGGCATCGTCCGATCTCGATCGGTAGATGAGTCGACGTGGGTGTCGATCGGAGGTCCGGAATTGCAGTGGCGAGTGTTCGACGGCACTTTGCGCATCCGCACGACCACTGCCATGGCCGGCTACCTGAACGCGCCCGATCCCTTCGACAGCGATGGGTGGTTCGACACCGGTGATGAGGTCGAGGTGGACGGTGATCGCATCCGTTTCCTCGGACGCCGCGACGACACCATCAACGTCGGTGGGCAGAAGGTTCAGCCGGCTACCGTGGAATCGGTGATCGCCGAGGTGCCCGGCGTGCTCGATGTAGCGGTATCCGCTGAGCCGAGTCCACTGACCGGCCAGCTGGTCGCGGCCACGGTCTACACCGAGCAATTCGACCCCGCGCTGCGCTCGCGGATCCGGGCTCGGATCCGCGCGGCCTGCCTAGCCTCGTTGGAGCCTTGGCAGGTACCCGCCCGGATCCGTTTCACCGATTCCCCCATGGCCACCGATCGCTTCAAGCGCGATCGGCGTACCTGATTACCGTAT
>CAZJYN010000079.1:0-7048 GCA_964550285.1 uncultured Rubrivirga sp.
AATCGGGACGATTACGGGGGAAGCGAAGCGAATCCCCCGGAATCCGGGGGAAACGATCAGAATCGGGACGATTACGGGGGAAGCGAAGCGAATCCCCCGGAATCCGGGGGAAACGCGTGAAGGGGCGGGGTTAGCGGTCGTCGGCTAGGGCGGGGGTGGGCAGCGAGCCGGCGTTGTACTCCTGCAGCCGCCAGCGCGGTCCGTGCCCGGTTTCGTTCTCGGTCAGGATCGACCAGGCGCAGTTGCTGAGCACGCCCAGGCAGCCCCAGTTCTGCGGCGGGATCTCCAGTAGCGCACCGATCGCCGCGCGCGCCGAACCCCCGTGCGTGGCCACGACCAAGGTGGCACCCGACGGCAGCCGCTCCAGGTACTCCGTGACGGCGGCGACCATCCGATCGGCCACCTCCACGCGCGTTTCCCCGCCGCCGGGGCGCACATAGGAATCCGATGCCCACAGCGCCAACTCCGAGCCGAAGCGTTCGAGCAGTTCGGCGCGATGCAACCCTTCCCACTGCCCCGCATTCGTCTCACGCAACCGCGGGTCAGTGAGCACCGGCAGATCGGCGATGCCGGCAAGAGCCTCGGCGGTGGACTGCGCGCGCACCAGATCCGAGGAAACGATGCGGTGCGGGGCGAGGTGCACGAGCATCTCGGCCGCACGTTGCGCTTGCGCGATGCCCTGCTCGTCGAGCGGGATATCCGATTGCCCTTGGAATCGACGCTCGGCGTTCCAGGCGGTGCGCCCGTGGCGCCAGAAAACGATGCGCCGCGCCGCCGGCTCCCGCTGCTCGCTCACGCGTTACCGCTTCGCGAGTTCCCCGAATCCCCCGAAGTCACCGATTCGGGCAGTTCCAACAGCGGGCAGTCCTTCCACAGACGTTCGATCGCGTAGTGGGTGCGGTCTTCGGCCAATTGGACATGGACGACGACGTCACCGAAGTCCAAGAGCACCCAATGGCCCTCCTTGAGTCCCTCGCGACGGATGGCCTTGATGCCGCGGGTGTGCAAGCGCTCCTCCACTGCGTCGACGATGGCCTTCACCTGCCGCTCGTTGGCCGCCGAACAAATGACGAAGACATCGGTAATGACCAGTTGGTCGCTGACGTCGATCGCGACGATGTCGGTGCCGATCTTGTCCGAGGCGGCCTCGGCCGCGGCGATCGCCGTCTCGACCGATTCCGGTGCCGCCGTCACTGCTCGACCTTCGCGTAGAGCCGACGTTTGCGGATCCAGCGGGCAACACCCTCGGGCACCAGGTAGTCCACGGGCTCACCTGCCGCCACGCGGGTGCGGATATCGCTACTGGAGATAGCGAGCGCGGGAATCTCGATCAGCGTTACGACACCATCGGGCAACCCCGGATCGGCGAGGTGGTGGCCAGGACGCGTGACACCCACCAGATGCGCGCGGTCGACGATGCCATCCGGGTCGTGCCAGCCGACGATCTCGGACAGCGCATCGGCACCGGTGATGAAGAACCACTCCGCGCCCTCGCCCGGGTGCGCGGCATCGAATGCGCCCTGCAGATCGCGCAGGGTGTCGACGGTGTAGGTGGGGCCCTCGCGGTCGATGTCCACGCGCGAGACCTCGAAGCGGGTATCGGCTGCGGTTGCGATCACCGTCATCAGGTAGCGATCCTCGCCCGCGGTAGCGGTGCGTTGCTTGTGCCACGGCTGCCCGGTGGGCGTGAAGATCACCCTTCCCAAGCCGAAGCGGTGGGCGACCTCGGAGGCGGCAACCAGGTGGCCGTGATGGATGGGGTCGAAGGTGCCACCCATCACCCCGATGCGGCGGTTCGTCAGCGGTCCACCCTGATCATCAAGGTGAAGATCAACAAGCCGATCAAGATCCCGAACGCCACGAGGCCGAACACCCAGGCCGGGGTCGAGGCCTCGCCAGCGGCCTCGGCGGCCACGAGTTGCGATGCGAGCGCAGCGAGCGAATCGTTCATAGCCAACACCCTACCTGCGGTTACCGAGCCTCGCCCTAGCCGCGGGTGTGTCCGTCGCCGGTCACGACATAGGTAGTGGAGGTCAGTTCCGGTAGACCCATCGGTCCCCGGGCGTGCAGTTTCTGGGTCGAGATGCCGATCTCGGCCCCGAAGCCGAACTCCCCGCCATCGGTGAAGCGCGTGGACGCATTCACCATGATCGCGGCAGAGTCGATTCGGGCGGTGAAGTGGGCGATCGCCGGTTGGCTGTCGGAGACGATCGCCTCGGTATGCCCGGAGGACCAACGGCGAATGTGGTCGATGGCCGCATCGATATCGTCGACGATGGCCGCCGCGAGATCGAGCGAGTAGTACTCCGCCGCCCAATCCTCATCGGTCGCCTCGACTACATCGCACCCGCGACCGCCGGCTGCCGACAGCATGTCCGGATCGGCATGCAAGGTGACGCCAGCTTCAGCAAGCGCCGGGAGTGCGGCGGAAAGGAACTGCGGGGCGATATCGCGATGCACCAAGAGGGTTTCGGCGGCGTTGCACACGCTCACGCGTTGGGCCTTGCTGTTGACCACGAGCCGCACGGCCTTGTCGATATCCGCGTGAGCATCGACGTAGACGTGGCAATTGCCGACTCCCGTCTCGATTACCGGCACGGTCGAGTTCTCCACCACGTTGCGGATGAGGGATTCCCCACCACGGGGAATGAGTACGTCCACGAGCCCGCGAGCCGTCATGAGGTGCTTGACCGACTCGTGCGAGTCACCCGGGACGAGTTGGACGGCGTCGGGGTTGACCCCTTGATCGACGAGCGCCGAACGCATCGCCGCAGCCAGCGCCTGGTTGCTGTCGCGAGCCGACGACGACCCGCGTAGCAAGGCCGCGTTGCCACTTTTGAGGCATAGCCCGGCGGCATCGACGGTCACATTCGGTCGCGCCTCGTAGATCATCCCGACAACGCCGAGGGGCACCCGTACCTGGCGCACCTGCAGGCCGTTGGGCAGTGTGTAGCCACGCACCACCTCGCCGATCGGATCGGGCAACGCGGCCACTTCCCGAAGGGAGTCGGCGATCGCGGTGATACGCGGTAGATCCAAAGTGAGGCGGTCGATCAGCGCCGCCGAGGTGCCGTTCTCCTTCGCCCGCTGCAGATCACGGGCGTTGGCCTTCGTGATCTCACCGGCCTGCTGCACCAACGCATCGGCCATCGCGCGCAGCGCGGCATCCTTTTGGTCGCGGGTCAGCACCCGTAGGTCCTGGGCTGCCACCCGGGACCGGCGCGCGGTTTCGTGGACTGCCTCTCGATCGTCGTGCATTGCCGCAGCGTACGCGGATGTCCGGCGCGAGATCGCCACTAGTGGAAGGGAACGATCCGCCCGCCCGATCCAGCATCGGAGTAACGAACGGCGTGCAAGGGTTCTCGCGAAAGGTAGGTCGCACGATCGAGGACCTGCAGCGCCACGACATCCCAGTGCGGCAGGCGCGCGTTATGGGCGTTGTCGGCCCACATCGCACTCGCCGCCTGCGCAGCGGTGTCCATGTCGAGCGCCTCCTCCCAGTAGCGGATCTCGGCGCGTTCCCCCGAGTAGTACGCCTCGAGCAGGAACGGATGCTGGACGTTCAGCCGTTCGAGGGCCTGGCGCACTTGCTCGGCGGATGTGGGCTCCCCGGACACGGTGACGGTGACGTGCCACATGCGCAAGGCCGACGAAGAATCCGCAGGCGGCACGCTATGCAGCGTCACGTGCGCACTCCTTTCGCCTACGGCGAGCCCCACACGACCATGTCGTCGCGGTGCACGACTTCACGTTCGTATTCGGGTCCGCGTTCGCGGGCGAGATCCCGAGTCGAGCGTCCGAGCAGTTCCGGTAACTCCCGTGCGTCAAAGTTCACCAAACCTCGCGCCACCGCGCGACCGTTTTCGTCCAATAAGTCGATGGGATCACCTGCCACGAACGTCCCAGAAACCGCAGTGATCCCAGCAGGTAACAGTGATGCTCGTCGTACCGTGACCGCTTCCACCGCTCCGGGGTCGAGGGTGATGCTTCCCGCCGGTGTGGTGGCGTGTTCGAGCCACAGCAATCTGGCCGACGAACGCGACTTCGTGGGGTGGAACACCGTTCCCGTATCCGCATCGCCGAGTGCCGATTCAATGCCGGTCGCCGCAGCGAGCAAGGTCGGGACTCCCGCGGCCGTGGCGATCGTGGCGGCTTGCACTTTGGTGGTCATCCCCCCAAGACCCACTCCCGACTCCCCCGCGCCCCCGATAAGCAGGCCATTGAGATCGGAGACATTGCGCACTTCGGGTACGAGTCGAGCACCCGGACGATGTGGTGGTTGGTCGAATAGGCCGTCGACATCGGAGAGCAGTACGAGCGCGTCGGCTTGGACCACATGCGCGACAAGGGCAGCGAGTCGATCGTTATCGCCGAAGCTGATCTCATCGGTCGCCACGGTGTCGTTCTCGTTGACGACAGGCAGCACCCCTAGTTCGAGCAATCGGATGATCGTGCGTTGCGCGTTCGCATAGTGCTTGCGACGAACGACGTCGTCAGGAGTAAGGAGAATCTGGCCGACCGTTATGCCGTGATGCGCGAAACTCTCGGTGTAACGGGCCAGTAGGACCCCCTGGCCGACGCTCGCGGAGGCCTGCAAGGTCGCGAGGTCCCGCGGGCGAGCGCGCAGGCCCAGACTCGGGAAACCGGTGGCGATCGCACCGCTCGTGACCACCACCACCTGCGATCCGCGAGCCCGGCGCCTTGCCACCGATTCGACCAGCGCGTCCACTCGCCGCTGGTCCACTCCCCCGCCATCCCTGGTCAACGACGACGATCCGACCTTCACGACGATCCGCCGCGCGGAGGCGATCGAGTCACGCACCGCGCTCACCGGTCCTCATCCGACGCAGTGTCCGATGCAGTGTCCGACGCAGTGTCCGATGCAGTGTCCGACGCAACGTAGAGGCGATCATCGCTTCCGCGTGGGCCGCTGATCGCTTCCCCGACGGTTGGCTGCCAGTCGAATACGACTGCATCGTCACCGACTCCGATCATCACCGTCGCCCCGGGTTCGGCGCCGAGCTCGGTGAGCCTTTCCTCCACCCCGAGACGAGCCAGCCGATCGGCGAGATAGCCCACGGCTTCGTCGTTGGCGAAGTCGGTCTGGCGCACCCAGCGCTCGGGACGCTGCCCGCGCACCCGGTAACCCTCGACTTCCGCCGTGACGGTGAAGCCGGCATCGTCCACCGGCGTGGGGCGGATCACCACCCTCGGTGGGATCCGATCCTGCGCTGCCGCCCGGGCCTGCAGGACATGCCGGCCCATTGCGAAGGACAACGCACGCAGACCCTCATGGGTAACGGCCGAGATCTCGTGCACCTCGTAGCCACGCTGCTCCAACTCCGAGCGCACCAAATCGGCCATCGCGCGTCCATCTGGCAGGTCCACCTTGTTCAACGCCACGATCCGTGGCCGATCGGCCAGACCGCCGTAGGAAAGCAACTCCGCCTCGATGACATCGAGGTCCGCGAGTGGGTCGCGACCGGGCTCGACCGCCGCGCAGTCCAGCACGTGCACCAGCACGGCGCAACGCTCCACGTGCTTGAGGAACTCCAGGCCCAGGCCCTTACCTTCGCTGGCCCCGGGGATCAAACCGGGAACATCGGCGACAGTGAACACGATGTCATCGACGCTCACCACGCCGAGGTTGGGCACCAGCGTGGTGAAGGGGTAGTCCGCGATCTTCGGGCGCGCCGCCGATAGCGCGGCGATCAGGCTCGACTTGCCGGCGCTGGGAAAGCCCACCAGCGCTACGTCCGCGACGGTCTTCAATTCCAAAATGACATCGCGCGATTCGCCTGGTTCGCCGAGCAGTGCGAAGCCGGGAGCCTTGCGGCGCGGGGAAGCAAGTGCGGCGTTGCCCAACCCGCCGCGGCCACCGCGAGCGATCACGAAGGCTTGCCCATCGCCTACGAGGTCATGCAGGACCTCACCATCCACCGTGGAAACAACGGTTCCGCTCGGCACCCGCAAGATGATGTCGTCGGCTTCGGCTCCGTTGCGGTTCGAACCCTGGCCCGGTCGCCCGCCCGCCGCCTTGCGGTGGGGATGACGGTGGAAGTCCAACAACGTGGTCACGGACGGATCCACGACCGCGATGATGTCGCCACCTCTACCGCCGTTGCCGCCATCGGGTCCGCCTAACGGCTTGAATTTCTCCCGGTGCACCGACGAGCAGCCATTACCGCCGTCTCCGGCACGGGCGTGGACCACCGCGCGATCCACGAAAGTACTCACAGCGACCACCAGCCCGGGCGCGAGCCCGGGCGATTACTCCGCGACGACGTTGACGACGCGACGACCGCGTCGTGAACCGAATTCCACGGTCCCCGCGGACAGCGCGAACAAGGTGTCGTCCTTGCCGCGTCCGACGTTGAGACCCGGATGAAAGTGCGTGCCGCGCTGGCGGACGATGATCTCCCCCGCACCGACGTTTTGGCCGCCGAAACGCTTCACGCCTAGGCGTTGGGCGTTGCTGTCGCGGCCGTTCCTGGTGCTCGAAGCACCCTTCTTATGTGCCATGTCAGGTCCCTCTTACTTGCCCGTGGCGATGTCGGTGACCTTGACCGCGGTCAGCTCGGAGCGATGCCCCTGGCGACGGCGGTATCCGGTCTTGTTCTTGTACTTCAAGATGTCGATCTTCGGTCCCCGGCGCTGATCCACGATCTCAGCAGTGACCTTCACCTTGTCCAGCGCAGCCCTTTGGCTAGTGACGGTGGAACCGTCGACGAGCAGCACTGCGGGCAACTCCACGGCGGTACCCGGATCTCCGGTGATGCGGTCGAGGACGACGACGTCTCCGACCTCGACCTTCTCCTGCCGGCCGCCGGCTCGAACGATCGCGTACACGTGCGTGCTCCTGTCGTGAGGGTGGGTCCTAGGGGATGGCTTGGCAGGCACGGGCTATCGAGCGAGTACCTGCCTGTGAGCGATCAGCCCCAGGCGCAATGGCCAAGGGTACGCCATGGCCTCCGGGGCGAGAAATCGGGAGTCAGTCGTCGCTGGCGAACAGCGATTGATCCGATGCGGTCTCGGGCAACTCGGCCGG
>CAZJYN010000080.1:0-7043 GCA_964550285.1 uncultured Rubrivirga sp.
TTCCCCCGCGCCAGCGCCACGGTCGCAACGATGTAGACCACCGCTGCGAGAGCCGACAACGAGTACGCAAGGGGCGCTTCCTCGAATCGACCCACGATCTGGATGACGGACCGGGAAGTCGCACCGATGGCGAAGATGGCGTAGATGACCACCAGGACACGGCCGAAGCCCTGGTTCGTCGCTCGGGCTACCGACTCAGACACCGGCCCACACCTGCTGGATCCGGACGACGAGAACCGGCATCACGAGTCCGACGACCAGCACCACGCCCGATCCAGCGCGGGTCTCGTCGTTCTTGGACCACCACCACGCCCCAATCGGGATGAGGGGAGACAGCAGCAGATAGCCGACGAATTCCGCCCGCGCGAACTCCCGATCGGTACCGAGCATCTGGACGATGCCGCCGATAGCGAGCACGATGAACATCGCCGCGAGCACCAACTGAGCGATCTGCAGGGGGCGATCCACCGGTCGCTTCATGACCAGGTAGATGCCTGCCCACACCGCGATGACTAGACCGGCCGCGATGGTCGCGGTGGAGAATGCGCCGGTCACCCGGTAAGTCTGCCAGCAGGGGCGCCGCGTGCCCTAGGCTCGACACATGGACGACAAGCCCGAGCAGCCGAGCTGGACTCCCTACGCGTACATCGGAACCGGCATCATCGGCTTGCTGGTGATCGTCCTGGCATTGTCCACCGGTCAGGCAGGTCTCATCGAAGCCGTGATCCTCGGCGTCTCGATCGCCGTGATCATCGTCGGGGTCAAGCAGCTGCGCGAACGGCGCACCGGCTAGCGAAGCCCGTCGATGGGCATCCCCGCACGGATGACCGCCGTGCAACTGACCGGGCACGGCGACGCTGATCGCCTCGTAGCGAACCACGATGTTCCGGTTCCTACGCCGCGCCCTGGCGAGGTGCTCATCCAGGTGGGGGCGTCGTCGGTCAACAACACGGACATCAACACCCGGCTCGGGTGGTACACCCGAGATGAATCAGCAGACGAGACATCGTGGTCGGGAACACCGATGCACTTTCCGCGAATCCAAGGCGCCGACTGCTGCGGGGAGATCGTGGCGGTGGGCAGCAGTGTCGATACCGCCCGTATCGGGCAGCGCGTGTTGGTTCGCACGATGCAGGCACCCGAGGAGGTTGATGGGCAACTGCGACAGGTCACTTTGGGCTCGGAAATCGACGGGGCTTTCGCGCAATTCGTGGCCGTCCGATCGAGTGAGGCCTTCGAAATCGACAGCGATCTTTCCGATGCCGAACTGGCGACCTTCCCGTGTGCGTACTCCACGGCCGAGGGACTGCTGCAACGTGCCGGGGTGGGCGCCGAGCGGGTGCTGATCACCGGCGCCTCCGGTGGTGTCGGTTCGGCACTCGTGCAACTCGCCGTACTGCGCGGCGCATCGGTGGTGGCCGTTGCCAGCAAGCGCCACCACGAAGCACTCATGGCACTCGGTGTCCAACGGGTGCTCGATCGGTCCGCTGCACTCGTAGGCGAACTCGGCGCCAACTCGGTGGACGTCGTAGTCGACGTGGTTGGCGGCGATGCATTTCCACAGTTGCTCGAGGTGCTGCGACCACGCGGGCGCTATGCGACTTCGGGTGCCGTTGCTGGCGCGCACGTGGATCTGGATCTGCGGGATCTCTACCTCAAGGACCTCACGCTTTACGGGTGCACATTCCACCCGCCGGGGGTCTTCTCAGCGCTCATCGACTACCTCGAGGCCGGACGGCTGCGCCCGCTCGTAGCGGCTAGCTATCCGCTGGAGCAGATCGGTGAGGCCCAGACCCGCTTCGTTGCCAAGGACTTCGTCGGGAAGATCGCGTTGATCCCGCCAGCCCTCGACTAGTGCTTCTTGTCGGACTTCTCCAGATCGCCCTGGCCATCATCGTCTTGATCCCGGTGGTGGCTGGCGACCGACTCGATGCCATCGGCAGCGCCCTTGGCGGTACCCGCAACGATGTGCCCGGCTACGTTCGCGACATCCGCAAGACCGTGTCCCGCGACCTTCGCGCCCTTCTTCCACTTTTCCTTGGTTTCCTCTTCCACAGCCACCGTCCCCTTCGCTCAGCGAGAAATCCACGCGCACTTTCCTTCACGCGAGGTTACGGGATCGGACGCGATGACGCAGACGGATCCCCGCGACGCTTACCCTGGCAACACGATGCGTCGCTTCCCCGTGTTCCCGGTGACCCTCACTTTGGCCTCGGCCATGGTGCTGGCCCTATCCACTTCTCCTGCTCAGGCGGCTCGATCCCTTCCCGAGTTCCCGTTTCCGGATTACGCCAGCGTGGACTACACCCAGATTCCGATCCAGGAGACCGGTGTGGTCGACGTGGTGGCGGACGGGGACACCATTCGCTTCATCGAGAACGGCGCAACGGAGTACGTCACCGTCCGACTATTGGGCATCAATACGCCCGAGGTGCGTGGGTTCTACAGCCGTAACCGCGAGGAGGACATGTGCGGAGCGGTGGCTGCGACCGACCTACTGGCCTCCCTGCTACCGCCGGGCTGGCCGGTGCAACTGCGATCATTGAATGCCGGGTCCGTCGGCTTCGACGGTCGCCTCCAGCGATACGCGTTCGCCTGGAACCCCGTTACGAGTGCTTACGACCTCGACGTGCAGGCCGCTATCGCATCGGCCGGACTAGCCATGTGGTTCACCGTGGCCGACGAGGCGGCGTTGTCCTACCCATACGCGGTTCTCACCTCCCAGGCCCAATTGGAGCAACGAGGGATCTGGGATCCGCAGTTCTGCGGCCCGATCGAACAACCCGAGGCCTCACTGAGCGTGATCGCGCACTGGAACGCCGGCGGTAACGACAACGCCAACCCGAACGGGGAATACGCGATCGTGCGCAATACCGGAGGTTCACCAGTGGACCTCAGTGGCTGGTTGCTACGTGATTCCAGCCTGACTAACTGGTTCACCTTCCCCGACGGATCGGTGCTGGCGCCTGATGACTACCGAGTGGTGCACGCCGGTCTTGGGATTCCCGGCCAGCCGAACCCGCGCGACCTGTACATGGGTTCACCATCGGCATTACTTGCCAATACCTCCACCGATCGCTTCACCGGAGATGGCGTCTACCTGCTGGATCGCGCCACCGCGATGCGCTCGTGGTTCGAGTGGCCCTGCGTACTCGACTGCACCGACCCGGCCCAAGGAATCCTTCGGATCACCGACGTGAACCCGATCGCCACCGCGAAGCGACCCGCGCGGGCGGCCAACCAGGAGTACATCGTCATCGAGAACCGCGGTAAGACCGAGATCAACCTCGACGGCTACTACCTGCGCTATCGCGGAGCCAGCTACCCCTTCCTGGTGAATTCGCGCATCGCTCCGGGCCAAAAAATGACCGTCTTCATCGGCAAGGGGCAACCCACGCGCCGCACGCAGTACTGGGGCCGCGAGGGTCCGCTCCTGCGCAACAAGTCGGGCACTGTCGATCTACTGTCCGAACGGAACGTCCCCATCTCCAGCAAGACCTGGTAGGTCGGGCCTAGCGTCGAGTCATGCACATCGCACCGGGGTGGGAACGCCTGCGCCACTACCGGCGCGACGATCTGCGTGGCGATGCCATCGGTGGCATCACGGTCACCGCCTATCTCGTCCCGCAGGTCATGGCCTATTCCACCCTGGCCGGCCTCCCGCCGGTTAGTGGGCTGTGGGTGATCGTGGTCGGCTTCCTGCTGTACGCGGTCGTGGGCAGTTCGCGTCTGCTATCGGTCGGACCGGAGAGCAGCACGGCGTTGTTGACCGCGACTGCGCTCGCGCCGCTCGCAGGAGGCGACCCCGTGCGATACGCGGCATTGGCAGCACTGCTGGCCTTGATCGTCGGGACGCTCGCGGTGCTCGCGGCCGTGCTGCGCTTGGGCTTCGTCGGTGACCTCCTCGGCAAGCCGATCCTGATCGGCTACATGGCCGGAGTCGGCGTACTGATGATCTCCAGCCAGGTGGCAAGCCTCACCGGCTCGCCCGGCAACCCGCGTACGTTCGTGGAGGAAGCCTCCGCGATCGTCGAGCACGTGCAGTCCGCACCGGTCCAGTGGGCACCGGTGCTGATGGCCGTGAGCGTTGCCGCGCTGCTCATCGCCTTGAATCGGCGCTACCGCAAGGTGCCTTGGCCACTTCTACTTGTCGCACTCGCAGCGGCCGGCACGGCTGCTGTTCCAGGGGCGCAGACGTTGTTCCCGACGGTCGGCGATATCCCCTCCGGTGGCCCGGCAGTGTCGATTCCGGCGATCGCCGCCGACGATCTGGGACTACTGATGCTGCCGGCGGTCGGAATTTTGGTGGTGGGGTACACCGACAATCTGCTGACGGCTCGGATGCTCGCGATCGGCACCGGTCACCGCGTGCACAAGAACCAGGAATTCATCGCCCTCGGGGTTTCGAATATCGGAGCGTCCGCCGTCGGTGGCTTCCCGGTCTCCTCATCTGCGAGTCGAGCGGTCATCGCGCGCGCAGCCGGTGCACGAACTCAGATGTACTCGCTGATCTCGGCACTGCTCGTTTTGGCCATCCTGCTCGGCCTGGGGTTCTTGCTGTCCTACTTCCCACTCGCCGCGCTCAGCGGGCTGATCATCTTCGCTGCGATATCCCTGATTGATGCGCCGGAATTCAAGCGGCTATGGGGTTTTCGCCGTCGGGAGTTCGTGCTCGCCCTGGTGGCCACCATCGGAGTCCTGGCATTCGGCATCCTCAACGGCATCGCGATCGCGGTCGCGGTGTCCGTGATCGATCTCCTAGCCCGTGTTGCCCGCCCCCATGCCGCGGTTCTCGGCACGGTCGATGATGTGCCTGGTTGGCATAGCGTCGTGGACTATCCGCAAGCGCATGAAGAGCCCGGACTCCTGGTTTTCCGTTACGACTCACCGTTGTTCTTCGCCAATGCCGAGGATTTCCTGCGTCGTGCCCGGCACGCACTGGACCGCGAACCTGATGTCCGGTGGATGCTGCTCAATGTCGAAGCTGTCAGCGAGGTCGACATCACCGGGTTGGACTCCCTTGGCGAATTGGTCGACGAATGCCAGCGCAGGGGTGTGCAACTCGGGCTCGTGCGCGTGAAATCCGAGTTGCTAGACGCACTCGACAGACACGGAATGCTGCAGCGAATCGGTCCGGATTTCATCTTCCAGACCATGCCCACCGCCGTGGACGCCTACCGTGCGGCTCAACCCGACTGACGACCCTTGCCCTCACGTTGCGCGCGGCGCCGCGCACGACGCTCCACCTCGCGAGTGGCAGCCTCGTCGAGAGTCGGCGCCGACCCACCGTGCCTTCGCGGTATCCACGGGGCGCCTTCGGGCTTATCGGGGTAACGGTCGATGGTCGTATCGAGTAACCCGGTGAGCTCGGTGCGTAACTGATCGGTGAGTGCGTCGGGGTCGGAGCCGCGTGGGATATCCAAGGGCGATCCCACCGTCATGCAGATGGATCGGCCCCGAGTGAAGTCGCGCGTTTCATAGCCGAGGATCCGATGGCCGCCGAAGATGACCATCGGGATGAGCGGCACCTTGGCCGTACGAGCCATCCGTACCGCTCCGTTCTTCAGTTCCTTGATCTCCAAGGACTCGCTCATGGTGGCTTCCGGGAAAACACCGATCAATTCGCCGGCCTTGGCTGCATCGACGGCGTCGCGGAAAGCCGCAGAGCCTGCGTCCCGATCCACCGGAATGTGCTTCATGCCACGCATCAGCGGTCCCGCCACCTGGTGCCGGAAGATCGAATCCTTCGCCATGAAGCGCACCAGACGACGGCCGCGTAGGTCGGCGGGAACCCCACCGAGGGCGAAGTCCAGGTAGCTGGTGTGGTTCAGCGCAAGGATCGCACCACCATCGAGCGGAATGTTCTCGGCACCGACCACATCGATCTGCATTCCAAACCCGCGGAACACACCCTTGAATGCGGTGACGATCCCACGGTAGAGCGGGTCAGCCATCGTGCGGCCGCATGTTCGTCACACCGCGCACACTATCCGCGGGTCAACGAAGAGGTGGAAACCCCGGCGGCTGCGCATGCGGTGACGCGGGAACTGACGGCGCGGGTGATTGCGCCTCAAGCAGCGCGTGGACTTCGCTTGCGCGGTAGCGACGATGACCGCCGAGTGTGCGGATGCTGTTCAACTTGCCCGCCTTGGCCCAGCGCGTGACCGTCTTCGGATCTACACGAAACAGCGCCGCAACTTCGGAGGGAGTGAGGAGATGCTCTGACTCCGGACTCTGGCCCGACACTGCACCTCCCTACGGTCTGCTGTGCTCCCATTAGTGGACAGCACAACGACCACTAGCACCGTACCTTGGCATTAGCCGACCCACCGAGGCAAGCGAAAAAGATCACAAACCCCTGCATCCATGCGTATTTCGCCTGCACAGGTGCGTTTTCAAGAGGCCTAGGGTGCATTCATGGACATCGTTGGTGGCGTGGATCCGTGGGTCGGATTCGACGGACATGAGGAAGTTCTCGTCGGTTACGACGAAGTAACCGGATTGCGTGCGGTCATCGCCGTGCACTCGACAGCGCTCGGTCCCGCACTCGGCGGTGTACGCATGTCTTCGTACTCGAATGCAGGCGATGAACACGACGCGAACGCTGCCGCGTATGCGGATGCACTTCGGTTATCGAAAGCAATGACTTACAAGAACGCACTCGCCGGTCTCGCGCACGGTGGCGGCAAAGCGGTGATCGTCCATGATCCTGCGAACAAGCCGCGCGAACTGTTGCTCGCTTTCGGCCGAATGGTCTGTTCACTCGGTGGACGTTACGTGACCGCCGGTGACGTCGGCATGCGCGTCGCCGACATGGACGTCATCGGTGAATCGTGCCGATGGACGACCGGACGATCACCGGAGAAGGGTGGCGTCGGTGACTCCGGGATCTTGACCGCGATCGGCGTCCACGCCGGTATGCGCGCCGGCTCGGCCGCCGCCTTCGGAACGGCCGATCTCGCAGGCCGCACCGTGGGTGTGATCGGCGCCGGGAAGGTCGGGGGTCGGTTGATCGGACACCTGCTCGCCGACGGCGCCCAGGT
>CAZJYN010000081.1:0-7017 GCA_964550285.1 uncultured Rubrivirga sp.
GTTCGAGTTCTGCGTGGAGGTCTCCACCCACCAACTGCAGAACGGGAAGGTCGGTGAGAGCGCACCGGACGTGGGATTAGGGCTTGGGGGTTGATCTGCAGCTTGCGCCGCTGTTGGGCCCAAGGCGAATGCAAGCGTGAAACTGAGTACTACTGCGAGTAAACCTCGGTTCACTGCGGCAGATTACGCGAGTCGCTGACTACAACTGCGTGCGGTGGAAGTTCGCGTAGGAACGTGACGGCGTAGGACCGCGTTGCCCTTGATAGCGCGAGCCGTACTTCTCCGAGCCGTAGGGATGTTCCGCCGGGGAAGAGAGCCTAAATAGGCACAACTGCCCGATCTTCATTCCCGGATACAACTTGATCGGCAGCGTTGCCACGTTGGACAACTCGAGGGTCACGTGACCGGAGAATCCGGGGTCGATGAACCCGGCCGTGGAATGGGTGAGGAGCCCCAATCGCCCCAAGGACGACTTACCCTCCAGACGACCGGCCACATCCTCGGGCAAGGTCACCACCTCGTAGGTCGATGCCAGCACGAATTCACCGGGATGGAGCACGAAGGCTTCGTCACCCTCGGTTTCCAGCAACCGAGTCAGGTCCTCTTGCTCGGTCGACGGATCGATGTGTGGGTACTTGTGGTTCTCGAACACCCGGAACCAACGATCGAGCCGCACGTCGATACTCGACGGTTGGATCATCGCTTCGTCGTAGGGCTCCATCTGGACGCGTCCAGATGCGATTTCCGACTTGATATCCCGATCGCTCAGCAGCACGGGGCGAGGCTACTCGCCCACGGGGATACAGATCATGCGGAGCCGCAGGGAGCGCTGTGGATAAAAGGTAGACACGTGAGACCAGGAAGGTAGACTCGCGAACGTGCTCAACATCAAAGATCCCGAGGCGCACCGATTGGCCCGTGAACTCGCCGAAGTCCAGGGGACGACTATGACCGGAGCGGTCACCGCCGCGTTGCAAGCGGCCCTCGACGAGCACAACCGCCGCCGGGAAGCCAAGCACGAAGTGCTCAGCGGACTTATCGCAGCGGCTCGGGAACGCGGGCTCGGCTGCGAAACCGATCCCTTCGCCGAGTTGTACGACCCCCACACCGGCCTGCCCGCATGATCATCGACTCCTCCGTCGCCGCAGCTATCTGCCTGGGTGAACCCGACGCCGAGCGGTTCGCTGAGCATCTGGTCGACACGTCACAGCCTGCGATGAGCGCGGCCACTTACCTGGAAGCCGGAATCGTGATCGACGCACGCATGCTCGGGGCATTCGATCGGTTCGTCACGAACCTCGACATCGACGTAATCCCCGTCGATCTGCACCAAGCCGATATCGCACGTCAGGCTTACCGACGTTTCGGTAAAGGCTCCGGGCACCGGGCCGGGCTCAACTTTGGAGACTGCTTCGCCTATGCGGCAGCAATCGCGCTAGACGACACCTTGCTCTTCAAGGGAACGGACTTCACCCACACCGATGTGCGCGCGGCAATTGAGTAGTGCTCAGGTGATTCGCCGGTAGGCCCCTGGTGTCAGCCCGAGTACCGATCGGAACTGACGGGTGAACGAGGCTTGATCGTAGAAACCACATTCGGCGGAGATGTCACCCATGGACATCTCCGTGGAAGTGATGAGGTGCACGGCATGCTCCAAACGCAGGCGCTGCAGCAGCTTCTGCGGCGGGATGCCCAATGTTCGCCGGCACAGCCGCTCGAGTTGGGGACTCGATAAACCAGCAACGTCAGCCATCTCGGCAACGCGCCAGCGGTGGTAGATATCCCTGCGCACCGATGCGATCACACTGGCGAGCCCGGCGTGCGCACTATTGACCTGGGACTGTAGGTCGATCGACAAGACGGCGACACCTACAACGTCATCACCATCCTTCAACGCTGACTTGTTCGTGACGTACCAGCCAAGCGAGCTATTGGCGCGAACGATCAACTCCAAGTGACCGCGTAGCGGCTTACCGGTCGCGATGACCTGTGCATCCTGGGCGGCATAGGACTCGGCCATTTCGGTGGCGAAGAGATCCTCGACCGTGCGTCCGATGATCCGATCGGCGCTTCGGCCGACACGGTTGCAGAAGCCGGCACTGACGAACACGTATCGCCCGTCGGTTCCCTTCGCGGAGGCCATCACCTGCGGGATACCGTCCACCAATTCGGTGAACGGCCGGAGCACTTCATCCGGAATAGGCTTTTGTATTAATTCGACACGCATTGGGTCACTGTGGCACAAGACGAGCGCTCGCGTGGCCATGATCCTGGGGCCATGAGCGCACCGAGTCTCGATAGATCCGGCACCGGCGAACTGCCATCCGACGACTACCTGATGGCGAAGGCCGAAGCCCGCGCCCTAGCGCTGTTGGAGGCGTCCTTGGCCGATACCTCCCGGTCCGAGGCCGCCTCCTCCAAGCGGCTGGCCCGGCTGCTCGCCGACGACGCCGGTCGCGACCTACTGCTCGACCTCACCGATCAGGTCCTGCGCATCCGAGACCGAAAGCGCGCCGCCGAGCGTTTGCACGATCTCACCGCGGACGGCGTCCCCGCATCGCTCGGTGGCATCGATCGGCTTGGCCTGGCCACGTTGGGCAAGATCGCGCCGGCGATGCCGTGGGTTACCGAGCAAGCGGTCGATTGGCGGATCGGCAAGGACACGGCCGACGTCATCCTCGCCGCGGAGGAACCGACCTTCAGCAAGTACGTCGATCGCCGCACCGACGAGGGCTTTCGCGTGAACGTGAACATCATCGGTGAGGCGATTCTCGGCGACGATGAGGCGCGTGCCCGCACCGCGAAGGTGCTCGCCCGGATCCGTCGACCCGATGTCGACTACGTCTCGGTCAAGATCTCCGCGATCTGCGCCAACCTCGACGTCCTCGCCGAAGCCGACTCTCTCGCGCGCATCGAGGGACAACTGCTCGACCTGTATCGAACGGCGCGCGACGCCTCACCACGGACCTTCGTCAACCTGGACATGGAGGAATACCGGGATCTGGAATTGAGCCTGCGTTCCTTCATGGCCGTCCTGGATCAAGACGAGTTCGACGATTTGGAAGCGGGGATCGTGCTCCAGGCCTACATCCCCGATTCGCGCGCTGCCTTGCAGACCTTGATCGATTGGACGAATGCCCGGTACGCACGCACCGGAACGGGCATCAAGATCCGTCTGGTCAAAGGTGCCAATCTCGCGATGGAAGCCGTCGAAGCCGAGCTCCACGACTGGCAACCGGCGCCTTACCCGTCGAAGGCGGACGTGGACGCGAACTACAAGGCAATGCTGGAATGCGCCCTCGTCCACGCGACACCGGGTGCGCTGCGCATCGGTGTTGCCAGCCACAACCTGTTCGAAGTGGCCTGGGCACTGACCTTGCGCGATGAACTCGGGGCGCACGATCGCATCGAGATCGAGATGCTCGAGGGGATGGCGCTCCCGCAGTCCCGCGCGGTGCGAAACGATGCCGGGGGTCTACTGCTGTATTCACCGATCGTCGAGCAGTCCGAGCGTGATGCTTCGATCGCCTACCTCTCCCGCAGGCTCGACGAGAACTCCTCACCGGAGAACTTCCTGAGCGCACTATTCGACATCACGCCCGGGAGTGCGCAATGGCACGAGCAGGCCAGGCGCTTCCGGGATTCAGTGGCGCAGCGGCACGAAGTCACCGCCGAGACTCGCCGCGACCAGGATCGAACGCAGCCCGTCGCCAGGTTCGCTGTGGATGGTTCTTTCCACAACGTCCCGGACACCGACTTCACCGTGCCGGGCAATCGCCGCTGGCTGCAACAGCACCTCGACCACTACGTCCAGGCTCCACCAACACTTGTGGAGACGGTCGAGGAAGTGGATGCGATGGTGCAGCGCGCCCAGCAGGCGCAGGCGCAATGGGCGAACACCACTTGGGCAGCGCGTCGCATGGTGTTGGCCCAGGTTGCCGAAGTGCTGGAGGAGCGTCGCGGTGAGGCGATCGCGGCGGAAGCTCATGTCATGGGCAAGACCGTTCGCGAGTCCGACCCGGAGATAAGCGAGGGCATCGACTTCGTGCAGTACGCGGCGCACCTGACGCTCGCGCACGAGGAGTACGGGAAGCAAGACGAGCGCGACAAGCACCGCCTTGCCTGGCAGCCGCATCAGGTGACGGTGGTCGCTGGACCCTGGAACTTCCCCTATGCGATCCCGTTGAGCGGGCTGGTGCACGCGATCGCTGCCGGTGGCGCAGCCATCCTCAAACCCGCCCCAGAAGCGCGCGAGGTCGGCGCGCTGCTCGTCGATTCGCTGCATCGAGCAGGTGTTCCCGAGGACCTTGTGCAACTGGCCTGCACGCCGGATAACGAGGTCGGCCAGCATTTGATCACCCACGAGAGCGTCGATCTCGTGATGCTCACCGGCAGCCTCGAGACCGCGGACCTGTTCACCTCGTGGAAGCCGAATCTGCGGATTAACGCCGAGACCAGCGGCAAGAACGCCATGGTCATCACTGCAGCAGCGGATATCGATCAGGCGATCAAGGACCTGGTGAAGAGCGCTTTCGGTCACGCCGGGCAGAAGTGCTCGGCAGCGAGCCTGGCGATCATCGAGGCGAGCGTCTACGACGATCCTTCCTTCCACGTGCGCCTTGCCGATGCGGTGCGCAGTTTGAAGGTCGGGCCGGCAACCGATCTCGCGACGATCATGGGCCCGCTGATCGCACCTGCGCGCGGCCCACTCGAGCGCGCGCTCACCACACTCGAACCCGGTGAATCCTGGCTCGTCGCCCCGCAGCAACTCGACGAGACGACATGGACTCCCGGTGTGCGTCGCGACGTGAAGCCGGGATCGTGGTTCCACCTCACCGAGTGCTTCGGCCCGGTCTTGGGACTGATGCGAGCCGATGACCTCGCGCACGCGGTCGAACTGCAAAACGCCCCCATCTACGGGCTCACCGGTGGCATCCAGTCGCTAGATCCCAAGGAGATCGCATACTGGCGCGAGCACGTGCAGTGCGGAAACGCCTACATCAACCGGCACATCACCGGCGCGATCGTCCGTCGCCAGCCGTTCGGTGGTTGGAAGCGCAGCTCGGTCGGCTCCGGCACCAAGCCCGGCGGCCCCGACCATCTGCACTCCTACGGCACCTGGTCGCGAAAGGGCAGTTTTTCGACCTCGAAAGGGCACTTTGCGGACGTCGAAAGGGCAATCGCAGACTACGAGCACGCTTGGCGGACGTACTTCTCACTCGAACACGACCCCACGGGCCTGGCAAGTGAGAGCAACGTGTTGCGCTATCGCCCCCTCGATCTGGTTATCGCCCGGGTCACTTCCCTGGACAACGACGACGTCACTTTGCTGAAGGCTGCCGCGCAGGTGACCGGCACTCCCATCGAGTTCAGCGCGACCGACACCGAAACCGACGCGGCACTTGCTGCGCGGCTCTCGTGCATGTCCGGCGATGTCCGACTCCGCCTACTCACCACGGCGAACGACGACGTCCTGCGAGCTGCGCATCAGGCAGGTGTCACGATCGATGATTCCTCGGTAACCGGCATCGGTCGCCTCGATGTGCTGCGCTTGCTCAAGGAGCAGGCGATCTCGCAGACCATGCACCGGTACGGCCGGCTCACCGGCAACTAGCCGAAGGGAACGACGCGGAAGACCGTCACCTGGAGTCAGATGAGATAGACAGGCGCACGCAAGAAGGTGGCCCCTCGCGGATCGAGGGACCACCTTCTTGGGTGAAGAGACAAGCGTGGCTACGGGGCGAAGGGCAGCATCACCGCATCGACACCGTGCGCGATCTGCATGTTCCCCTCATTGATATCAACCGCATCCAAGATCACCTTGGCGTTCTTGAACTTCGGTGCGTAATCCCGCAGCCGAATAGAGGGAGCGTCGGAGACGAGAACCTTCGTGTTCTTGCCCTCCTCCGCGGTAGCCAGGACCGCACCGTCGGACGCCAGCGCGTCGGCCGACGTGATCGTGCTGCCTGGAATCACGTGGTACAGCAGGACCGTTTCGACTGTGTCGATACCCAGACCGGCAACAGCATCGAAGGCATCGGACTCCGAGGAGATGTTGTGACCCGCGAGCGCGGAGGCGAGGTTCCGGAACGCCTTATCCGTCGGAGCGAAGACGGTGAGTGCTGTATCGCCATCGGCAAGGAGCGAGACCGGGGAATTGGGCTTCGCTTCGAGAACAGCTTCCGCAGCTTTGGTGAGGATGTCGAAGTCACCGCTATTGCGGTCAAAGTCGGCATTGCCCACATCGAGAACACTGGCGAGACTCTTGTTTCCGTCCATAGCTTGCACGTTCGGTGCCGAGACAACCGCACCCATAACGAGTGTCGATGCGGCGATCGCAACAGCCTTCTTACGTCGTGATGTCTTCATGTCAATTCCTTAATTCGCGTTCGCGCGAACCGAGCCGCCGCGCGATGTATCTACTGGTACTTCGTTCAGCGGTACGCGTTTGGATGCATGAGGACGAAACAAATCGTGGGATGCGGCTGACTACTCCAAGTCGCTGACGTCATCGGGAACATCGGCGGCGCACTCGGCTAGCGCCTCCATCGGCACGGCCGACAGTGCTGCCTGGTTCGTTGCCTTCAAGACGACGGGCGCCTTGATGCCGTCGTCGTAAGCCTGCAGCCAGCGACCAGCGCACACACCCCAACGATCACCGGGCTTCAATCCCGCGAAGCCGAACTCCGGTCGCGGAGTGCTCAGATCGTTGCCTACTGACTTCTGGTGCTCGAGGAACTCCTCGGTCACCACAGCACACACGGTGTGCGAACCAAGATCGTCGGGGCCGGTGTTCGTGAAACCGTCCCGATAGAAACCGGTCACCGGATCGAGGCTGCACACTTCCAGGGGTTCGCCGAAGACGTTGCTTTGCTCCATACCTGCAGGGTAGGAGGCCTCACGCATCCTCGCTAGACTCGGGCTACGAGCCGGAAGGCTCCACGCGGGTGTAGTTCAATGGCAGAACATCAGCTTCCCAAGCTGACAGCGCGGGTTCGATTCCCGTCACCCGCTCCG
>CAZJYN010000082.1:0-6849 GCA_964550285.1 uncultured Rubrivirga sp.
CCCGAACCGCACGCTCGATGTCCTGGTGGATGAGGCCGAACTCCAGGCTCGCCGGGAGACCTTCGAACCGCTACCCCCGCGTTACACCCGCGGGGTATTGGCCAAGTACCAAAGGCTCGTCGGGTCGGCCTCCCAGGGCGCCGTCACCGACTAATCGTTTCCCCCGGATTCCGGGGGAAACGCTTCGCTTCCCCCGGAATCGGCACCAAACTGTGCGTTTCCACCAGCAAAAGCACGACTACGCCCACTAACTGAAAGGAAAATGACATGAAATTGGCGAGGATCGGCGAACGGGGTCACGAAGTCCCGGCCATCCTCGATGCTGCGGGGGTTCATCGAGATCTATCGACCGTCGTTGGTGATTTCACGCCGGACTTCTTCGCGGCCGACGGCATCGCGCGCTTGCGGGATATCGACCCGGAGACTTTGCCTGCCGTCACCGGACGGATCGGGGCTCCGATAGCGCAACCGAGCACGATCTTGTGTGTTGGCTTGAACTACGTGGATCACGCGAATGAATCCAGCATGAAGGTGCCCGAGGAGCCGATCTTGTTCACCAAGGCACCGAACTGCCTCGTTGGGCCCTACGACGACGTACTCATCCCGCGCGGGTCTACGAAAGTCGACTACGAGGTCGAGCTCGCGGTGGTAATCGGCAAGCAATGCCGTTATCTCGACTCTCCCGAGCAAGCGCTAGGCCATATCGCCGGCTTCACGATCAGCAACGACGTCTCCGAACGCGAATGGCAACTAAGCCGCGGGGGCGGTCAGTGGATCAAGGGCAAGTCCTGCGAGACGTTCAACCCCTGCGGTCCGATGCTCGTGACCCCCGACGAGGTAGATCTAGCGGCGGGCTTGGACTTGTGGTGCGACGTCAACGATGAGCGACGCCAAACCGGCTCCACTCACGACATGATCTTCGACACCGCCGTGATCTTGCACCACGTGAGCCAGTTCATGGTGCTTGAACCAGGGGACCTGGTGAATACCGGAACGCCCCCGGGTGTTGCGATGGGTATGCCCGAGCCCGGCTACCTGCACGCCGGCGACGTCATGAAGTTGGGTATCACCGGTCTAGGTGAACAGCGTCAGGAATTGGTCTCCGCGTAGGAGTCCCAATCGCCGCCGGCCAGGATCCCTCCCTCGATCACGATTCCCTGACCGGTTATGTAACTGGAGGCCGGCGTAGCGAGGAAGACGACCGCGCCGACTAGTTCCTGCGCTTGGGCTAGGCGACCGACGGGAGTCGTCTCGCCGAACCAGCGGTAGCGGTGCTCCTCACCCCACAGCGGTTTCGTGAACTCGGTTTGGACGACCGCCGGCTCGATGCAGTTGACGCGGATGTCATCGCCGGCCCATTCCCGGGCGAAGCTGCGGGTCATTCCGGAGACGGCGGCCTTGGTGGCTGCGTAGACCGAGATGGTGTTGAAGCTGTAGCGGGCGCTGAGGGAACTGAGGTTCACGATCGATCCGCGCCCGGATGCCTTCAGGTGTGGATGTGCGGCCTGGCTGAGCAGGTAAACGGCTCGCATGTTCACGGCTGTGATGGCATCGAAGTCATCGACCGTGACGTCGAGGATCGGCTTGCGTCGATTGATGCCTGCGCCATTCACCAGGACATCTAGTCCACCGAGGGCGCCGACGGCGGAATCGATCAATTCGGTGCATTGAGCCGGATCGGAGATGTCCGCCGCAACGGGATGGGCCTGCCCACCGGCATCGGTGATCTCCCGTGCCAAGGATTCGACCTTCTCGAGGTTCAGGTCGTGCACCGCCACCGCGGCGCCGAGATCGGCGAATGCCTTGGCAAGGACCGATCCGATGGCACCACCGGCTCCGGTGAGCAGGACGCGCATGCCGTCCATGCGGAAGAGCTCGTTGGTGGGGGGCAAGGTCGGTGCAGGTCGCATGATCACCTTTCAATTGGAGGGGAGCCTGATGGGGGTCAGGCTGTGACCGGGCACCGTGACATCGTCCATGGTGCCCAAGCGGATGGATTGTTCGTGGGCCGTCCAGTTCGCAACCAGCGCCACCTTGTTCGCGTCATTGCTGACGATCAGAGCATCGACCCTCTCCGGGTCACTCGAGGTGCAATCGTGCGCGTGGGTCATGCCGGTGAGCGTGGAGAAGACCTGCCACACCGGGAAGGGTTCGCCAGGTTCGGTTATTCCCTTCCAACCGAAAGCCTCGTAGTAAGTGGCGGTATCCACGGTATCGGCGGCGGTGAGGTACTTGATGCTCATGGCCGTCCAATTCGCAGCGAAGTAGGTCCGTTGGCGAGCGTCGACGTCGCTAGGCAGATCGGTGTTGCTGACATCGGATGTCGGATCGGTCGCGTTGGGATTGAAGCGTGGACGCAAACTGATCGGCGACACCGAGATCCGTGCGGGGTCGGTGATGCGAGGTGCATCCTGCGCCACGATCCGTTGGGTCATGGTGTTTTGGATGAGGGTGCGATCGTCGAAGGCGTGGACTTGCGGATTCAGCGAGAAGTTGAGCACATCGAATGCCAGCGGATCAGGCGGTTCGCGGTTCAGTTCGGTGAAGTACAGATCGGTTCCACCACCGAGGAGTACGTGGGTCCAGGAGTCACCTAGGGCGTCTCGTGCCGAGGCGGACCAGGCATCGGCAGTCACCTTGTCGGTGGAACTGAAGACATACAGCAAACGAATAGGGGCCACCACCTGCTCAGGCAGGTCCGCGAAGGCGGAAAGCTCGCTGGGATCGGCGCACTTAGCCGCGATGTGCAATGCGGTGCCGAGGCTTCGAGCCACCTCGCAAGCGCGAACGAGAGTGGGCGCAGCCTCCGGTGATGCTGCCTCGATCTCTACTCGTAGATGGTCCAGTCCGAGATCGGCAAGTTGCGATAGTTGTTGATCCGGCTTGGCCAGATCCTCATGGCTTAGGCCCAGGCCCAATCTAGGTAGTGCATGCACACTCTCGTGCACATCGATGAATACGGAATCCTCGACTGGCGAAGGTTGGGATCGACGACCACCGGCGAAAGAGACCTCGATTCGCTGATCGATCCGCTCACCTGCTGCAAGCTCGACAGGGAAGGGCAGCGAGATCGGAGTGCAGTAGGTCTTGAACGAGGCGTCGGTCCAGTTCCGATGGTCCTCCATCTCGTAGGTCTCACCCAGGAGGCGAACTAGCGCCTCGCTGCCATCGGGCAATTCGTGGGTGATCGCTCGGATATCGAGGAACGGCTGGAAAGGTGAGAGTTGGCCGGGTAAGCGGCTGTCCTCGACCTCACCGCCAACGTGTTCGACCTTGACTACAGAGCCAGCGGCAGTCATCGGATGCAGCACACACATCCCCAAACGATTGCGCCGGAAGGCTGCTGAGGCTTCGGCCGTGAAGCGGTAGTCGATTCCAGTGGCTCGGATCTGCGCTTCGACCTGCCAGTGCAGCGGCTCGGCATCGAAGGAACCGGTTCCCGTGGCCACGAGTGAGACGGAATCCGGCAGTTCCTCGACATGCTGTGACTCGATGCGAAACGGCCTGTTCGTCCAATTCCGATCCTGGAAGACCGGATAGATCCGTCGAACTGCCTCTTGGTCATGCCAGCGAATGTCGCGTAGATCGATTCCATCGATCGTGACGGCAAGGTCACCGAGACGCACCGTCTGGGTCACAGCAGGCTGCCCGCGCGGTACGGCTCCCCGGATTCCAATGATTGGTAGGCCCCAAGGGTCAGATCCAACACCCGAAGCGTGTCCGCTCCGCTGGTTTCCGGCGTGGTGCCGTTGGTCAGGCATTCGACCCAATGGCGCTGGACGTTCACAACACTGTCTTGGATGCAGTTCCACGGTTCGGATGTCCACGAATGCTCTGGGATGACGAGCGTTTCCTCGCGGACTCCATCGGGCGAGACGACCTGCAACCGGTAGTCGGGGCCGAGGGTCACCGTTCCCTCGGTGCCCTCGATCGTGACGAAGGTCTGCGGGTAGGTGTTGTGATCGGACTTGCTTTCGTAACTGGTGTCCACGATGCAGGTAGCCCCAGGTAGGTGCAAAACGATGGTGGCAACATCCTCGCCCTTGATCTTCGGGTTCACCCGAATCGCATCGGTGAATAATCGCTCGGGCTCACCGAGGAAGAACCGAGTTAGATCGAATTGGTGTACCGATACATCGGCGATGATCATGCGCTCGGCGTCCATGCACCACGGCTGTGCCGAGTAGACGTCGTGGGCAGTTCGAAAGCTGATGCGCCCGAAGAAGGGCCGACCGATCGCCCCGCTATCGATCACTTCCTTCACCTTGCGCATCGGATGCTGGAAGCGGAAGTTCTCGTGCACCATGAAGGGCAGGTCCTTCTCGGCCATGGCTGCCACCATCGCCTGGGCGTCGTTCATGTCCCACGCCAAGGGCTTTTGGCAGATCGCGGCGACTCCATGCTGTGCGGCTAGTTCCACCATCATGCGATGGGTCGGGGGAGTCGTGGCGATGTCGACGAAATCGAGATCCTCACGTGCGAAGAGTTCGGCGGCGTCGGTGTAGGGCGTGCCGCCGAACTGATGGGCAGCAGCCAGCGCACTCTCGTAGTTCACATCGCACGTGGCGACGAGTTCGACCTCGGGCATCTGCGCCCATGCATGCAGATGATTCTGGGCGAAGAATCCACAGCCGATCAGGGCGAATCGGTAAGGGCGGCTCACAGTTCCACCTCCCTTTCCGGATCGATGATCCATTCGCTCCACGACCCCACGTACATACGAGCCCCCGGTAATCCAGCGTGTTCCATGGCCAAGACGTTCTGCGCAGCGGTGACCCCGGATCCGCAGTAGAAGATGATCTCGCTCGGATCCTGGCCTGCTCGCAAGGAGTCGTAGTGCGCCCGCAACTGTTCAGGTGCGCGGAAGGAGCCGTCGTCGTTGATGGTGTTAGCCCGGTCGGCGAGTCCTGCGCCCTTGATGTGGCCGCGAACTGGGTCGTAGTACTTGCCTTGCCCGTGGTAGCCCTCGGGTCCGCGGGAATCGAAGACGCGCGTGGGTTGTGATTGGCGAACCTGATCGACCTCGAGCACGTCAGCGACCAGTTCAGTTCGTTCGCGTGCAACGAACGACGACGACGGCACCGGTGGGGCGAGCACCTCGCTGGTGAGCGGATTCCCGGCGGCGATCCATGCTGGAAGACCACCATCGAGCACCGCTACATCGTCATGACCGAGCCAGCGCAGCATGAACCACACGCGCGAAGCTGCCATCAGGCCACGATCGGCGTCGTAGACCACCACCTGGGTCTGCGGTCCGATGCCCCAACCCCGCACCGTTTCGGCGAAGTCCTCGGTCCGCGGAAAGGGACGCCGTCCCGTCTTGCCTTCCACGATGGGTCCTGCCAAGTGCCGTGACAGGTCGGCGCGTTGCGCCCCAGGAATGTGCTCCTCGGCGAAGGCGCGATCACCCCATTGTTCGTCGTCTAGCGAGAATCGGGCGTCGAGAATGACCAATTCAGCATCGGATTGTGAAAGCGCCTGCAGTTGCGATGAATCGATGATCGTTCGGTACGTCACGTCGCTGCCTTTCGGTCGTTTGCGGCCGTAGTCTTGCGTACCCCCGTGCAAGACCCCCGTGCGTGACCCCCGCTATGCGACCCCCGCTATGCAACCCCCGACCTTCGCTTGTTCCTAGACTACGAGCATGTCTAATCCCTCGTCGATGAAACCTAGAAGCTATCTCGTCACCGAAGGTCCAGACCGCGCGCCGAATCGGGGGATGTTGCGCGCACTGGGCATGGACGATGTCGATTTCACCAAGCCACAGATCGGCATCGCGAACAGTTACAACCGGATCACTCCTTGCAATATGTCGCTGCGAGATATCGCTGGGGGAGTGGCCCAAGGTATCGAAGCCGGCGGTGGCTTCCCGATGGAGTTCGGCACGATCACCGTCTCCGATGTCATCTCCATGGGCCACGAGGGAATGCACTTTTCCCTGGTGAGCCGCGAAGTGATCGCCGATTCCGTGGAGACGGTAGTCGAGGCCGAGCGCCTCGATGGCATGGTCACACTCGTCGGCTGTGATAAGTCGATCCCCGCCATGATGATGGCCGCCGGTCGCTTGGATATCGCGTCCGTGCTGCTGTACGCCGGTTCGTTGCTTCCCGGCAAGGTCAAGCTCACCGACGGCACTGAGGAAACGGTGAATATCGTCACCGCCTTCGAAGCCGTGGGAGCGCGCGCTCGGGGGCTGATGAACGACGAGGACGTCGATCGAATCGAGCGGGCGGTGTGTCCGAGTGCGGGAACCTGCGGTGGCATGTACACCGCGAACACGATGGCCAGCGCTGCCGAGGCGATGGGTTTGTCGCTGTTGGGATCGTCGTCCCCTCCGGCCGTCGATGCCCGGCGGGACAACTTGGCGCGCCGCAGCGGGGAAGCCGTCGTTGGAATGCTGCGTCAGGGAATCACCGCACGGGACATCATTACCAAGCAGTCCCTGGAGAACGCCATCACGATGATCATGGCCCTTGGTGGTTCCACCAATGCCGTGCTGCACCTTCCCGCCATCGCCCATGAGGTAGGCATCGATTTGAGCATCGATGACTTCAATCGCATCGGCGAGCGCGTTCCGCACATCGCGGATCTGAAGCCGTTCGGCGAGTACCTGATGTTCGACCTCGATCAGGTCGGTGGCGTGCCCGTCGTGCTCAAGGCACTGCTCGATGAAGGTCTGCTGCACGGGGACTGCATGACGGTTACCGGCAAGACGATGGCCGAGAATCTCGCGGAACTAGACCCACCGGCCATCGACGGCAAGGTGGTTCGCACGATGGACAACCCGATCGGGGCCACCGGTGGGATCACGATCTTGTCGGGTTCGTTGGCGCCGGAGGGTGCCGTGGT
>CAZJYN010000083.1:0-6730 GCA_964550285.1 uncultured Rubrivirga sp.
TGCGAGCACGTCCACCGAAGCCGTGCCATCGAGCCTGTGCTGGAGCGTGCGCCGCCTCGGATCCCACAGCCCTATCGGCGCCCTGTGCTTGGCGGCGGACCCGTCGCCGCACCGACGCCGACTCACCCTTTCCTGGGCCGAGGAAGCAGACGCCGAGCGAGGCTCGGCGAACGACGTCCAAACGATGTCCCAGGCGGTACGCCTAGCGTGCCGATGGGCATTCAATTCCGAAGGCGTCGTCGCCATCGCCTGGCTCGGGCCCACATCGGCCGGCCTACGAGCCGTGCTGCACCAGGCGGGTTTTCGCGTCCATCCGCTACCTTGGCGAGCGGCCCTCGATGATTCGGGCACCCCGCGCGATGCCTGGTACGCCGACCTCGCCCGCGAAGACTCCCCCGAGCCGACCGGACCCAGCCTCACTGCACGCGAGCAGCACGTCCTGGCGCATATGGCGCGCGGGCGATCCAATGTCGAGATCGCCGATCAACTCGGCATCTCGCAGAACACCGTCAAGAACCACGTACGCTCGATCCTCGAGCAGCTCCAAGCGCCCTCGCGCACCGCCGCCGTCGTGATCGCACTGCAGGCCGGGTTGGTGTCCTTGGATCGGCCGAGTCCACTGCCACCGCGCTGAGGCCAACAGGGCGCGTCCTACACAGCCCGTCCTACACAGCGAGCGTGCCGGCAATCCACAGCCACCGATTTCCCGCTACTTGCCATCCAGGCAAGCACCGATGCTCGGTGCATGGATCGCTTGCGCGCCGGGGCCGTCTCGGGCTTGCTGTCATCGATGGCCGATGTGGTGCTCGGCCGCTCCTGCGCCGGATGCGATGCGCCGGGTATCGCGTTGTGCCAGGAGTGTCGGCACGCGCTGAGAGCACGACCGCGGTTGCGCCGAAGCGTCGATCTTGGTGACATCGAAGGCGGGCTGCACCTTCCGGTTGCCTGCGCGCTGGAATACCGGGGGGCCGTGCGTCAGGTGCTCTACCGGTTCAAGGACCACCGCATCCCGCACTTGGCTCGCCCGCTGGCTCCCGCGCTCGCGGCCAGCATCGCCTTCGCCGCCGAGCACGCCGGAATCGAGTGCGCGCGCACCACGCTCGTGGTGATGCCGACCCGCCGATCCACCGCCAAGCGCCGTGGCTTCGACCCGCTGGGTTCGGTCGTGGCCGGCGCGATCCGCGAGCAGCGCGTCGCCGGGGTGCGCACCCCGCTGGTGGACATCAGGCGAGCCGGCACGAGCAAGACCCTCGGAGTGTGGGAACGCCAACTTGCCACCGCGGGGGCCTTCGCGGTGCGTGGTCACGCTCCTGGTCACGCTCGTGGTCGGGGTCGAAGTCACAGTCGCGGGAGCGGCCTGCTACCCGATGGGCCGGTGATCCTCGTGGACGACATCGTCACCACCGGGGCGACCGCACGCGAAGCCGCTGCCACGCTCATCGTCGCCGGGGTGCACGTGGTCGCGGTGGCGACCATCGCCGGCACGCCATAACTCGTTTCAGTTAGCCCGTTCCCGTTAGCCCGGGTACGCCGGCGATGTCGCGTTCAACCGACCCGACCAACTACCGCTGGTGTTGTCATAGACCACTCCGTCGGCTCCGGCCACCAGGGTCGGTAGCCCCGGGGCGGCGGCTAGGGAAACCGGGCTTTCCGGGGCGCCTTGGGCCAGCAGCGAGCCACGTCCGATGTCTACCTCGTAGACCTGCACCGCCCCGGCGCTTTCGCTGCCGAGCACGGCCAAGGAATCGGCGCTGGACCAGGCGACGTCGACCACTTCGACGAGTTTGGACTCCACCCGGATCGGGTCTTGCAGCGTGATACCGACCCGGCCTGTGGGCGAGGGTCGAACGATGCGGGCCAGGAGCAAGTTGGTGCGGGGCCCGGACTGCACGAGCAGTGCGGCGCGGGTGCCATCTCGCGAAGGCACCGCGGCGCGTAGGACGTCGTCGTCGGCAAGCCCGGTCACCTCGATCGGGAAAGCCCGACCCGACGGTGAATACAACAACACATCACCGGTCTCATCGACCGCCCATAGATTCGCCGGCCCATCGAAGGCGATGTTCACCGGGAGCGCGGCTCCCCGGAACGGGAACAACGTGGCATTCGCGGTCAGGCTGCCGCCGGAGAGCTGGCGCTGCGCGTCCAGACCGGCGATGCGGGACGAATCGGCGGAGATCGCGATCTCGGTGAACAGCGGGTTGCGGCTGCCTGCCTGACCATCGACCGGTTCGGTGCCATCGTCGGTGATGCGGCGCACTCCGATCGACGATGCGACATATGCCGAGGATCCGGGCAGCAGGCCGCTGGGATCCACGTCCGGCCACGCATCCCGGGGTTGCGGGTTTGGGACATCGGGCACGAAGAACGGTTGACCTGCCGCGGTGATATCGACTGATTGCACGTCCGGGAGTTGGCGCAGGGTCCAGACCAACTGCTGGGACAGGGCCTGGCGCGTTGCATCGTCGGCCACTTGCGCGGCTGCGTCTAGATCCACGCGAGCCACCCCGCCATCGACCAGGACCGCGTCGATGTTCAACCCGACTCCGTCGGGGAAACCCGTCCGCACCGCGGGTTGCAACCATTCGCTCGGACCCTCGAGCAGTCGGCGCACCAATGTGGTGGCAAGGCCCGGTCCGATCACCGGGATCATCCGGGAGTCCGGTACCAAGATCTCGAAATCGGGGTTGAAGTAATACAGCGCGTAGGAGCGGAAGGCGCGATCCACATCCGTTTGCGAGAGCAGCAGACCGTTGGGCAGTCCATCGATCCGCAGCCCTTCGTCTGTCTCGACGAGCCGGAAGGTGGCCCGCGCTTCGGTTCCCGGATCCACCACCTGGTAGCGACCACCTTCTTCGATCGTGCCCGCCTGGGTCGCCGAGAACTGCACGCTAGGACCGCTCTCGGTGAGCGCGGGTACCCCTTCGTAGACGACCACACCCACACTCGGATCCCAGCGCAAGCTGGCTTCGTCGGTCAGGTACTCACGGGCTACCGCGTGATCGCCGTCGAAGGATGCGCTGGCGTCCAAGAACCCCTGCACGATCTCCGGTGCGGACATGCCCGTTCGTGGTGGCCGCGCGATCACCCGGATGAACTGGTCGGTACTGCTACCGCTGACCTGCTCGCCTTGCTGGATCGGTCCAGAGGTCGGCACCTGGGCGGTGAACGCCTGCGGCACATTGCTGCACCCGGCGAGTAGTAGCGCGGCAAGCGGGATGAGCATGGCAGCGCCGCGGTTGTGGCGCCTCATCGGCTCTCCCGTTCCTCGGGCGGGAAGTTGACGGTCACGACCATCTGGTCAGCGGGGTCGGCTGCAGGTGCGGATTGCTCGCCGCGGTCGCGGTCATCGCGACGCACCGTGGGCCGCTCGCGTGCGAAGGCACCGTCGGAACCGTCGCGGTCCTCGCCCGGATCGGGCTCCACGGCTTCCTCGCCGAGCGGCAGCACCGCATGGGTGACGGCGCCACCGGGCACTCGCGGAAGTGTCAACCGGAAGCACGCACCGGCGCCGGGCTCACCCCACGCCTCGAGCCACCCACCGTGCAAGCGAGCATCTTCCAGCGCGATGGCCAGCCCCAAGCCGGTACCGCCGGTGGTTCGGGCCCGCGCTGGATCAGCGCGCCAGAACCTGTTGAACACCAAGGATGCTTCGCCCGGACGCAGGCCCACGCCGAAATCACGCACCGTCAACGTAGCTACCTCGCCATCACCGGCGAGTTCCACCAGCACCCCACTGGCGTCGCCGTGCTCGATCGCGTTATCCACGAGATTGCGGATGATCCGGTCGATGCGCCGGGCATCGCACACCACCGGGCAGGGACGCTCGTAGGAGGCGAAACGCACGCGTATGCCCTGGCTGTCGGCGAGTGGCTCACTGGCATCGATCACGCGTTGCGCGAGGGTCGCGAGATCCACGGACTCGCTGTCGAGCTTGGCCGCACCGGCATCGAACCGGGAGATCTCCAGCAGGTCGGACAACAAGGCCTCGAACCGATCCAATTGGTTTTGCAGCAGTTCGGTGGATCTCGCCGTGGACTCATCGAGTGATTGCCGCGATTCGAACAGAACGTCCGCTGCCATCCGGATGGTGGTGAGCGGAGTGCGTAGCTCATGCGAGACGTCGGAGACGAATCGTTGCTGAACCCGTGAGAGTTCCTCCAGCTGCGTGATCTGCTGATCGATGCTCTCGGCCATCTCATTGAACGAGCGAGCCAACTGCGCGAGATCGTCCTCGCGCTTGATCGGCAATCGTTCGTCCAAGTTGCCCGAGGAAAGACGCTCTGCCGTTTGCGCGGCCGCGCGCACCGGCACCACCACTTGCCGGGTGACTACATAGGCGACGACACCCAGCAGCGCAACGAGCACACCGCCGGCGGCCACGATCGAACTGCGCACCAGGTCCAGCGTCTGCTGCTCTTGGGTCAGCGGAAACAAGTAGTACAACTCGTAGGGACCCACTGTGGGAATCGACAGTGGTGCGCCCACCACGAACCCGGGTACCGATCGACCATCCAGGAAACGGATCTCGGTGAAGGTCCAGGACTGACGCTGCGAATCGGTCACCGCGCTGCGCAGGTCCGGCGGAATACTGGAAACGGAGACGAGGTTGGTACCGCGCTCTGGAGCACCGACATCGCTGCGACTGGACAGCAACAACACATCGAAGGTGGCTGGCGATCCCGCTCGGGTCGCCAGTGAGGTCACCACGCTGTCCACGAGCCTCGAGGGCGAGGGCGTGGACGGACCGGTGTCCGCGGCATCGAGGAGGCGTTGTGCTTCGCCGAGTCCGGCCGAGGCCTCACCGACCGCGCTTCGTTCCTTCGCCTCGAGCAGACCGGTGGTCACGTTGGAAAGCAGTAGCAAGCCGAGCGCACCCACGACCGCGATGGACAGCACCAAGGTGGTGCTGGTGACCCGGATGAACAGCGATCGACGCCAGGTGCGCCGCAGCGCCCGGGGGAGGAAGAGCAGGATGCGCGACATCGGCAGCGAGCTACGCAGGGCCGGCTTTGTACCCGACTCCCCGCACCGTCAACACGATCTCGGGGGCTTCGGGGTCGCGTTCGATCTTCGCCCGCAAGCGCTGCACGTGAACGTTGACCAGCCGAGTGTCGGCCGCATGCCGATATCCCCACACTTCCTGCAGTAGTGCCTCACGCGTGAACACCTGGCCGGGCTTCTTGGCCAAGCAGGCGAGCAGATCGAATTCCAGCGGCGTCAGGGCGAGCACTTCACCGCCGCGACGCACAGTGTGGCCGTTCACGTCGATCACCAAATCACCGATGCTCAGCACCTGCGCGCCTACATCGTCGGTGCGCCGGATTCGTGCTCTGATCCGGGCGACGAGTTCTTTGGGCTTGAAGGGCTTGACGATGTAATCATCGGCGCCGGATTCCAGACCGACCACCACGTCGATGGTGTCGGACTTGGCGGTGAGCATGACGATCGGCGTACCGGATTCCAGCCGGATCGCTCGACATACGTCGATGCCATCTATGCCCGGCAGCATCAGGTCCAGCAGCACGACATCGGGCTTGGCGCTACGGAAGGCATCGAGTGCTGTTCCGCCGTCGCCGCAGAACACCGGGTCGAAACCTTCTCCCCGCAGCACGATCCCGAGCATCTCGGATAAGGCGGCGTCGTCGTCGACGACCAGCACGCGACCGCGAGCACGAGGGGACGCCGAGGGGTTACTCATAGCCCTATGTTGTCACCTCGGGCACCCCGAGGAGCACAACAAGCGCAGCAGGGGCGTTATTCACCCCATGCGCGACCATCGCCGCGCCGAGGGAACCGGTCTTCCAACGCACCCATCCGTAGACCAATCCGATGGGCAGCAGCAGGAAGAAGCGGATCGGTTCGAAGTGGAAGGCCGAGAAGACCACGGCCGTGATGATGATCGTCCACACCGCGCCTAGGCCCTTCTTGCGCAGCGAGTTGAACAGCATCCCGCGGAAGGCGATCTCCTCCACGATCGGCGCCCCGATCATGATCATCACCGCGAAGATGGCTAGCGCCCAGAACGGACCGGACTGCTGCAGGTCCAACGCGACGTCGCCGGCTGCGGAGGAGAAGTCCCCGGCGATCGCCTGGGTGATCAACGCGATGATGCCGGCGAGGAACAAGCCGGCGAAGCCGGCCAACACTCCCCAGCCGACGTCGCTCCAAGTCAGCCGCAGTCCGAGATCGATGCGCGGGCCGTTGCCCTTCCACCAGGTCACGAACAATGGCCAGCCGGCCAACGAGATCCACGGCACCAAGGTGCCCACGATCGCGGTGATCGCCAGTGGGGCGCCGAGGATCAACAGTGGTGCGGCCGCCAGCAGACCGAGGACCAGCGCGCCGAACACGGTGATCAACGCCGAGCCGATCCCCCACCGCGGCACCCGCAGCGGCACACCGCGCGCCTCCGCCTCGACGACAGTGACCGGACAACCCGGGTAGGCGGCGCTTGACTCGCTCAGCGCGGCGGTCGCACTATCCGGTGGCAGGGACATCCCCCCATTGTGCGCGAGAACCCTGACCCTGCCCCTTGCGGCGTCCCCCACCCTCCCCGTTGCGGCGTCAATCGTCGGGCCGAATTTTCAAATTTCGGCCCGACCTCTGCCGCCGCATCGGGTCGGCTCGGGGGATTCAGGCGAGGACGGCCGAGAGCTCCCCGAGTCGCGTGGGCAGCACCCGGTACCAAGTCCAGTACCCGCGCTTCTCCGACGAAACCAACCCAGCCTTC
>CAZJYN010000084.1:0-6711 GCA_964550285.1 uncultured Rubrivirga sp.
CAGATCATCGTCTACACCGGCGCGGTGATGATGCTGTTCCTCTTCGTGCTGATGGTGGTCGGCGTCGATGCCTCCGATTCACTGATCGAGACGATCAAGGGTCAACGAGTCGCGGCCCTGTTGATGGGTATCGGCTTCTCGGTCCTGTTGATCGCCGGGCTCGGCAACGGGCTCATGGAGACTTCTTCGGTCGGGCTCGAGGCGGCCAACTCGGCCAACGGCGGTAACGTCGAGGGTCTAGCGCTGTTGATCTTCACCGACTACCTCATCGCCTTCCAGGTGACCGCAGCATTGTTGATCACCGCCGCCATGGGCGCGATGATCCTCACCCACCGCGAACGCTGGTACCCCCGCAAGACCCAGCGCGAACTCTCCGAGGAGCGGTTCGCAGCGGGGACGCACCCCGGCCAACTGCCACCTCCCGGTGTCTATGCCCGGCACAACGCCGTCGACACTCCCGCCCTGCTTCCGGACGGCAGCACCAGCGATCTGAGCGTGCCCGAGCCGTTGCGGGCCCGAGACGACGTCCGCGAGGTGGATACCGACGAAATCGAGGACATCCGCAGGTTGTCATCCGGCTCATCGACCACTGACGAAGGTGATCGATGAATCCGGCGAACTACATCCTGCTGTCAGCGCTGCTGTTCAGCATCGGCGCGATCGGGGTGCTCGTTCGTCGTAACGCGATCATCGTCTTCATGTCCGTCGAACTCATGCTCAACTCCGCGAACTTGGCATTCGTCGCGTTCGCCCGGATGAACGGCAACCTCGACGGCCAGGTGGTGGCCTTCTTCGTGATGGTCGTCGCCGCCGCGGAGGTGGTGGTCGGCCTGGCCATCATCGTGACTATCTTCCGTACCCGTCGATCGGCATCGATCGACGAGCCGAACTTATTGAAGTACTAACGAACAGGACCGATACGTGACCGAGATTCTCCCCGCCGAGGGGGTGTTCTCCCTGCTGTGGGTGCTCATCGCACTCCCAGCAGCGGGTGCGTTGATCCTGTTGCTCGGTGGCCGGCGAACCAACACGTGGGGCCCGTACCTGGGAATCTTGACGGTCGTCGGCTCGTCGGTGATCGCGGTGCTGATGTTGCTGGCGATGATGGCCGAGCCGGCCGAGCAGCGCACGGTCGTCCAGAGCGTCTACGACTGGGTATTCGTCGGCTCCTTCCAGGTGAGTTTCGCACTCCAGCTCGATCAGCTCTCCATCGTCTTCGTACTTCTCATCACGCTCGTGGGGTCGCTGATCTTCATCTACTCCCTGGGCTACATGGCCCACGACCCGGACCGCCGGAAGTTCTTCGCCTACCTGAACCTGTTCGTTGCGGCGATGCTGCTGTTGGTTCTCGCGAATAACTACCTACTGCTCTACGTCGGCTGGGAAGGTGTCGGCCTGGCCAGTTACCTGCTCATCGGCTTCTGGCAGCGCAAGCCCACAGCGGCCGCAGCCGCGAAGAAGGCCTTCGTGATCAACCGGGTGGGCGATGTCGGCCTGTCGGTGGCGATCATGTTGATCTTCGTCACCTTCGGTTCCGTCACGTTCCAAGACGTCTTCGGTCAGGTGGACCAAGCCAGCGAGGGCACCTTGACCGCGATCGGCCTACTCCTCTTGCTCGCGGCTGCCGGCAAATCGGCGCAGTTCCCTCTCCAAGCTTGGCTGCTCGACGCCATGGAGGGCCCAACCCCGGTCTCGGCCCTCATCCACGCCGCGACCATGGTTACCGCCGGCGTGTACCTGATCGCCCGCAGCAACGCGATCTACAACGCCGCCACCTGGGCAGCCACCGCGGTGGTGGTGGTCGGACTCATCACCATCTTCATGGGTGCCATCATCGGCTCGGCCAAGGACGACATCAAGAAGTCCCTCGCGGGATCCACTATGAGCCAGATCGGGTACATGGTCTTCGCCGCCGGACTCGGACCGATCGGGTACGTCTTCGCGATCTTCCACCTGCTAACCCACGGTGTATTCAAGGCCGGACTGTTCCTCGGTGCCGGATCTGTCATGCACGGTATGAACGATGGCGTCAATATGCGCAGGTACGGCGCGCTCAAAGGCGTCATGGTGATCACCTTCATCACCTTCATGGCCGGGTATCTGGCCATCATCGGCATCCCGCCGTTCTCCGGCTTCTGGTCCAAGGATGAGATCATCCACGCCGCATTCGAGCGCAACTCGATCATCGGCGCCGCGGCGATCCTGGCAGCGGGCATCACCGGCTTCTACATGACCCGCATGGTCGCCATGACCTTCTTCGGCAAGAAGCGCTGGGAGGACGACGCCCACCCGCACGAGTCGCCGAAGGTCATGACCATCCCATTGATCGTTCTGGCAATCGGCTCCACCTTCATGGGGATGGCGCTGCTCTTTTGGGGTGACATCGAAAAGTGGCTTGAGCCCGTCGTCGGCTACGAGTCCGTCCCCACGCCACTACCGACCTGGGTCTACATCGTCGTTACCTTGGTAGTGGTCATCATCGGCGCGATCATCGGCTGGGTCTCCTACGCCCGCAAGGACGTGCCCATCGAAGCGCCACGCGGCAATGTCCTCACCCGTGCGGCTCGTCAGGATCTGTACGGGGATGCGGTGAACGATGTCCTCGTCGTCGAGCCCACCTACCGAACCGCCGATGTCCTCACCACTTTCGATAACAAGGCGGTGGATGGTTTCGTGACTTGGACCGCCCGTTTCGTCGGTGACCTGTCGCAGCGGCTGCGGCGCAGCCAGACCGGATTCGCCCGCTCCTACGCCCTTTCCATGGTCGGTGGAGCGATCATCTTGGTGGTCGCTTTGATCCTGGTGAGGCTGTCATGACCGACTTTCCCTGGCTGACCGCGATCGGGGTCGTCCCGCTCATCGGCAGCCTCGTTGTTGCCCTGCTACCGAAATCCAAGCCCGCGCTGGCCAAGCAGATCGCCATGATCGTCTCGCTCGTGGTGCTGGGCATGACCATCGCGATGGCGCTGCAGTTCGACGGCAAGTCCAGCGAACCGTTCCAGTTCGTGGAGTCCTACCCCTGGATTCCGGCGTTCGGGGTGAGCTACTCGGTCGGTATCGACGGAATCGGATTGGTGCTCATCGCACTGGCCGCCACCTTGGTCCCGGTCACCATCCTCGCCGGGTGGCGGGACATCGAGGGCGACCAGGAGTCCGAAGGCTCGGTCAAGGGTTACTTCGCCCTCGTCTTGGTCCTCGAGGCGTTGATGATCGGCGTCTTCGCCGCCACCGACGTCTTCTTGTTCTACGTCTTCTTCGAAGTCATGCTCGTCCCCGTCTACTTCATGATCGGCCGGTACGGCGGCCCGCAGCGTTCCTACGCCGCGATCAAGTTCCTGCTGTACAGCCTTCTCGGCGGCCTGTTCATGCTCGCTGCACTCGTCGGGCTGTACGTCGTTTCCATCCGCCAGCTCGGCAGCGGCACGTTCGACTTCCTGTCCCTGGTCGGTATGGATATCGACCCCAATACCCAAAAGATGCTCTTCCTCGGCTTCTTCTTCGCCTTCGCCATCAAGGCACCGCTTTGGCCTTTCCACACGTGGCTACCGGATGCGGCCGCGGAGTCCAAGCCCGGCACCTCCGTGCTGCTGATCGGTGTGCTCGACAAGGTCGGCACATTCGGGATGATCCGCTACCTGCTACCGATCTTCCCGGCTGCCAGTGAGTTCTACGCACCCGTCGTGATCGGTATGGCCCTTATCGGCATCTTCTACGGCGCGTACATCGCCTTGACCGCTAAGGACATGAAGCGACTATTCGCCTATTCCTCGATGTCCCACTTCGGCTTCATCACCCTGGGCATCTTCGTGTTCACATCCATCGGGCAGACCGGCTCGGTGGTCTACATGGTCGCCCACGGTCTATCGACCGCAGCATTGTTCTTGACCGCCGGCTTCTTGATGTCCAGACGCCGAGAATCCGCGCTCATCTCCGACTACGGCGGCGTCAACAAGGTGGCCCCCGTGCTCGCCGGCTTCTTCCTCATCGCCGTGCTTTCCTCGCTGGCACTGCCGGGCATGGTCTCCTTCATCGGTGAGTTCCTGGTTCTGTTGGGTGCCTTCGAGCGCTACATCTGGGTCGGTGCCCTCGCCACCTTGGGCATCGTCATCACAGCGGCCTATGCCTTGCGGCTGTACCAGAAGTCCATGACCGGCCCGCTCAACCCGAGCCTGGAGGCCGACGCAAACACGATGACCGATCTCAAGGGGCGCGAGATCACCGCCTTGATGCCGATCGCCGCCCTCACCGTGGTCCTGGGCTTCTACCCCGCGCCGCTGCTGAACGTGATCGAACCGGCTGTTGATCGGACCTTGGAGCTGGTCCAAGTCGCCGAACCTGATTCTGGACTCTCTATCGACGGGCTCTCCAGTGAAGGGAGCGAGCAGTGAACTTCACCCCGCCGGCGCTCGACTACTTCGCCCTCTCGCCGATGATCGTGGTCTTCGCAGCGGCCATCGTCTCCGTACTCATCGAGGCGTTCGCGCCCAGAAGCATCAGGCGCTTCCTGCAACTGCTTATCGTCTTCGGGGCATTGCTCACCTCCGGAGTGCTGATCGTGCTCAACGCCGGCACCCGCACGGTCACCGGTGGCGGTGCTGTGGTGATCGACGGACCAGCGCTGGTGCTGATGGGCACGATCGTCGTGCTTTCCATCCTGGGTGCGGCCCTGATGGCCGAGCGCAGCATCGATCCGGTAGGCGATGCCTTCGCCGCACGAGCGAGTTCGTTGCCGGGCTCGGAAGACGAACGGCAACTCACCCAGCGCGGCTACCTGCAGACCGAGATCTGGCCGCTCACCCTCTTCGCCGTCCTGGGCATGCTGCTCTTCGTTACCGCGAACAACCTGCTGCTGATGTTCGTTGCCCTGGAGATCATCTCGCTGCCGCTGTATCTCATGACCGGAATGGCGCGTCGCCGCCGACTCTTGAGCCAAGAAGCGTCCTTGAAGTACTTCCTGCTCGGCGTCTTCGCCTCCGCCTTCTACCTCTACGGTGCCGCGCTGGTCTACGGGTACTCCGGCAGCATCTTCTTCCCGGAGATCGCCCAATCCCTGACCAGCAAGCCCAGCGAATCCATCGTGGTGTTCATCGGCATGGGCATGCTCATCATCGGCCCGCTGTTCAAGATCGGCGCGGTTCCCTTCCATCAGTGGGTTCCCGATGTCTACCAGGGAGCTCCCACGGCGGTCGTCGGCTTCATGGCCGCAACGGTCAAGGTCGCGGCCTTCGGGGCATTGCTGCGCATCCTGTACGTCGCCTTCGGCGGGGTCCGCTGGGACTGGGACCCGCTGATCTGGATCATCGCCGTAGCCTCGATGATCCTGGGCTCGATCGTTGCTCTGATGCAAACCGACATCAAGCGACTCCTCGGCTACTCGTGGATCGCCCAAGCCGGCTTCATCCTCGTCGGACTCGCAGCGGCCTCGCCGGCCGGGCTGGAAAGCACGATGTTCTATGTGATCGCCTACGGATTCGCGACCGTTGGCACCTTCGCGGTCATCTCCATGGTTCGCGACGCGAACGGTGAAGCCACCAACCTCACGGCCTGGGCCGGCCTCGGGCGGAAATCTCCCCTCGTTGCATCTGCCCTTTCGCTGTTCCTTCTCGGGCTGGCGGGCATCCCGCTTACCAGCGGGTTCGTCAGCAAGTTCGCGGTGTTCGTCGCCGCGATCGAGGCCGGCGCCACGTGGCTGGTCATCATCGGTGTGATCGCCAGTTTGATCGCGGCCTTCTTCTACGTCCGGATCGTCGTGATCATGTTCTTCGCTGAGCCGACCGAGCAGACCGCCTCAGTGGTCGTACCCTCGGCCTTTACCACGGTCGCGCTCTCCGCGGGGGTGGCCGTCACCCTCATCCTGGGGATATTCCCGCAGCCGGTCTTGGACATGCTCTCGAATGCCGGATTGTTCCTGCGGTAGTACCGTCGTGTCATGACTGGGAGCCCGCTCGGAGAGCTCTCTACCGATCCTGCCTTCGATGCCTCCCTAGCGGCATCCCTCGACGAGGTGGAAACCGAACTCGCGAGTGCGGTCGTAAGTGACTATCCCTTCGTTACCGAGACATCCCGGCACCTCGTGGAGGCAGGGGGCAAGCGCTTTCGACCGCTGCTGACCTTGCTGGCCTCGCACTTCGGCCCCCGCCCGGGTAACTCCGAGGTCATCAAATCGGCGGTCGTCGTCGAACTCACCCACCTAGCCACGCTCTACCACGACGACGTCATGGATGAGGCCGAACTGCGGCGTGGGGCGCCGTCGGCCAATTCACGATGGAACAACACCGTCGCGATCCTCACCGGCGATTTCCTGTTCGCTCGCGCCTCGGACATCCTCGCCGATCTCGGCCCCGAAGCGGTCCGCATTCAGGCGCGCACCTTCGAACGCTTATGCACCGGGCAAATCCGCGAGAGCGTAGGTCCGGACGACGGCGTGGATCCGGTCAAGCATCACCTACAGGTACTCGCCGATAAGACCGGTTCGCTCATCGCCACCGCCGGACGGTTCGGCACGATGATGGCCGGCGCGGATGAATCGACCGTCGAGACCATGAGCCGGTTCGGAGAGGCCATTGGTGTGGCGTTCCAACTTGCGGACGACATCGTGGACATCACCTCCGATGCCGAACAGTCCGGCAAGCTACCCGGGACCGACCTACGCGAGGGCGTGCCCACGCTGGCCACCCTCATCGCCCGAGGTAGTGACGATCCGCAAGATGC
>CAZJYN010000085.1:0-6678 GCA_964550285.1 uncultured Rubrivirga sp.
GCTTGCGATCGGAATCGATGGTGCGGGCCACGAAGGTCGCTTCCGCACCGAGGGCCACCGATACCGGATTGAAGGCGTAGTCCAGCGAGCCCTGCGGAGTTGACTTGGTGACTTTCCCCTGCTCGGACGTGGGGGAGTACTGGCCTTTGGTCAGGCCGTAGATCCGGTTGTTGAACAGCAGGATCTTCAAGTTCACGTTGCGGCGTAGTGCATGGATGAGGTGGTTCCCGCCGATGCTCAAGGCATCGCCGTCGCCGGTTACGACCCATACCGATAGGTCCGGGCGGGTGCTCGCCAATCCCGTGGCGATGGCCGGGGCACGACCATGGATGCTGTGCATCCCATAGGTGTCCATGTAATAAGGAAAGCGCGATGAGCAGCCGATCCCGGAGACGAAGACGATGTTCTCCTTCTTCAGCCCCAATTCGGGCATGAAGCCTTGGATGGCGGCCAGGATGGCGTAGTCGCCACAGCCGGGGCACCAGCGAACCTCTTGGTCGGTCTTGAAGTCCTTGGCCTTCATCTCGACATCGGACTTCGGCACCAAGGACAGCGCCGGGAATGCGTCGGTACTCATAGGGACTCCTGCATCTGCTGATCCAATTCGGTGATGACATCGACGAGTTCGCTGGACTTGAACGGCAGGCCGCGCACCTGGTTGTAGCCATAGGTATCGACCAGGAACTTCGCGCGTAGCAACATGTTCAGCTGGCCCAAGTTCATCTCGGGAACGACCACCTTCTCGTATCGGGAAAGGACTTCACCCAGGTTGTTCGGGAAGGGGTTCAGATGCCGCAGGTGCGCCTGGGCGACCTTCACGCCGGATCGGCGGACGATTTGGCAGGCCGCGCCGATCGGGCCGTAAGTGGACCCCCAGCCGAGCAGCAGGATGCGGGCGTCGCCATCGGGATCGTCGACCTCGAGATCGGGGATCGTTTCGGCCACCGCGTCGACCTTCGCCTGGCGCAGGCGAACCATGTGGTCGTGGTTGTCGGGGTCGTAGGAGATGTTGCCCGAACCGTCGGCCTTCTCCAACCCACCGATGCGGTGCTCGAGGCCGGCGGTGCCGGGGATCGCCCACGGGCGGGCGAGTGTCTGCGGGTCGCGCAGATAGGGCCAAAACTCCTCGGTGCCGTCGTCGCCGGTGTGGTTGCGCGCGGTGGCGAAAGCCGGATCGATGGCCGGGAGGTCATCCACGCTGGGGATTTGCCACGGCTCGGAACCGTTGGCCAGGTAGCCGTCGGACAGCAGGAAGACCGGCGTGCGGTAGGTGACCGCGATGCGAGCCGCCTCCAGCGCGGCATCGAAGCAGTCGGCGGGGCTTTGCGGTGCCACGATCGGCACCGGGGATTCCCCGTTGCGGCCGAACATCGCCTGCAGCAGATCGGACTGTTCGGTCTTGGTAGGCAGGCCGGTGGACGGACCACCGCGTTGCACGTCGATCACCAGCAATGGAAGTTCCAAGGACACGGCCAGGCCGATCGTCTCGGACTTCAGCGCGATGCCCGGACCGGAGGTGGTGGTGACACCCAGCGAGCCGCCGTAGGAGGCACCGAGTGCGGCGCCGATGCCCGCGATCTCGTCTTCCGCCTGGAAGGTCATTGCTCCGAAGCGCTTGTGCTTGCTGAGTTCGTGCAGCACGTCGGAGGCGGGGGTGATCGGGTAGGAGCCGAGGAACAGTTTCAGCCCGGACTGCTCGGATGCGGCGATCAAGCCGTAGGCCAAGGCGAGGTTGCCGGTGATGTTGCGGTAGGTGCCCGCGGGCATCGCGGCCGGCTTCACCTCATACTGGACGGAGAATTCCTCGGTTGTCTCGCCGTATGACCAACCGGCTTCGAACGCCGCGATGTTCGCGTTCATGATCTCCGGCTTGGCGGCGAACTTCTTCTTCAGGAAGTCGATGGTTCCCTCGGTGGGGCGGTGGTACAGCCAAAGCAAGAGCCCGAGCGCGAACATGTTCTTGGCCCGCTCGGCCTCCTTCTTGGTGACGTCGAATTCCTTGAGAGCCTCGACTGTCATGGAGGTCAGGGCGATCGGGTGCAGCCGGTAGGCCTCGAGGGAGTCGTCCTCCAGCGGGCTCGTCGGGTAGCCGACCTTCTCCAGGTTGCGCTTGGTGAATTCGTCAGTGTTCACGATGAGGTCCGACCCTCGGGGGAGGTCGGCGATGTTGGCCTTCAGTGCCGCGGGGTTCATCGCCACGAGGACGTTCGGCTGATCACCCGGAGTGGTGATGTCGTGGTCGGCGAACGCGAGTTGAAAACTGGAGACGCCCGGCAGGGTGCCGGCTGGCGCTCGGATCTCGGCCGGGAAGTTGGGCAAGGTGAGTAGGTCGTTGCCCATCCAGGCGGCCTCGGAGGTGAACCTGTCACCGGTGAGCTGCATGCCGTCGCCGGAATCCCCGGCGAACCTGATGACGACCCTGTCGACTTGGACGACCTGCTTGGTCATGTCTCCTGTGTTCCTCGCAGCCGAGCGGGGCGCGCGCGGGGTCGCCCTGCGGTGAAAGTCACATTCTGCTCTCTTTTGCGTCGCACGACCATGTGGGGTTCCGGCCCGCGGACGCTCGCTAGCCTGCAGGGCATGTGGCGGTTGACCTCGCGTCCCTCGGCTCGAGTAGAGCTCGTGGGGGCCGGGCTCGCCTGCTGCGCGCTGGAAGTGGAGGCCGCGCAGGCGGCTGGGTTCTTGCAGTTGGATCCAGGCGGCGAGGACGACGCCGGACCGAGCATCCTCATCGTGGCGGGGACCGTCACCACCGCCTTGGAACCGGCGATCGAGCGGATGCACCGGGAGCTAACGGGGCGCGGCCCGGTGCAGGTGTTGGCTTTTGGAGCGTGCTCGACCAGCGGTGGTCCCTATTGGGATGCCCCCACGGTTCGCAACGGGATCGGGATCGGGATCGGGACCGGGACCGGGACCGGGGAGGGTGGTGTCCCGGTGGCCGCCTACGTGCCGGGATGTCCGCCGCGACCGGAGGCGTTGAACGCCGAACTCGAGCGACTCGTCGATGCGATGGTGTGTCAGTGATCACCAGGAGTGAGTTCATCGAGGTGGCGCCGCAGGAATGGGAGCAGGTCGCGCGCGAGCAGCGTGATCGCGGCCTAGCGGCGCTGGACTACCTAACAGCCGTGGATCGAGGCGGAGCCATCGAGATCCTGGCTCACCTGGTGATGCCCGGCACGGGGGACGAGGCGATGCTGTCGGCGAGCGTTCCCACCGATGCTCCGCGGATCACCAGCCTGCTGGGCGTGTTCCCGGGTGCCGATTGGCATGAGCGGGAGACCGCGGAGATGTTCGGGATCGAGTTCCTCGACCGGGACGGGGTGGAACCGCTCTTGCTGCGTGATGTCCCCGAGCGACCACCGTTGCGGCGGGATACCCCGTTGCCCGAGCGCGTGCAGACCGCCTGGCCGGGAGCCGAGGAAAAGCAGCGTCGTCGGCGGCGGTTGCCTCCCGGTGTTCGCGAGGAATGGGTGGATCCCGATGGCTGAATCGACGAGCCCGCCGCCGCGCCGGGGAGTGATCGCGCTACTGCCCGAGGAATGCACCTCGTGCATGTTGTGCGTTCGGGAGTGTCCGACCTGGTGCATCTCCTTGGATTCGCATACCGAGGAGGTCACCGAGGAAGGATCGCGACGACCCACGAAGGTCGCGGTCCTCGACGAATTCCGGATCGACTACGGCCTTTGCATGTACTGCGGGATCTGCATCGAGGTGTGCCCGTTCGACGCCCTCGAATGGCGGCCGGAGTACGACTACCCTGCTGCTAGCCGTCCGACCTTGGTTCAAGGTCTGGAAACCCTGGCCGCATGGAGGGACCACGCATGAGCGCATGGACACCGGCGCAAAACAAGACACTGGGCTGGTACTACTTCATCATCGCCTTCGTCACATTGATCATCGCCCTCTTACAGCAATCGATCAGCGAATGGGGCCTGTGGGGTTCGTTCATGGGGATAGCACTCGCGTTCTTGGGAATCGTCGGGCTCTACCAAGGGATAACCGGCAAGGGAAATACCCGTTCGCGAAACATGACCGAGCGCAAGCAGCGATACGTGTCCATCTTCGGCCTGGTGTTCTTGACGCTCGCCGTGGGCTTCTTGATCCTCGGTGATGCCGGATCGTGGACGGTGGTCGACACACTGTCGATCGGCATCTGGGTGGCGATGAGCGGGCTATTCATTTCCCAGATACGCACCCTCGATCCGAGCGCCTAGCGGTAGTTCGTGAACTGAACCGCGAAGTCCAAGTCGGCGCCCTTGACCAGGGCGATCACTTCCTGCAGGGCGTCGCGGCTCTTGCCGGTGACGCGCAGTTCGTCGCCTTGGACTTGGGTCTTGATGCCCTTGGGTCCCTCGTCGCGGATCAACTTGCTGACCTTCTTGGCCTGCTCGGTGGAGATGCCGGACTTGAAGGTTCCGTTGATCTTGTATTCCTTGCCCGAGGCACGCGGATCACCGTGGTCGAAGGCCTTCAGGCTGATTCCGCGCTTGACGATCTTGTCCTTGAGGACATCGAGGGCGGCACTGGCCCGCTCCTCGGTGGAGGACGTGATCTCCACGACCATGTCGGACTTCCACTCGATCGTGGTGCCGGTGTTCTTGAAGTCGAAGCGCTGGGAAACCTCCTTGGCCGCCTGGTTGATGGCGTTGTCGGCTTCCTGCTTGTCCACTTCGCTGACGATGTCGAAACTGCTATCGGCCATGAATCCTCCTGACTGAGACGACCCGACCCTACTGCCGCCCAGCGGAACGAAGAGCGAATGCCGGCGTGCGCGGACCCGCCAACTGCCACAGTGCCCCTATGGCCAGACCGTCAGCGCTACTACTCGATCTCGACCGCACATTGATCGACCTGCAGTCCTTCACCGACTACCAGGCCGCACTCGAGGATGTGCGGGCCTTGGTCGGGTCATGGCCAGGCGTCGAGGTGCCCGATACCGACTGGGATCGCGCGACCCTCGCGTGCATGTCGGTGCTGCACGTGTTCTTGGGCGATCCCCGCTGGGGTGCGGTCTCCGATGCGATCGCGGTGCACGAGCGTGCGGCCATCTGGCGATCCCATCTCATGCCCACGATCGAGGACATCCGCGGCACGCTCGTGGAACTTCCTACTGCGGTCATCACCCTGTTACCCGCTGACGTCGCGATCGCCGTCCTGGACTATCACGAGCTGGAGATAGGACGCGAGATCGATTTCGTCGTAGGTCGAGACCCGCGGATCAAACCCAAGCCCGAACCCGATGGCGTGCTCGAGGCATGCCGCCTGCTGGGTGTCGATGCGAGCGATGCGGTGATGATCGGGGATTCGACCTGGGACGCCCAAGCGGCCCTAGCGGCGGGTTCGGCATTCGTCGGCGTCCCGGCCGATGGGTTCGATGGACAGATACTGGGCCAGATCAGCACTGCGAAAACTATGGAGCGCGCACTTGCGGAGGTTGGCTTGCGGGACTGAGTTGCCGGGCATGTATCGTTTCCCGCGCTGTCCACCAGCACGGCAGGTTGCCCGAGCGGCCAATGGGAGCGGACTGTAAATCCGTCGGCGTAAGCCTACGCAGGTTCGAATCCTGCACCTGCCACTCGCCCAGCGAGGACACCCGCGCTAGTCGAGCGGGTAACGGACTTCGGTGAGGTCCTCGCTAGCGTCCCACAGCAGCCGAGCCTGCGCCGGATCCTTGGCGGCCTCGGAACGATCCACGAGTTTGGGATACCCGCGCATCTCGCCGAAGCCACCCGGGCCCACATAGGAGTTGCCAGGCAGACCCGGCATCGTCGCCGCGAACAAGGTGGGCAGGGCTCCCATCTGCGGGGATTGGGCGAGAACCTTGTTGGCGATCGCGGTGAATTTGCCCTCCAGCGACGCTCCCGCCATGGCGGGTCCGACACCTTGCAGGTTGGTGGCGGAGTAGCCCGGATGGGCTGCGGAACTCGTCACGGTGAGGTCGCCTGCAGCCAGGCGTCGTTGCAGTTCGGAGGTGAACAGCAAGTTGGCGAGTTTGCTTTGCCCGTAAGCGCTCCACTTGCTGTACTTCTTCTCGCCCATGAGGTCATCGAAATTGATGCGTCGGGCCATCCGGTGGGCACCGGAGGACACGTTCACCACCCGGGAGTGCGGCACCGCGATCAGGGCCGGGAGCAGCAGCCCGGTCAGGGCGAAGTGCCCGAGGTGGTTCGTGGCGAATTGCATCTCATGGCCATCGGCACTCTCCCGGCGGGGTAGGGCCATGACGCCGGCGTTGTTGATCAGTAGATCCAGGCCCTTCTCGTGCACCTGGGACCAGGACTCGGCGAATGTGCGCACTGAAGACAGGTCGGCGAGGTCCAGGCGCCACACCTCGAGCGGACCGGGCTGCGGCCCCATCGCCTCTCGAGCCGAATTCCCCTTGGCCACGTCCCGTACGGCCAACGTCACGTCCGCGCCGTTTCGGGCCAGGGCCTGGGCGGTGTAGAAGCCCAGGCCGGAGTTGGCTCCGGTCACGATCGCGGTGCGTCCGGTGAGGTCTGGCATGTCCGCGACGCTCCAGCGGGCGCTGCTTCCGGCTGTACTTGCCTTGCTTGTCATGTAGGTAGTCAATCCCACTCTCGGGCGGTCGGCAGCCCGGGGCTGGGGTGGGGGTGTGCGGTCCACCCCGGTACGCTTTACCGGCTTCACGCCCCAATAGCTCAGTCGGCAGAGCGTCTC
>CAZJYN010000086.1:0-2970 GCA_964550285.1 uncultured Rubrivirga sp.
AGCGGGATGTTCCCGTGCTTCTTGGGCGGGCCGGCGGCGCGCTTGCCGCGCAGGGTGCGCAACGCGCGGGTGATCTGCAGGCGTGTCTCGTGCGGGAAGATCACCCGGTCCATGTAGCCGCGCTCGGCTGCTTGGTAGGGGTTCGCTAGGTGCTCGGTGTACTCGTCGATCAGTTCGCTGCGGCGGGTGTCCGGATCGGAGGAATCGGCGAGGTCCTTGCGGTACAAGATGTTCACGGCGCCCTGCGCACCCATGACCGCGATCTCCGCGGTTGGCCAGGCCAAGTTGATGTCCGCACCAAGATGCTTGGAGCCCATCACCACGTAGGCGCCGCCGTAGGCCTTGCGGGTGATCACGGTCAGCAGCGGCACGGTGGCCTCGGCGTAGGCGTAGATCAACTTGGCTCCGCGGCGGATGATGCCGTTGTATTCCTGCTCGGTTCCGGGCAGGAAGCCGGGTACGTCCACGAAGGTGATGACCGGGACGTTGAAGGCATCGCAGGTGCGCACGAAGCGGGCGGCCTTCTCTGAGGCCTCGATATCCAAAGTGCCAGCGAACTGCATCGGCTGATTGGCGACGATGCCCACCGCATGACCTTCGATGCGTCCGAAACCGGTGATCATGTTCGGTGCGAACAGCGGTTGGGTCTCCAAGAACTCGTCTTCATCGAGGATCGCCTCGATGACCTTGTGCATGTCGTAGGGCTGGTTCGGGGAGTCCGGGACGATCGAATCCAGGGAGTAGTCCTCGTCGGTGAACTCCATATGCACTTCGGTGGGCAGCACCGGTGGATCGGAGAGGTTGTTGCTCGGCAGGTAGGAAAGCAGCGCCTTGACGTAGTCCAGGCCGTCGTTTTCGTCGGTGGCCATGTAGTGCGCCACACCGGATGTGGAGTTGTGGGTACGGGCACCGCCGAGATCTTCGAAGGAGACGTCCTCGCCGGTAACCGTCTTGATGACGTCCGGTCCGGTGATGAACATGTGCGAGGTCTTGTCGATCATCACGGTGAAATCGGTGATGGCGGGGGAGTAGACGGCGCCACCGGCGCACGGGCCCATGATCACCGAGATCTGCGGGATAACGCCCGAGGCTTGGGTATTGCGACGGAAGATCTCCCCGTACAAGCCCAGGGAAACGACGCCCTCTTGGATGCGGGCGCCACCGGAATCGTTCAGGCCGATGATCGGGCAACCGGTCTTCATCGCCAGGTCCATGATCTTGACGATCTTCTCGCCGAAGACCTCGCCCAGTGAACCGCCGAAGACGGTGAAGTCCTGGGCGAAGATGCACACCGGACGTCCGTCGACGGTGCCGTAGCCGGTGATGACGCCATCGCCGAAGGGGCGGTTGTTTTCCAAGCCGAAGCTATGTGAGCGGTGCCGGACCAAGCCGTCGATCGGCTGGAAGGAATCGGGGTCGACGAAGGCTTCGATGCGCTCTAGGGCGGTCATCTTGCCCTTGGCGTGCTGCTTATCGATCGCGGCTTTGCGCTTGCCGGCCGCATCGGCCCGACGGGCCTTGAGGATCCCCGCCTTGCCGGCGGTGGTGCGGCGCTCGGCGCCTTGCGGCTCGTTCGGGTCTTGGACGTCGCTCGCCTCGGCGGTCATGGTGACCATCCCTCCTACGGGGTCGGACCCTGCGTACCTTAGCCGCGTGTCTTCCCTTGGTGAGTTGGATCCGCACCGCGTGCAGGAACTACTGCGCACTAGCGGCTGTCCGTGGCCCGCACCCCATTACGTGGACTCCACTGCATCCACGAACGCCGACGCCCTGGCTGCTGCCCGGGCAGGAGCCGTCGAGGGCGCGTGCTTCGTGGCCGGCGAGCAGACCGCGGGTCGTGGACGACACGGACGCACCTGGGTTAGCGATCCGGGAGCAGGTCTTTGGTGCAGCACCGTCCTTGCGGCCGGGCTAGAAGCCACGCGTGTCCCGATCGCGGCGGCGTTGGCGGTCGTGGACGCTGCGCAAAAGATGTCCGGGCCGGAACTGTCCATCAAATGGCCGAACGATGTGCTGGTTGGAAATGGCGGCAAGATCGCCGGGATCCTGGTGGAGGCCACGCCCGAAGCGATCGTCGCCGGGATCGGTGTCAACGTCGACTATCCACCGGACGCGCTGCCCGATCCACGGGCAACATCGTGGTTCGTCGAAACCGGCCACCACCCCGACCGCAGCGAGCTGCTGGCCGCACTGCTGGTGAACCTGCATCGGCGGCTAGGCGAACCGCTAGAGGAGCTACTCGCGGATTACCGAGCTTGCAGTTCGACAATCGGGTCACGCGTTCGCGTACTCCTGCCCGGAGGTGAGGAAGTAACTGGCACGGCGGAGGATGTGGATGGATCCGGGCACTTGCTGGTGCGGACCGGTGAAACGTTGCGAACGATCATCGCCGGGGACGTCATCCATGCCACTATTCAGCGGTGACCTACCCGACCAAGCTCCTCGCCCCCGGTGAACGCATCGCCTTCGAGTTCAAGCCGCACTGGCGCGGACTCATCTGGCCCGCGGTCGTCCTCATCATCGAGGTCTTCGTCGGCAGCTGGCTGTTCTTCTCGGTGGCGAACTGGAGCATTGGCTCCTTCTCGCTGGACTGGCTGCAATGGCCGATCTTGATCGTCTTGATCGGTATCGCGATCTGGCGGGTGATCGTTCCCTTCGCAAGGTGGGTGACAACGCAGTACGTGTTCACCTCGCGTCGGATCATCATCCGCCGCGGGCTGGTCACCAAGCAGGGCCGGGATATGCCGCTGGCGAAGGTCAACAACGTCTCCTTCAATGTCGGCATCCTGGGCCGGATCCTGAACTACGGAACCTTGGAGATCGAATCGGCTAGCGATGACGGGGACATGTACATCCAAGACGTCCCCGATGTCGAACAGATCCAGCGCCTGGTCTACGAATTGCACGAACTCGACGATTCCCGCCGCCGATCGGGGGACAGCACCGAGGACGAACTCCCGCCGCTCGACT
>CAZJYN010000086.1:3070-6652 GCA_964550285.1 uncultured Rubrivirga sp.
TAGATCGGGGTGGAGGCGTCCCGCTCGTAGAGCTCCTCGTCCGCGGGATCGCCGTGGTCCACTTCCGGGAAGACCCACTTGCGGTAGGACCAGAAGCGGAACAGCGTGCCCAGGCCCAAGCCGACCACGTTGGCGCTGATGTTGTCGGCCAGGGCGGACGTGAGGCCCAGGACGTAGTGGCTGAACCACAGGCAGGCGACGGCGATGAGCATGGCCACGCCGTTCAGCCCGAAGAACATCAGGTATTCCTTGCCCATGTTCGTACGCCCGCGATGGCGGAAGGTCCAAAAACGGTTGCCGGCGTAGGCCACCGTGGTGGCTACGGCGACGCTTATCACCTTGGCGGTCAGTGGCTTGTCGAACAGCGGCCCCTCGCCGCCGGCGAAGCGCAGCAGGTTGAAAAGGCCGATGTCGACTACCAGCGCGGACAGGCCGACGATCCCGAACTTGGCGATCTCCCGATACAGGTCACCGAGGGTGCTTTGCAGGTAGCGGTAACCGCGCGAGATGAGGTGCGGCCCGGGCATCGGTGAAGTCTAGCCAGCAAGAAGGCCCACCTGGAGGGCGAATGACGCTGCCGGTCCTCGGTAGGTTGGCGAGGTGAACGCATCCTCGGCCAGGGCCGATCGCCCACGCGTGGGGATGGTCGGTGGCGGGCAGTTGGCGCGGATGAGTGCAGCCCCCGCGGCGGCCTTGGGTATCGACTTCCGAGTCTTGGCCTCCTCACGTTTTGAGTCGGCAGCCCAGGTGGTGGCCGACGTTGCCCTGGGTGCGCACGATGACGAGCACGCAGTGCTCGAGTTCGCCGATGGTTGCGATGTGGTGACCTTCGACCACGAGCATGTGCCACCGCCGATCCTGGAGAAGCTCGAGGCCCGCGGGATCGCGGTGCGGCCCGGGCCGCATGCGCTGATCAACGCCCAGGACAAGGCAGTCATGCGCCGCACGCTGGAGGGTGCCGGCGCACCGGTTCCGGCATGGCGCGTGGTGGAGTCGGTGGGTGCTGCCGAGGAATTCGCCGAGGTTGTGGGTTACCCGTTCATCCTGAAGACCAGCAGGGGCGGGTATGACGGCAAGGGCGTGTGGCGGATCGAGGATCGCGAGCAGCTCGCCGCTGTGATGACAGGTGAGTTGCCGCCGGGCGGGCAGTGGCTGGCGGAAGAAGCCGTGCCCTTCGTGCAGGAGTTATCGGCCCAGGTGGCGCGCTCGCCCAGCGGACAGAGCGTGGCCTATCCGGTGGTTCGCACCGTGCAATCGAATGGGATCTGCAGCGAAGTGGTGGCACCTGCTCCCGGTTTGGATCCCGAGCGGGCGGTGGCGGCGCAACGCATCGCGCTCCAGATCGCCGGATCGCTGAACGTGACCGGGATGCTCGCGGTGGAGATGTTCGACACCGGCGAGGACTTGCTCGTCAACGAACTCGCGATGCGTCCGCACAACTCCGGGCACTGGTCGATCGAGGGGGCGGTGACCAGCCAGTTCGAAAATCACCTGCGCGCGGTGCTCGACCTTCCGCTCGGTTCGCCGCGGCTTCGTGCGCCCGCGGCAGTGATGATGAACATCCTCGGCGGGGACGTCGGAGACCTCTACTCCGCCTACCGCCACGTATTCGCCCGAGACCCGGGTTTGAAGGTCCATCTGTACGGCAAGGAAGTGCGGCCGGGCCGTAAGGTCGGTCACGTGACGGCCGTGGGGGATGACCTCGAGGAACTAACGATGCGGGCGCGGCACGCGGCCGACTACTTCATGGGGGTCATCGATGAGTGAGCGCGTGCTGGGTGAAGGCAGTGCCCTGGTGGGTATCTGCATGGGCTCGGATTCGGATTGGTCGACCATGCAGGCCGCTTCCGAGATCCTCGATGAGTTCTCCGTGCCGCATCGGGTTGATGTGCTCTCCGCGCACCGGATGCCGACCGAGATGTTGGACTACGGCAAGGGCGCGCGAGCAGCGGGACTGCGGGTGATCATCGCCGGCGCCGGCGGCGCTGCCCATCTGCCCGGGATGCTCGCCTCGGTCACCCCGTTGCCGGTGATCGGGGTGCCGGTCAATGCGACGTCGTTGGATGGCATGGACTCTTTGCTGTCCATCGCGCAGATGCCCGCTGGAGTACCGGTGGCCACCGTTGCCATCGGTGGTGCGCGCAATGCGGGCCTGCTCGCGTTGCGGATGCTCGGCATCGCCGAAGGTGCGCTGTTCGATCAAATGGAGCAGTTCCAGTCGGACTTGAACGCAGCCGCGCGCGCGAAGGGCGATTCGATCCGCCGCGAACGCTAAGCGGCGTCCGTCATTCCCCGGTCATGATTCGGCGGTACTCGATCGCCGGGCAGCGATCCATCACCATCAGTAGGCCCGCATCGTGCACCCGCCGGGCGGCATCGTGGTCGATCACATCGAGTTGGAACCACACCGCCTTCGCGCCGACCTCGATCGCCTGATCGGCGAACTCCCCGGCGCGATCGGATCGCACGAACACATCGACCACATCGGGTGCACCGTGGACTTCGGCTGCTTCGGCGATCGTGGTGAAGCCCCTTTCGCCCAGGACCTCCGCAGCCCTGGGATGGATCGGGACGATCTGCTTGCCTGCGGATTGCAGCACTTTCGCTACTCCGTAGGCGGGGCGGGAAGGGTCATCGCCCAGTCCCACCACGAACCACAGCCGGGAGTCGGTGAGCAGTTCGCGGATCTGCTCGTTGCTCGCCAGCGGCCCGCTCATGCAGTGGGGCGGCCGAGGCCGCGGAACGTCCACCCGGCCGAGCGCCATGTGCCCGAATCCAAGACGTTGCGGGCATCGATGATCGCGGCGGTGCGCACCAGTGGGGTGAGGGTCTGCGGATCGAGCTCGCGGTATTCGCGCCATTCGGTGCCCAAGAGCACGAGGTCGCTTCCTTCGATGGCATCGGTGATCTCGCTGCGGTAATCCATATGCGGGTACACGCGCTTGGCGTTCTCGATGCCCTTGGGGTCGTGGACGCGCACATTGGCACCGGAGTTGTAGATCGCCACGGCTACATCGAGGGAGGGTGAATCGCGGACGTCGTCGCTGTCGGGCTTGAACGTGGCACCGAGGACGGTCACCACCTTGCCGCGGAAGTCCCCACCGAGGGTCTTGCGGGCCAGATCGACGGTGTGCTCGCGGCGACGCAGGTTGATCTGGTCGACCTCGCGCAGGAAGGTCAGTGCTTCCTCTGCGCCGAGTTCGCCGGCGCGGGCCATGAACGCGCGGATGTCCTTGGGCAGGCAGCCACCGCCGAAACCCAGGCCGGCGGCCAGGAACCGGTTTCCGATTCGGGGGTCGTAGCCGATGGCCTGAGCCAATTGCGTGACGTCCGCTCCGGCTGCCTCGCACACTTCGGCCATCGCGTTGATGAACGAGATCTTGGTGGCCAGGAAGGAGTTCGCCGCGACCTTGACCAGTTCGGCGGTGGGGTAGTCGGTCACTAGGAAGGGCACGCCATCGGCGATAAGCGGGGCGTAGACCTCGCGCATGATCTGCTCGGCGCGTTCGGTGCGCACCCCCACCACCAGGCGGTCGGGCTTCAAGGTGTCTTGCACCGCGTAGCCCTCGCGCAGGAACTCCG
>CAZJYN010000087.1:0-6585 GCA_964550285.1 uncultured Rubrivirga sp.
AGACAGACGCAAAGGCGCGTCGATCCGACGTACTCGACGCGATCTTCGATGCTGTCGAGGAGACGCCTGAGAGCCGAAGCGGGTCATCGCAACACCTGTTTCGAGCCAAGGCGCTCAAGCAAGTAGACATTCCCCAGCAAATCGACAACCTCCTTCCCCTTACTTCACCTCGGTTATGGATAGCCATCATCGGAGTGGCTCTCACCCTTCTGGCCGGTGGGCTATACGCCGCGAACACACCCCAGATTTCATCACTGACAACACAAGGACGAGTCGTCGCTGCGCCAGGCTTGGCCTCGGTTTCGAACGCAAACGACCTCGCCATAGAAGGGCTACTGGTCGAGGAGGGAGCGACCGTAGCCGAAGGTGACCCGATCGCAGTTGGCTCCAATCCCCTCGGTCAGGAAGTCTTCCTGCTAGCTCCTCAGGAAGGTTCCGTATGGCAGGTCCTGACTTCGCCCGGGCAGGTCCTAGCTGCTGGAACACCTGCAATCACGCTGCTTCCTTCGGGAAGTTCCAACTCGATCCTGGTTCCGGTTGCGGAAGAGGCAGCCGGAGGTGTGCTGGCCGGCCAAAGCGTGTCTGTCACCGGCCCACGAACCGCCGCGGGAGGAACGGTGACCGAAGCCTCCTCGACACCCGTCCCCGGCTCCCGTGCCCGAACCCTCACGGGACTTGCGCTCGATCCCACACGAACGTACGTCCTTGTGGTCGTCACTCCGGACGAATCCCTTCGCGCAGGGACCGAAGTGACGGTGGAGATCGTCCAAAGCGAATCGACTCTCTTACGGGAACTGGTGAGTCTGGATTGACCACCAAGGAAGCAGCGGCCAAAGCACCCCAGGTCGAGAAAAGGCACGCAACGTCGGCACGCCATCGCGTGAAGGTGCCAACGGTCTTGCAAATGGAAAGCACCGAGTGTGGGGCGGCCAGCTTGGGGATGATTCTCGCCAAGGACGGCCGATTCGTCGGACTCGACGAACTGCGAGTGGCGTGCGGTGTCTCCCGAGACGGAGCGACGGCGAAGAATCTGCTAAGCGCGGCTCGCTCTTATGGCCTGACAACTAAGGCGCTGAAACGCGAACCCGAGGAACTGCGCCAACTCACATTTCCGCTCATCGTGCATTGGAATTTCTATCACTACCTCGTGGTCGAGGGGTGGTATCCAGGGGGCTGGTATCTCAACGATCCAGGCGGAGGGCCACGAAAGTGTCCCGATGACGAATTCGACAAGTCCTTCACTGGGATCACCTTGTCCCTGCAACCCGGAGATGAGTTCGCGAAGGGAGGAAAGCGGACCGGAATCTTTCGCCGCGTGGTGGCATCCGCGGGCAACATCACCGCCGGAATGATCGCGGCAGCAATCGTGGGCTTGATGCTGCTCGTGCCAGTGCTGCTCATCCCCGCGCTGATGACCGCATTCGGTAACGAACTCAACGGACTCGCCGGACTGGCGGCAACCGGCATCGTCGTAGGACTTGTAGCCGCCTTCGCCACGCAAACCGTGCTTGCCGTGGTGCAGGGGCTTCTCAGTATCCGACTTTCCACTCGAATCACCGTTCGGCTCACGGCCGCGATGGTTGACAGACTCTTGCGACTTCCCGCGGTCTTCCATGCCCAGCGCGGTGCCGGGTCCATCGCGCAACGGGCCCTGGTGATCGACCAGATGAGCACCGGAGTGTCATCGCTCGTGCTCAATGTGGGAGTTGCTGCGATCACATCCACTGTTGCGGCACTCGCATTACTGATCATCGACCCAGCCATCGGGTTATCAGCAATCTCCATTGCCTTGCTGTCCGCGTTCTTCCTTCGCCTCACGCTCCGACAGTCGAAAGACGAGGCCGCAAAGGTCCTGATCGACACCATCGAGGTCGGTCAAACGATGTCGGCTGCGCTCACGCAGGTTGAATCGATCAAAGCCGCAGGAGCGGAGGACACGATTATCGCCCGGGGAGTTGCAGCGATCAATCGCCAAGTAGAGGCGCAGCAAAAGGTAAACCGGCGGATGCTGCTCAGCACAGCGATCCCCACATTCTTGTCAGGTCTCGCGATTCTTGTGATCGCAGGAGTCGCTTTCCTTCAGATCGTCAATGGACGAATCGACGCCGGTGCCTTCCTAGCGATTTTGGCTGTTTCCGGAATCCTGCTCGGCCCCCTGGCCTCATTGGCCACACTCGCTGAACAAGCACAACACCTTCGTCCTGCTCTCGATCAGATCGACGATGTCCTTCACGCCGACATGGACGAGGAATGGCCGGACGACGACGGATCATCCGAAGTCGAGGCACCGTCGTCCATCATCGGAGATCTTCGGACTGAACAAGTCACCTTCGGCTATTCACCGCTCGCTGACCCCATAGTCACCGACCTCAGCCTGCACGTTCCTCCCGGTGGTCGCGTGGCACTCGTCGGCCCATCCGGGTGCGGCAAGTCCACCATTTCCCGACTGGTGACGGGCCTGTATCGACCCTGGAGCGGACGAGTCCTGATCGATGGACGGACACGAAGCGCGCACGCGCCGGTCGTCCTGACGGAAAGCATCGCGCTGGTGGATCAGGATATAACCATCTTCTCCGGGACGATCCGGGACAACATCACCCTGTGGGATCCCACGATCAGTGAATTCGACATCCAGCAAGCGGTTGAAGACTCCCAATTGTCGCGCGATATAGCCGGACGGACCGGAGGGCTTGAATCCGTCCTACGCGAGGGAGGCGCGGACCTATCCGGTGGCCAGCGGCAACGCCTCGAGATCGCTCGCGCACTCGCACGGAATCCCCGCATTCTCATTCTTGACGAAGCTACGAGCGCGCTTGACCCGCCGACCGAGGCGCTCATCGACCAGGCGATTCGCCGACGCGGGATCTCCTGCCTGGTGATCGCACATCGACTTTCCACCATCCGAGACAGCGATGAGATCGTGGTCTTAGACAAGGGTGTGGTCATCGAGCGGGGGACGCATGAATCGCTCGTGACAGCGGATGGGGCCTACGCACGGTTGGTGCGTTCGGAATGAACTATCCGATTCCAGGTGAGCCGATTCCAGGCGCGGCTGCGGCGCGTCCAGCTGCGGGTGAAGTGATCGAGGTGGTCTCGGGCGAGGTTCTCGTATTCGCGGAGTTGCCGTCTGGTCGCCGATTGCCGATGACGAGCGTGGCCGCTGGCTGCCTCGTGGTTGGGTGCGAACCGACGGAGGCCGGAATCACCTTGCTCGTCATCGGACAAGCGGACGCGATGATTCGTCGGTGGTCCATTGCCGATGCTCTAGCCGCCGACCTGTCGTTTGATGAGTGGATCTTCTCGCTGAGCCAGGCTGCGCTCGGCGGTAAGTGGGCAACGAAAGTCGTTTCACCTGACGTTGTCGGTTCACTTCGACTCGCACCCGGTGAGGTCGTTTCTACCGATGTGACACCGGTCCCGCTTTCGGATCGCTCTGTTCAAGGATGGCTGAAGGTCACCTCGGGTGCTGCGCGATTTTGTGGTTGCAAAGACGCGACGGTAGGGGTCATCGATCCGGCTATTCCCATAGTCCGTGGGACGTGGCTGACCAGTGGCCTGCGCTGCCAGATCGGCCGAGCCGACGCGCCTACCGAGGTTCAGGACTGGACCGAAAGACTCGATCTGGTGGCCAGATTGGCGCTGTGCGCCGTGGATGAAATCAGCCAGGAGAGCGAACTCGAAAGTCAGGCAAGCCGCGCTATCGCTGAAGACGTGCTCGTTGCGAACACACTCCAAGGTGTCGATTCACTCGTTGGGGCCGTCGTCGGTCCGATCATGCGCCCCAGCACGATCCTGGACACACCATCTGCAGCATTGGCAGCCGCCTTCCAGACCTTGAGTGATTCGAATTTCACTATCGGGCAGGAACTTCGCGAGCGAGCCCAAGAACAGGTCGTTACCGGTCGTGAGCCCTTCACGGCCGCCGCGGCGGCTTGTAACGCACGGGCCCGGAAGGTCGATCTGGGGGCATTGTGGTGGCAGACGGAAGGCCCTCCCCTCGTCGCGCTCACGACGGATGGGAACCCTCTATCGCTTCGGTGGTCAGGAAACTCGTGGACCGTTCTCGACCCCGTTGCGGCAGATGGGCACCGACCGCTCACCGACGAAATTCGCGAGACCTTCAGCGGTCAGGCGTGGGAATTCCTTCCGATTCTTCCCCATACGCCCGTCAGCACACAGGTGCTGATGCGCCTCGGTTTTCAACGGGCAAGCAAAGATCTCATAGCCGTTGGAGTTCTCACTCTCGGTTTGGCGTTTCTCAGCTTCTTCACGCCCTTCATCCTTGGTCAGATAGCTGGCTCTATCACCGATATCGATACGCGAACGGTGCTCGTCGCCCTAGCGACCCTGGTCATGCTCCTGGTGGTCAGCACAGGTTGGCAGTACGTCCGCGGTCTCGCGATGGTGCGCACCAGGGTTCGCGGTACCGCCGTAGCAAGCGGCGCAGTCTGGGATCGACTGATGAGGCTTCGAACTACCTGGCATGACCAGTTGCCTCTCGGGGATCGCATGACCCAGGCAACCGCGGTAACCTTGGGGTCGAATGCCGTTCCAGATGTTGCCATCCTGGGCGTTCTCGACACGGTAGTGGTGTTGGGTGGGCTTACGGCCGTAGCGACAACCACACCCTCCCTGCTCCTGGCCACGACCGTAGTGATCGCCGTGCAGTTGCTCGTCAATGTGCTGCTCACTCGGGAAGGGGCGAAACGGGCATTAGCGAGGATTACCGCCCAGTCAGCAACCAACGGCACACTTCTCGAGACATTGCGAGCCGTGAATCGACTGCGAGTCTCTGGCGCTGGACCACGCGCATTCAAGCGCTGGTCTTTGGTGCACGCGAAGTTCACCCGCGCAGACATCGCCGCTCGTCGCATCGCCGTCGCCCAGTCAGTGGTCATCGGTGCTTGGCCGATCGTCGGCCTGATCGTCATCGTTGCAGTGGCCGGTGCGACCGGCGCAACCTTCGGTGAGTTCGTCACAACACAAGCGGCATTAGCCCTCGCGACAATCAGCCTCGCGGTCACAGCCGCCTCGACCAGCGCCCTGTTCAACGGTAGGGCCATCTTCAGCAAAGTGACACCCGTGCTCAACGCGGTCCCCGAGGGCGGCGCCGAAGGTACCGATCCCGGCACCATCACTGGCGCGGTGGTGTTCACCGACATCGTGTTTCGGTATGAACCAGGAACTCCGGCGATACTCGACGGTGTCGATCTGCAGATCAGCCCCGGCGAGCAAATCGCCATAGTTGGGCCATCGGGGTGCGGCAAGACAACCTTGATGAGGATTTTGCTGGGTCTGGAGGAGCCCGAGTCCGGGGTGGTCACGATCGACGGTCAAGATCTCGCGGTCCTGGATCGCCCATCTTTTCGCCGTCAGGTGGGCAGTGTCTTGCAGTCGTCGACCTTCTTTCCGGGGTCCATTCGCGACAACGTGGACATGGGGCGTGGCATGACCAGCACCGAGATCTGGCAAGCGCTGGAATGGGCGTGCGTTGCTGATGAAGTGCGGGTGATGGGCATGGGACTGGACACGCCTGTGGTCGATGGTGGCGGCACGGTTTCCGGCGGTCAACGGCAGCGGATCCTGCTGGCCCGGGCACTAGCCAGCAACCCACGCATGCTCATTCTCGACGAGGCCACGAGCGCCCTGGACAATGTGACGCAGGGCTCGATCGTCACGCACCTACAGAACCTTCGCTTAACCCGAATCCTTATCGCCCACCGGCTTTCCACGATTCAAAGCGCTGATCGCATCATTGTTCTCGCCGATGGCCAAGTCGCTCAACAGGGCTCATTCGACGAGCTGGTCTCCCAGCCCGGGCACTTCGCTGATCTGGTTCAGCGGCAGACGGCCTGAGTCATCGACCACACCTGAGGAACACGAAAGTCAGCAAGCCGAATTGTCCGACGCGGAAATGGCAGCGACTTCCTGCGATTGCATCCTCAGCGCTTTCGGACGAGCCGGTATGGATTTTGGCGCCATCAATTGGAAGACCAAGGATGTGCGTACGGTCGCTTCGCAGTGATCAGCCGGGCTTGCAGTCCTCCCGAGGGAGGATCGCTTGATCGAACCACCAAACTGCTAGCAGCCGCTCCCTTCGGGGTGGATCTCGCGCCCACCTTGGACGAGTTCGAGGTACTGCTCGGGAATCTCGTCATTGACCAGTTCCACCTGGACCGTTCCGTCAGCGGACTCACTCGCCGCCAAGTCCCAACCCGCGGGAATCGTCAACCCGGTCTCACGCTGCAACGTGACACCAGGATCCTCCAGCAGCGCAGCCTTCAACTCCTCATCGCCGCGCGCCCGCTGACACACGGCCTCCACCAGCTCGATCGGATTACTTTTCATCGAATCGTTCATCTCCCGCTCCCTGTATTGCCATTGCTTTCACGGTGCTCCCCCGATGATCAGTCAGTCACACAGCCCGGCTAGCAGTTGCTCGGCTCGGAACTATCAGGAGGCAAGCCACCTTGGACGAGTTCGAGGTACTGCTCGGGAATCTCGTCGTTGACCAGTTCCACCTGGACCGCTCCGTCAGCGGACTCACTCGCCGCCAAATCCCAACCCGCGGGAATCGTCAACCCG
>CAZJYN010000088.1:0-6438 GCA_964550285.1 uncultured Rubrivirga sp.
GCGCAGCAATCGACGAGCATCTCGCGCATAGTGACGGGCCGTGATGCAGACATCGAGCACTTCTTCGTTCGCATCCTTGCGCGCTTTGCCGGTCTCCCGCTGCACGATGTCCAAACCGGCATGCCTGCTTTCCAAGAGCAGGTCGTGGAACCGCAGCATCACTGCGCAGCGCGCAGCGAGTGGCAGCTCGGACCAGGCCACCTGGGCTGCTCGGGCCCGCTCGAAGCCGGCGTCAACATCCGCCTCGGTGCTCGTGGGCAGCGAATAGAGCACCTCGCCGGAGAATGGTTCGATCACTCCGAGCCTTGGACCGGTTGCACGCAATGAGGCCAGCAGTCTCGTAGTGTCCATTAGCTCCACCCTTGCCTCCCGGGCTCGAGTCCACCATTCGCCTGCAACGAAGTCAGTCTGGTGGATCGGCCGTCGAAACCCCGACAGTGGGGGAAAATCCACTGCCGGTAGCGAAACTGGGTGAACGACCGTGAAATCCCCAGAGTGTGGGAAAAAGGGCTAGTTGGTGACGACCATCTCGACGCGTTGGAACTCCTTGAGATCGCAGTAGCCGGTGGTGGCCATGGCCTTGCGAAGGGCGCCGACGATGTTGACGGTGCCATCGGCACGGTGCGAGGGGCCGTTCATGATCTCGGCGAACGTGCCGACCTGATCCATGAGGTGGCGTTCGCCACGCGGGAGTTCGCGGTGCCAGGACTCCGCTCCCCAGTGGGCACCACGTCCGGGTGCATCATTCGCGCGAGCGAACACCGAACCGACCATCGCGGCATCAGCGCCGCAGGCGAATGCCTTGACGATGTCGCCGCTGGAGCCCATCGAGCCATCGGCGATGACGTGGACGTAGCGGCCACCGGATTCATCGAGATAGTCACGTCGAGCCGCCGCCACCTCGGCAACCGCCGTTGCCATCGGCACGCGCACGCCGATTACGTCGGCGGTGGTGTGGCTTGCTCCCCCGCCGAACCCGACGAGCACCCCGGCTGCCCCGGTGCGCATCAAGTGCAGTGCGGCTTGCCGAGTGCTGCATCCTCCGACGATCACCGGCACGTCGAGTTCGTGGATGAACTCCTTGAGGTTGAGTTGTTCGCCGTTGCTGGTCACGTGCTCGGCGGAGACCGTGGTGCCGCGAATGACGATGATGTCCGCGCCGGCCTTCGCTGCGATCGGCGCAAGTTCGGCAGTGCGCTGGGGCGACACCGCGACGGAAACGACGATTCCGGCGTCCTTCATCTGATCGATGCGCTGCTCGATCAGACCTGGGTCGACGGCCGCATCGGAGTACACCCGCTGCATGGACGAAGTAACCGTCGAGGCGTCCTCGGTAGCGATCTGCGCGAGCAGTGGCTCCGGATCGGCGTACCGAGCCCACAGGCCCTCGAGGTTCAGCGATGCAAGCGCACCGAGCTGGGCGAGTTCCACGGCACTCGCGGGCGAGACAACCGAATCCATCGGTGCCGCGAGCAGCGGGGTTTCGAAGGAGTAGGCATCGATATGCCACGCGGTGGAGACATCCTCGGTGTTGCGCGTGCGCCGACTCGGGGCGATCGCGACCTCATCGAACGAGTAGGAGCGGGCGGCTTGCTTCGAGCCGCCGATCAGCAGGTCGGACACGATTACCGCCCGGAATAGTTGGGAGCCTCGAGCATCATCTGCACGTCGTGCGGATGGCTCTCGCGCAGACCGGCCGAGGTGATCTGCACGAATCGGCCGCGGTCGATGAGATCGGCGATGGTCGCGGTGCCGGCGTAGCCCATGGCCGCGCGCAATCCGCCGACGAGTTGGTGGGCCACGGCACCGAGTGGACCCCGATAGGCCACCATGCCCTCGATTCCCTCGGGCACGAGTTTGTCATCGCTGAGGACGTCGTCTTGGAAGTAGCGATCCTTACTGAACGAACGTGCTTGCCCGCGGGACTGCATGGCGCCGAGTGATCCCATGCCTCGATAGGACTTGAATTGCTTGCCATTGACGAAGACCACCTCACCGGGTGCTTCCTCGCATCCGGCAAGGAGTGAACCGAGCATCACCGTGCTCGCGCCGGCCACGATCGCTTTCGCGATATCGCCGGAATATTGGATCCCACCGTCGCCGATGACCGGCACTCCGGCCGGCGTGCACGCCCGGAACGCCTCGTTGATCGCGGTGATCTGCGGGACGCCCACGCCTGCGACCACCCGGGTGGTGCAGATCGAACCCGGGCCTACGCCCACTTTCACGCCGTCCGCACCGGCATCGACGAGAGCCTTCGCGCCTTCGAAAGTCGCGACGTTGCCGCCGACTACTTCCACACCGGTCTCGGCCTTGATGCGTCGGACCATGTCCAAGACCGCGCGGGAATGACCGTGCGCGGTATCGACGACCACGAAGTCCACGCCCGCTTCGACCAGCGCACTCGCCCGCTTCTCGGCGTCCTCCCCGACACCTACGGCCGCTCCGACAACCAGCCGGCCGTCGGCGTCCTTCGTGGCATGCGGGTACTTGTCGGACTTGACGAAGTCCTTGACCGTGAACAAGCCCATGAGCTTGTGGTTCGCATCGACGATAGGAAGCTTCTCGACCTTGTGCTGGGCAAGCAGGGCGAGGGCGTCATCGGGGTCGATGCCGACGGGCGCGGTGACCAACGGCATCGGTGTCATCACCTCGTGCACGGGGCGGGACATGTCATCCTCGAAGCGCATGTCCCGGTTCGTGACGATGCCTTGCAACGTTCCCGATTCATCGACTACCGGCACCCCGGAGATGCGATAGCGACCGCACACCGCATCGACGTCGGCTAGCGAGTCGACCGGGCTGCAGGTGATGGGGTTGCCGACCATGCCCGCCTCGGATCGCTTGACTAGGTCGACCTGCCCGGCTTGGTCCTCGATCGGCAGGTTGCGGTGCAGCACCCCCACACCGCCCTGGCGCGCCATGGCGATCGCCATGCGCGATTCGGTGACGGTGTCCATCGCACTGGAAACCAATGGCATTCGTACGGCGATGTTGCGGGTGACCTTGCTCGATGTCTCGACATCGCTCGGGACGATCTCGGATGCACCCGGTAGCAATAGGACGTCATCGAAGGTGAGGCCCTGCAAGGCGACCTTTCCTTCGACTTCGCCTGAGCCGTCTCCGGCTAACGAGCCGCCCGCCGAAGGATTGACCGAGTCCACGGCCTCAGGCTACTCACAGTCCCAGCGAACGGGAGATCCGTGCCACGGTTTCGGTGAGGTCGGTGGCCACCCATACGCCCGGCGGTGGCGTGCCCTGCCATCCCGGTCCCCCGGCAAGGACGCTGGGCGCTGGACGCAGGGTGGTGAGATCGCCGAGGTTGGAGATGCGCGCGGAGCCGGGGATCTGCGCCCAGACGAAGACCGCAGCCGGTCCGGTTCGCCGAACGGCCTGTAGCAAGGTCTCGTGCGGCACTCGCGCACCGAGCATCTGGATCCCGATACGTCGTTCGGCCAAGGCCGCCGCAACGGCCCAGAGGGGTAGGAAGTGGGTCTCCTCGTCTGCGGCTGCCAGCATCACGAGGCGGGAGTTCACCGGATCCTTGAGTTCGCGAGCTCGCTCAGCGAGGGCGGCGTGGACCGAATCGCTGAGGACATGCTCGACGTCGATCCCGCGACCACTGCTCTCCCAGCGTTGACCTACGCCAGCCAGGACGGGGACGAGTAGGTGGTCCCAGGTGGAGACGACGCCTCGCCGTTCGATCGCTTCACTGATGATGCGCCTACACGCATTGCCGTCGAGGGCCAACGCCGCGCGCGCGAGACCGCGGGATGCGGGGGTTCCGCCGGGGATGGGGATGACCTGCCCGCCGCCGCTACGTCCCGGGGGTGTCGCCGGGCCAGTGCCGGTCTCGGCGGGAGCCGAGGGTGACGACGGTGAAGAGGACGCCGAGGGCGCGACCTGCTGCGAGGCGGCGGCGTTGACGATGTCGGTGACCGGCGCCAGCGAGGAAGGATCGACCTCCAAGGCGATCGCATCGCGTGCGGCGTCGCCGGGCGGGATTCCCGCCAGGACGAGTCGGCGCATGTGCTCGAGGCGGGCGAGGTCCGCGGATGTGTAACGGCGGTGCGATCCGGCGCGGTGCTCGCTCGGGCCGAGGCCGTATCGGCGATCCCAGGTGCGCAAGGTGGCCGGGGCCACGCCGAGACGGCGGGCTACGGCGGCGACGGTCAATCCCGGCGCCATGGTTTGCGCTTGAGTCGACGGTGCCGAACCCTCTAAGTCGCTAACCACGCTTGCATTGTGGGGCGCACAGCCCCATCCCGCATCCGCAGGGGTGTGGGATGCCCGTTTCCTAGCGACGCGATAGGGGTGATGCACCTCACAGATCGTTGCAGCACTTGTTCATCTGCGGGTATTGACTCATCTCTGAAACGATTGTTATCGTTTCAGCACCTACTCGGAAGGGGTTCTCATGGCAGACGTTTCACGGCTTCCCGGCCCAAATGCCGACATTTGGGACTGGCAACTACTCGGGGCCTGTCGTGGCGAAGACCCCGGTGTCTTCTTCCACCCCGAGGGCGAACGCGGCCCGGCTCGCGCAGCGCGTGAGAGCGCTGCCAAAGCGATCTGCGCCCAATGTCCCGTCATCAACGAATGCGCCTCGCACGCCCTCGAGGTTCGCGAGCCGTACGGCGTATGGGGCGGATTGTCCGAAGACGACCGCGAGGCGGTATACGCCGGTCGCAAGCGGCTGCCGATGGCGGTCTAGCACCACACACTTTCTTTTCATCCCTCCTCACACGAAAAGGGCGCCGGCGAAAGCCGGCGCCCTTTTCGATGTCGGGGTTGACCCGAGAGTTCCCTAGTGGGAATGCCCGTGGTGGGCGTGACCGTGTCCGGCCTCGCCTTCATCCTCCTCGGGCTTCTCGACGACGAGCGCTTCGGTCGTCAGCAGCATCGCCGCGATCGAGGCCGCGTTCTCCAGCGCGGAGCGGGTCACCTTGACTGGATCGATGACACCTTGGGCGATGAGGTCGCCGTACTCCCCGGTGGCCGCGTTCAGGCCGTGCCCGGCGGGCAGCTCCGCCACCTTCGAGACCACCACGTAGCCGCGCTCGCCGGCGTTCTCCGAGATCCACCGAAGCGGTTCGGCGGCTGCCCGTCGAACGATCCCCACACCTGTTGCTTCGTCACCGGTGAGACCGAGGTCGTCGTCGAGCACTGTGGCCGCTTGGACGAGCGCCGTTCCACCGCCGGAGACGATGCCCTCCTCGATCGCCGCGCGGGTTGCGGAAACGGCGTCCTCGATGCGGTGCTTCTTCTCCTTGAGCTCGACCTCGGTATGGCCACCGACGCGAATGACGACGACGCCACCGGCGAGCTTGGCGAGACGCTCTTGGAGCTTCTCACGATCCCAGTCCGAATCAGAACCCTCGATCTCGCGCTTGATCTGCGCCACGCGATCCTCGACCGCCGAGTGCTCGCCACCACCGTCGACGATGGTGGTGTTGTCCTTGGTCACGACCACGCGACGGGCACTGCCGAGCACCTCGATGCCGACCTGATCGAGTTTGAGGCCGATCTCCGGGGAGACGACCTGCGCACCGGTCAAGATCGCGATGTCCTGCAAGATCGCCTTGCGGCGATCGCCGAAAGCCGGAGCCTTGACCGCGCAGGAGGTGAAGGTTCCGCGGATGCGGTTCACCACGAGCGTGGAGAGCGCTTCGCCCTCGACGTCCTCGGCGATGATCAATAGCGGCTTGCCCGCTTCGACCACCTTCTCCAGCAACGGCAGGATCTCGTTGACAGCGGCGATCTTGCCCTGCACGAGCAGGATGCGGGCGTCTTCGAGGACGGCTTCCATGCGGTCTGCATCGGTGACGAAGTACGGCGAGATGTAGCCCTTGTCGAACTGCATACCCTCGGTGAAGTCCATCTCCATCGCAGTGGTGCTGGACTCCTCGACCGAGATGACACCGTCCTTGCCGACCTTGTCGAAGGCATCGGCGATGAGTCCACCGATCTCCGCGTCCTGGCTGGAGATAGTCGCAACATTGGCGATCTCGGCCTTGCCGTCGACGTCACGCGCCAGCTCGACGAGCTTGTCGGTCATGGTGGCAACCGCGCGATCGATGCCGCGCTTGAGGGACATCGGGTTCGCCCCGGCTGTCACCTGCTTCAACCCGTCGTGGACCATCGCCTGGGCCAGCACGGTCGCCGTGGTGGTGCCGTCACCGGCGATGTCGTTCGTCTTGGTGGCGACTTCCTTGGCCAACTGCGCGCCGAGGTTCTCGTAGGGATCTTCCATCTCGATCTCGCGTGCGATGGTGACGCCGTCGTTCGTGATGGTGGGGGCGCCCCACTTCTTATCGATGACAACGTTGCGACCCTTAGGGCCGAGGGTGACGCGGACGGCGTCGGCGAGCGCATCGACGCCTCGCTCGAGGCTGCGTCGGGCTTGCTCGTCGAACTCAAGAATCTTGGACATGTTCT